>NZ_JBICKS010000045.1:0-239391 GCF_043104415.1 Delftia sp. WSY_16 | reverse complement strand
GGCGTTAGGCATATCAGGGAAAGCCAATGAAATTTGAGTTCGGAGACTTATACAAGTTTGTCGTTTCCCTTGGAGTAGTCCTCATCTCACTTGCCGTTCTCGCTCCTTGGCTCTTCCTCAAAGAACCGTTTGATCTATTCAGGTCTGAAGCAGAACTAAAGACGGTTACGCAAGTGGCTCGGGACGCGATTCAGAATCGGCAGGAAGCCGTCGCTTTCGTTTTGCGCTTTATCCCTTGGTTCTCCGCAGTGGCCTTCGCCTGCGGGGTGGCCTTCATCTACATAGGGTTGAAGCGATGGCTTGCCAATCAGGTTCTGCTAGACGAGCAAACGCGGATTGAAGTAGAGCTTAAAAAGACCGCCCTCCGTGATGCGACTAAAGACGAGATCGAGGCATCAAACGAACGGAAGGCAGACGAGCAAGAGGCCGTACCGCGCGCCACACCGAAAAACAGGAAAATCAATGGGGCGATCTATGCCGACATAGAAGCAAAGGTCACGCGTCGACTTCAAGAGATTTATCACAAAAAGTTTGATGTCGAAGCAAACAAGATGATTGGTGGAGTAGAGCTCGACGTCTTGCTTCGAGGCAAAGCCATGCTAACGAAGGACTACATCATTGAAGTGAAGTACATCCGCCGAGGCTTTAACTACGGCTGGTTAAAGGAGTCCTTCCTAAAAAGCATCTATGCCAGAACGATCTATTCCCAGTTAACTAATCGCCTCCCCAATAGCGTGCTGCTCATCGTATTGGACCAAGAGGCGGGAGCAGTCGAGAAGTACTCCTCGCTGGTGACCAGAATCAAAGATGAGGCGCTCGGGAGGAAAGGGAAAGACGTGATCGCTCTCTTGCGCAAGGAGGAGCTAGACAGCCTATCTGTAGAGGAACTTCAAGACCGCCTCGGAGTCTATGCCTAACCCTTCCATCGAGAGTACGCTTCCCGGGGTTCGCAGAATTCTTATACCCAGACATTTAAACAGGTGCGTGCTTGAAAAACCATCCTGCAAGCAACCTCCCGGAGGAATCAATGTCCAGAATGCCCCGCACGGTCCAGTTTATCCCGCAGGTTTTGCGGGATAAATCACGTTAGCCCCCGAAATCCACTCACTAGCTCACGACGCATGGCCAAGAACGACCGACTCCTTCTCGACGGGATCATCGATGATCGCGTGTCGCTTCACCTTCCCTCGGAGAAGCGAGATGAAGCATTTGAATACCTCGCCTTCGAGCAAATTCTCAAAGACCACGACCTCTCCTCAGAAGAAATACTCCATGGCTCAATCGATGGGAGGCAGGACGGCGGAGTAGACGGCTTTTTCATACTCGTTAACGGACACTTGCTTCAGGATCCTGAAGCATTTATTTGGCCGAGATCAAACTCTGAGTTACGGGTCGTTCTCATTACCTGCAAGCATCACGATACGTTCAAGCAGGCGACACTTGATGCACTCATCGCGACACTGACGGAACTGCTGGACTTTTCTCTTGAGGATTCTTCGCTGACCGGTGCCTACTCAGAGGCCTTGCTCAGGATGAGAAGAAATCTGAAGTTTGCATATCGCAAGCTCTCACCGAGACTTGGCAGCTTCTCGATGGACGTGTACTACTCTTCGAGAGGCGACACCTCAGACATGGGTGATGAGGTCAAGGCACGTGGGCGGCAGATCGAAGCCTTGGTTGAAGAGTGCTTCGGATCGTGCCGAGCGAAGTTCACGTTTGTCGGTGCAACTGAACTAGTTGAGCTGCATCGCAAGATTCCAAACTACACACTCGAGCTCCCGTTTGTAGAGGCACTTGCCAAGGGTGAGCGTTACGTCGTTCTTGCCCGAATCTCAGACTACTTCCACTTCATTTCTGACCAGGGAAAGCTCCGCCGATACCTCTTCGACTCAAATGTTAGGGCCTTCATGGGCCTCAACAGAGTCAACGAAGACATCAAGGCGACACTCGAAGGCCCTGACTCTCCAGACTTCTGGTGGCTTAATAACGGCGTCACTATTCTCGCCACATCTGCTGCCATCACTGGAAAGTCTATTCAAGCCAGCGACATCCAGATCGTCAACGGTCTCCAAACGACGGAGTCCATTTTTAGGCACTTTGTCTACACCGATTCACCATCGGACGATCGTTGCGTGCTGGTCAAGGTGATCGTAACCAAGCAGGAAGCCGTTCGTGACGCGATCATTCGGGCAACGAACAACCAGACAGACGTTGAGCTGGCGTCGCTACATGCGACTGACAAGATTCAACGCGACATCGAAGATGTGATGCTGCGGCACGGGCTGTTCTACGAGAGGCGCAAGAACTACTATGCCAATCAGGGCCATGCTCCAGCTGAGTTGGTGTCGCCCCTCTATGCGGCAGCCGGATTTGTTGCGCTGATACTAAAGGCTCCGAGCGCAGCTGCCTCGCTTCGCTCCAAGTTCATGCGAAATCCGTCTTCTTATGAGTCCGTTTTTGACCCAGGTACGCCACTCGATGCATGGCCAATGCTTGTGCGCATCCTCAAGAGGGTGGACGCTGAACTGGAGACATTACGACCGCAGGCGAAGGTCACAGACAAATTTCTGAAGGGATGGCGCTACATCACCGCGTTTCTCTTGCTTGCACAGCACTTCGGGCGATTCACATACACATCAAGGGACGTTGCAAACTTCGACCTCGCGATAATCACACATGCTGAGGTGGAGCGTATATGGCGAGAACTGAACCAAATTTTATCGACAAACACCAAAATGGGAGGCTGGACCTCTTTTCGGAACACTCTAGCTGCATGTGAGCATTGGGCCCAGAAGTACGGAATCAACGACGTCAAGTCATTGTCAGTTTGGCCTTCAGTGATTGCGTCGTCAGCGAAGCACACAGGTCCGATGAAGCTAATCACTGATGAATTCGTCGCCAGCGTTAAGGCGTTACTTCCTGCTCAGCCTTGGAAGCCTGGGCTGCATCGACGGGTTGCAAGTCAGTTGAAGTGCGGCACATCTGAGTACTTTGCAGCTGTCGAAAGGCTCATTGAGGAAGGCGCCTATCTCCGCCAGCGTGATGGTGTCCTTTACGACACAGATGGCAATGTTGTCTCGTACGATCCGGAGCGAGTCGACCCAGATACTCTCGAGCTACGAGATTTCAACGGCCAAGGTCTAACCCCGCGCTCAAGCTGACCCGCTACGGCAGGCTTTGCTCGAACGCTCAGTGTCTGCTTTTCCTAAGCGCCACCGACTGCTCTTGGCCGAACACCGCCAGTCGTGCGCATCAGCCTGACAATGGTTATTGCACTCCCCAGCCAAAGAAAAAGCGCCCGAAGCACAAGGCCCCGGGCGCTTTCTCACCCCTATCTACCTGAAGTTGCACTCACCGAAGCCGCGCTTCAGTGGAATTGCTCCTCTTCCGTGGAGCCGGTCAGTGCCTTGACGCTGGACGAGCCACCCTGGATCACCGTGGTCACGTCGTCGAAGTAGCCTGCACCCACTTCCTGCTGGTGCGACACGAAGGTGTAGCCTTGTTCGCGGGCTGCGAATTCGGGCTCCTGCACCATGTTCACGTAGTGCTTCATGCCTTCGCCGTTGGCGTAGGCGTAGGCAAACTTGAAGGTGTTGAACCAGTTGATGTGGATGCCGGCCAGCGTGATGAACTGGAACTTGTAGCCCAACGCAGACAGCTCTTCCTGGAAGGAGGCAATCTGGCTGTCGTTGAGGTTCTTCTTCCAGTTGAACGACGGCGAGCAGTTGTAGCTCAGCAGCTTGCCTGGGCAGGCACCATGCACGGCCTGGGCGAACTCGCGGGCAAAGCCGATGTCAGGCACGCCGGTTTCGCACCACACCAGGTCTGCATAGGGTGCGTAGGCCACGCCGCGGCTGATGGATTGCTCCATGCCGTTCCTGACCCGGTAGAAGCCTTCCTGCGTGCGCTCGCCGGTCAGGAACGGCTTGTCGTTGGCGTCATGGTCGGAGGTGATCAGGTTGGCGGCTTCAGCATCGGTACGGGCCAGCACGATGGTGGGCACGCCCATCACGTCAGCGGCAAAGCGCGCGGAGATCAGCTTCTCGACGGCTTCCTGGGTAGGCACCAGCACCTTGCCACCCATGTGGCCGCACTTCTTCACGGCGGCCAACTGGTCCTCGAAGTGCACGCCTGCCGCGCCAGCGGCAATCATGTTCTTCATCAGCTCGAACGCGTTGAGCACGCCGCCGAAGCCGGCTTCGGCATCCGCCACGATGGGCAGGAAGTAGTCGATGAATTCCTTGTCGCCGGGGTTGATGCCACGGCTCCACTGGATTTCGTCGGCGCGCTTGAAGGTGTTGTTGATGCGGCGCACCATGGTGGGCACCGAGTCATAGGCGTACAGCGACTGGTCGGGGTACATGGTTTCGCTGGTGTTGCCGTCGGCAGCCACCTGCCAGCCCGACAGGTACACCGCTTCCAGGCCGGCCTTGGCCTGCTGCATGGCCTGGCCCGCAGAGATGGCGCCAAAGGCATTCACGTAGCCTTTCTTGGCACCGCCGTTGATCCTGTCCCAGAGCAGTTCCGCGCCGCGCTGGGCCAGCGTGTATTCAGGCTGCAGGCTGCCGCGAAGACGCACCACGTCAGCGGCGCTGTAGCCACGCTTGACACCCTTCCAACGGGGGTTCTGCGCCCAGTCTTTCTCAAGGGCGGAAATCTGTTGTTCGCGGCTCAGTTGCTGGGTCAGGGATTGGGGCATGTTGCTCTCCTGGGAGGTTGTTGAAACAAGCGGCTTTCTTGCGTCGGCCTTGGGATCAAATTTAAGTCTTATAGAAGACCCAATCAACATCTTGTGTCTTATACAAGACTAAATTTTTCTTCATAAAAATCAACAGCTTATTTTCATATTTTTCAATGTGAAATTGCATTTCTCGTATTGAGAAAAAATGGCGCAACGCAGCAATTCAATTTTTCATAATGCAAAAAGAAGATTCCATGCAGTGAAAAATTGCCACAGCATGGCAAGCATTCGCGACACAGGTATGTCACGGGTGCCTGCCGTGCCCGCAGGTACCATCGCGCGTTCAGGCAGCGCCACCGCCGCCCCAAACTCCACAAGCCGTGAACACCTCCCATCGCAGATCTGCCTATGCCTGCCTGGCGCTGAGCATGTCCCTGGTCGGCAGCTATGTCGCCCTATCCAAACCCTTGGCCGCCATTTTTCCGGTGCTGTTGCTGGCCTGGCTGCGCTTTGGCATAGGAGCCATCGCCATGCTGCGATGGCTGCGCAAGCCGGCTGACGAGGCTCCCTTGCCGCGCCGCACACAAGGACTGCTGTTCCTGGAGTCGCTGTTCGGCAACTTCCTCTTCACCATCTGCATGGTTACCGGCGTCAGCCTGACCAGCGCCGTCACGGCAGGCGTGACCATGGCCGCCATTCCGGCCGCCGTGGCCTTGATGAGCTGGCTTTTCCTGCGCGAGCGCGTGGCCGCGCGTACCTGGCTGGCCATTGCACTGGCTGTGACCGGCATAGGCTTGTATGCACTGTCGCGCCCCGACGCGGGCACCGCGGCAGTCTCTTCGACCTCGTCGCAGGCATGGCTGGGGCAGATGCTGCTCGTCGGCGCCGTGCTTTGCGAGGCGTTTTACGCCGTGATCGGCAAGCGCCTGACCACATCCCTGGGGCCCAAACGCATCACATCCATCGTCAACCTCTGGGGATTTGCGCTGTCAACTCCCTTCGGGCTGTATCTGGCCTGGCACTTCGACTTCGGCAGCGTGCAATGGAGCATCTGGGGACTGCTGCTGTTCTACGCCCTGGCTGCCTGCGTGTGGACCGTATGGCTGTGGATGACGGGCCTGCGCAGCGTGCCAGCCTCGCAGGCGGGCACTTTCACGGTTTTGCTGCCGATCAGCGCCGCCTTGGTCGGCATGTGCGTGCTGGGCGAACGGGTCACATCCATGCAGGCGCTGGCCTTCGCGATCGCCCTGCTGGGCATTTTTGTGGCTACCTGGCCCGCCCGAAAACTCTCTTCGGAACCTTCTTCCACAAGCGAGGCCCGCCTCCTCTGAGAGCGCTGACTCCGACGGCCCTCCAGCCATGGCGGCCCCCGAAAGGGAGCAGGAATGCAAAAACTCTTCAAAAAACAGCGCCACAGCAACAAATCGAGGCAAAAATTTGACGGGTGAGCTTGGAAGACCGTTTTTTTCCCATTAGCATCAGCCTGCCAGTGGATAGCGACGGTTTTTCGCTGGTAAAGAATCCACTCCATACTAGGAACAAGCAACATGGCAACTGCAAAGAAGGCAACGGCTGCTCCGGCAGCTCCCGCAAAGAAGCGCACTCCCAACGCCGCCTTCATGAAACCCCTCACCCCCAGCCCCGCTCTGGCTGCCGTGGTGGGTTCCACCCCCCTGCCCCGCACCGAGATCATCAGCAAGCTGTGGGTCTACATCAAGGCCAACAAGCTGCAAGACGCTGCCAACAAGCGCATGATCAACGCTGATGCCAAGCTCAAGGAAGTGTTCGGCAAGCCCCAAGTCTCGATGTTCGAGATGGCTGGCCTGATCGGCAAGCACGTCAAGTAATCCCCGGGCCTGCCCCACGGATGAAAGCCGGCCCATGGGCCGGCTTTTCTTTTTTCCGGATGTCTGCCACCGGCGATGCGCCATCGCCCACCCTCCAATGCCATGAGCCAAGTGCCCGCACTGCAAGCCGTTCCCGACGGCATCATCAATCTGGCCGACCACGAGATCCAGGCGCGGCAGCGGTTGGACGACAACGCCTGGGCCTACTTCTCGGGCGGCGCGGCCGATGAGCACAGCCTTGCCGCCAACCGCAGCGCCTGGGATGCGCTCACGTTGTGGCCACGCGTACTCAGGCCTCTTGCAGGGGGAAACACACGGCTGCAACTGCTGGGGCGAGAGCTGGCCTGCCCCCTGCTGGTCGCCCCCATGGCCTTCCAGCAAATGGCGCATGCCGACGCAGAGCTTGCAACAGCCTATGCGGCTGCGGCGCTGGGCGCGGGCATGGTGCTCAGCACCCAGGCCAGCCTGCCGCTGGAGACTGTGGCGAAGGCCGCACAGCTCACGCCGACCCGCGGGCCGCTATGGTTCCAACTGTACCTGCAGCACGACCGGGGCTTTACCAGGCAATTGATCGAATGGGCCGAGGCGGCAGGCTACGAAGCGCTGGTGCTGACGGTGGACGCCCCAGCCAGCGGCGTACGGGACCGTGAACGCCGCGCGCGCTTTAGCCTTCCCGCCGGCATTTCTGCCGTCAATCTGCAGGGCCTGGCTCCATCTCCGGCCGTCCGACTCACACCGGACCAGAGCGCACTGTTCGACGGCCTGCTGCAGCATGCGCCCACCTGGGATGACGTTGCCTGGCTGCAGCAGCAGACGCGCCTGCCAGTGCTGCTCAAGGGGGTGCTGCATCCGGCTGACGCGCTGCAGGCGGCGAGATCGGGCGTGGCAGGCATCATTGTTTCCAACCACGGGGGACGCACGCTGGATACCGTTCCCGCAACGGCCACCGCACTGCCGCGCGTCACCAAGGCCTTGCGCAACTCGGGCCATGCGCTCCCTGTGCTCGCCGACGGCGGCATACGGCGAGGCACCGATGTGCTCAAGGCCATCGCTCTCGGTGCAACGGCTGTGCTGATAGGCCGCCCGATAATCTGGGGTCTGGCCAATGCAGGTGCCGCTGGCGTGGCCCACGTACTGAGGCTGCTGCGCGACGAACTGGAGGTCGCCATGGCCCTGACAGGCTGTGCAACCCTCGCGCAGGCCACTGTGGAACTGCTGGATACCGAGTAAAGCGCAAGGCCATACAGCCCTACAGACAACCAAGAATTGCAAATGCGATGAATTCTCATTTATAATTTTTCATCTCATCAATAGCCAGCCATTACTGCCTGTAGCCATGATCGTCTGTGTATGTCGCCGGGTTTCCGACCGTGAGATCGCACGCCACGCTCACGCTGGCATGAGCTTTGACGAAATCCAATTCGAATTGGGTATCGCCATGCAGTGCGGCCGGTGCGAGAGTTGTGCCCGGGATGTGGTGGCGCAATGCTGCGCAACCCAGCCCGTGGCGGCCATACACAACGAGATCGCGGCCCAGACCGTCCAGCTTGCCAACAATATCCTGGAGAGCAAAGCATGGTCCTCCTCTCAGCACTTGTCGGCAGCCTGATCCTCGTCGTTACATGCACCTGGTGGATCCTGCGCAGCTGATACCCCGTCTTCCGAGCGACAGCACCCGGCACCTATCCGCTGTCAGCTCCTTCTGTCTCTATGTCCCAGTCTGATCGTTTTGGCCCCCCCGGGGGCCTTGGCCGTAACGTGGCCATCGCGGGTTCGGTCGTGGTCTTGCATGCAGCAACCCTCTGGGCGATGCAGCATGGCCTGCTCCAGCGCGCCCCCGAAGAGGTCATCGTGCCAGCCCAGGTGATCGCGGAATTCATTTCGCCACCCGCGCCCGAGCCCGAGGCCCCCAAGCCACCTCCGCCGCCACCGCCCCCCCCCAAGCCACAGCCGGTCGTGAAGAAGGCGCCGCCTCTGCCCAAGGCCATTGCCGATCCCAAGCCGGCACCTGCGGCGCCGCGAGGCACGCTGGAAGACGAGCCCAAGCCCGTGGTGGAGGCACCGCCGGCCCCCCCGGCACCGCCCGCCCCACCTGCCCCGCCCGCGCCTCCTGCCCCTCCGGCACCGCCCAAGATCGAGCTGCCATCCAACAATGCCGCCTACCTGAACAACCCGGCACCCAACTACCCTGCCATCAGCCGGCGCATGGGCGAGCAGGGAACCGTGATGCTGCGCATCTTCGTGGATGCGCAAGGCCTGCCTCAGAAGATCGAGGTCAGCAAATCCAGCGGCTACGACCGTCTGGACCAGCAGGCCGTGGACGGCGTCAAGAACTGGAAGTTCGTCCCCGGCAAGAGCAACGGCACGCCAACCCCCATGTGGGTTACGGTGCCGGTCAAATTCACCCTCAATTGATTCTCAGGAGTATCCATGGATTCCCAATTCGGCATTGCCCACGTCTGGACGCAGGGAGACTTCGTCACCCGTGCCGTCGCCGTCATCCTGCTGGCCATGTCGGTGGCCTCTTGGCTGGTGATGATCATCAAGGCCCTGGACATCGTGAAGTTCAAGAAGTACGCCCGCAACGCCCAGGACTTCTGGCACAGCCCCGACCTGGCCAGCGGCCTGGAAAAGCTCGGCAATGACCGATCCAACCCCTTCCGCTATCTGGTGCTCGAAGGCCGCGAAGCCACTGCCCACCACCGCAAGACCAGCGCCCACCTGCACGACACGCTTGACATCAGCGACTGGGTGACCCGCTGCATGCGCAACGGCATCAGCGAGTTCACGGCCCGCCTGCAATCGGGCCTGGCCATTCTGGCCTCCGTGGGCTCGACAGCCCCCTTCATCGGCCTGTTCGGCACCGTCTGGGGCATCTACCACGCACTGGTCGCCATCGGCCTGTCGGGCCAGTCCTCCATCGACAAGGTGGCAGGCCCCATCGGCGAGGCGCTGATCATGACGGCCCTGGGTCTGGCCGTGGCCATTCCGGCTGTGCTCGGCTACAACGCCGTGGTGCGTGGCAACAAGTCCATCCTCAACGCACTCAACAGCTTTGCCCACGACATGCACGCCTACTTCGTGACCGGCGCCCGCGTGTCCATCGACGGCAAGGAAGCCGGCAATGTGCTGCCGCTGAAGAAAGGCGCGTAAGCCATGGCATTCGGAACAATGGATGATGACGGCGAAGAGGTGATGAACGAGATCAACATGACGCCGCTGGTCGACGTCATGCTGGTGCTTCTGATCATCTTCATCATCACCGTGCCGGTGATGAAGCATTCGGTGAACGTGGACCTGCCCCGCGCCACCAACCAGCCCGAAGACGTCAAGCCCGCCACCGTGCGCCTGGCCGTGTCCGCTGATGGCCAGTACCACTGGAATGGCGTGGCCGTGAGCGATACGCAGTTCGAGGAAAACCTCAAGGCCGAGGCAGCCAAGGAGCCGCAACCCGACCTGCACATCCAGGGCGACAAGGAAGTGCGCTACGAGCGTGTTGCCCAGGCCATGGCCGCCGCCCAGCGTGCTGGCGTGCGCAAGATCGGCTTTGTGACGGACCCCGTCAAGTAGGCCGCGAGAGCGGCATTCGTTGCCTGGCGCTCAGCGACAACGGCCCTTCGGGGCCGTTTTCCATTGCGGCCCGCTCTTGGAACAAGCTCGCGAGGTGATCAGGCGTTCGGTCGTTCGGGGGGCAGAAACCACAATGAGAGTAAGTCTCACTTGATTTTCAATTGAGAATTGTTATCATTCACAAAACTTTCCAATTTTTGAGGAATTCCCTGCATGTCTGCCACTTCCGCCGCCACCTCGCATCTGTCCGGCAACTCCACAGCCCAGGCCTTTGCAGCGCTGCAGGCCGCAGCATCCGCAGCCCTCAGCGGGGCCGCCAGCGGACTCGACAGCACCTTGCTGCTCAATGGGCAAAAGGCTGTGACCATCGTGCACAACGGCACACCCTATCGTCTGCAGGCCACCAAGCTGGGCAAGCTCATCCTGACCAAATAACCAAGATTGCAGCCGTCGGCGGGTCATGTTCGGGTCCGCTGACCGCTTCTTTGTTTCATCGTGGGGCGACCTTGGGGCTTCCAGTCCCAAAGGTCGATTAGCCAGCCAACAGAATCTTCGGATTTTGCGTAGCCAAGCATTTTTTCCCTGCGCTGCAATGTGGATCGCTTCAAAGAAAAAGCCCCTGTACTGAGGTACAGGGGCTTTTTCTTTGCCTCATGAATCGGCCCAAAAGGCAGATTCATGCAGGGTGCATCAGGGGCTTTTACAGACCCAGAGCCGCAATGCCGGCGCTGGCCACCTGGGCATCCTCATTGGCCTTGACGCCGCTGACGCCCACGGCACCCAGGCACTGGCCGTCCTTCATGATGGCCACGCCGCCTTCGAGCAGGCCGTCCACCGTGGGGGCGCTCAGGAAGGCCGTACGGCCGTTGTTGATCATGTCTTCATAGCCCTTGGTGTCGCGGCGGCCCAGGGCAGCCGAACGGGCCTTCGACGGAGCGATATGGGCCGAGACTGCGGCGGCGCCATCGAGGCGCTGCAGCCACAGCAGGTGACCGCCGTCATCGACGATGGCAATGGTCACGGCCCACTTGTTCTTCAGCGCCTCGGCCTCTGCGGCGGCGGCAATGGCCTTCACGTCGGCCAGTTCGAGTTCATGCTTGGTCTTCATAAGATTGCAGTTATCCATTCCATCACAAATGTCCTATAAGCATAGCAATCGTATGAGGACTGACAATGCATGCGCAGAACAAAACATTCGAAACCAAACCATGGCAGAGGCTCGGGGTATTGCAAGCGGCGCGCGAGCCGCCACCTAGAATGGGCAAGTCGCAACAACACTCCTTCGGAGGACTGGCCACATGAATGATCAAGTCACCACACTGGGCTCTGCGGGCTACGGTGTCTCGCAGCAAGAGCGCAATCGCGTATTGCGCAACACCTACTGGCTGCTGGCCCTGAGTCTTCTCCCCACCGTGCTGGGCGCTTGGCTGGGCGTGGCCACGGGCATCACGCGCTCGCTGAGCGGCGGTCTGGGGCTCATCGTCTTCCTGGGCGGCGCCTTCGGCTTCATGTTCGCCATCGAGAAGACAAAGCACTCGGCAGCCGGCATTCCCGTGCTGCTGGGCTTTACCTTCTTCATGGGCCTGATGCTGTCGCGCATGATCGGCATGATCCTGGGCTTCAAGAACGGCTCCGAGCTGATCATGACCGCCTTTGCAGGCACGGCCGGCGTGTTCCTGGTCATGGCCTCGCTGGCCACGGTGATCAAGCGCGACCTGTCGGGCATGGGCAAGTTCCTGTTCGTGGGCGTGCTGGTGCTGTTCGTGGGCTCCATCATCAACGTCTTCATCGGCTCCACGGCCGGCATGATGGCGATCTCGGTGGCGGCCATCGGCATCTTCAGCGCCTACATGCTCTATGACCTCAAGCAGATCATGGACGGCGGCGAGACCAACTACATCAGCGCCACGCTGGCCCTGTACCTGGACCTGTTCAACGTGTTCCAGAGCCTGCTGGCCCTGCTGGGCATCATGGGTGGCGAACGCGACTGATGCCGCACGCGCCAAGGCTGCGCCTTGCGTGCTGCAACACCAAAGGCCTCCTTCGGGAGGCCTTTTGCATGTCCGGGATCATCATTCGTGCAAGGCGGGCTCAACTTTTTCCGGGTCGTGCCGATAATCTCGTCAAGATGACCATGCCTAATCTTCCCCGCACCTTCGCCATCCTGCTGCTGCCCACGCTGCTTGCCGGCTGCAAGCTGGATGATATTCCGGGCCTGGGGCCGGACCCCCGCGCCGTCGCCAAGGAGGCCGAGGCCAAGGCCATTGGCGGGGCCTGCCGCCATGCCCTGCGCGGGCTGGAGGACTGCTACACGCTCAACCCCAAATCGCCCAAGGCCCTGGTGTTCGCAGGCTGGAAGGATATGGACGAATACATGCGCGCCAACAAGATCGAGGGCACGCCTTCGGTCCTGGGCCAGAGTGACCGCCGCCGCAGCGACAAGGAAGATGTGCCTGCCGAGCCTTCGGCAGGACGCAATCGCAGCTGATCCGGCAGGCATCCGGATCCGGCCGCAAAAAAGCCGTGGCGCCCTCAAGCGGCCACGGCTTTTTCATGCAGGGCCTGCGGGGCCGCCGTCAGTCCACGCGACGCTCGAACACCGCCATGCTCTCCACATGGGCCGTGTGCGGGAACATGTTGACCACGCCGGCCGAAACACAGCGATAGCCGGCCAGGTGCACCAGCAGACCGGCATCGCGCGCCAGCGTGGCGGGATTGCAGCTGACATAGACGATGCGCTCTGGAAAGCGCCAGGCCTCATGCCCTGCCGGCAGGGGCTCGGCGCCTTCGGCGCCGATGCGCGCCTGGTGGATGTCGGCCAGGGCCTTGGACAGCGCAAACGCTCCTTCGCGCGGCGGATCGACCAGCCACTTGCCGGCGACGCCGTCGGCGAACAGCATCTCGGGCGTCATCTCGAACAGGTTGCGCGCCACAAAGCGCGTGGGCGCGAGCTTGTCGCCCTCCGCCCGCTGCGCGTTGTTGGCCGCGTAGTTTTCATGGGAGCGCTTGACCAGGGTGTCGCTGCCCTCGATGCCCAGCACCTCGCGCGCCTGCGTGGCCAGGGGCAGGGTGAAGTTGCCCAGACCGCAGAACCAGTCGATCACGCGCTCATCCTTCTTGACATCCAGCAAGCGCAGCGCGCGCGTGACCAGCACGCGGTTGATGTGCGGATTGACCTGGGTGAAGTCCGTGGGCTTGAACGGCATGGTGATGCCGAAATCAGGCAGGCCGTAATCGAGCTGGGCGCCTCCCTGCTCCATAAGGTGCACGGTGTCCGGGCCCTTGGGTTGAAGCCACCACTGCACGTTGTGCTCGGCCGCGAAAGCGCGGAGCCGGGCCTGATCGTCCTCGGACAGCGGCTCCAGGTGGCGCAGCACCAGGGCCGTGACGGAGTCGCCGCAGGCGACCTCGATCTGCGGGCAGGTTTCGCGCGCATCCATGGAGGCGATCAGCGCGCGCATGGGCAGCAGCATGGCATCCACATGGGGTGGCAGGACCTTGCAGGTCTCCATGTCGGCGATGTAGCGGCTCTTGCGCTCGTGAAAGCCCACCAGCACCTTGCCCTTCTTGGCCACGTAGCGCACCGACAGGCGCGAGCGGAAGCGGTAGCCCCAGGACGGACCCTCGATGGGGCGCAGCAGCGTCTCGGGCCTGACCTTGGCCAGATGCCAGAGGTTGTCCTCCAGCACGCGCTGCTTGATGGCCACCTGGGCAGCGACGTGCAGATGCTGCATCTTGCAGCCGCCGCAGGCGCCGGCATGCAAGCCGAAGTTGGGGCAGCCGGGGCGCACGCGCTGGGAGGATTCGCGGTGGATGGCCGTCAGGCTGGCGGCTTCCCAGTTGTTTTTCTTGCGATGGGTATTGGCGCTGACCAGCTCGGTCGGCAGTGCGCCGTCGATGAATACCACCTTGCCATCGCTCTTGCGGGCCACGCCCTGGGCGTCCATATCCATGGACAGCACCTGCAGCCAGCCTTCGGGCAGTGCAGGGGCGTCGGCGTCGGCTTCGGGCAGGTTGTCGGGGATCTTGTTGTCGCGGGGTTCACTCATGGGGCCAGATTGTCTCAGGCTCTCCGATTGCCCTGGTGGCGGCCCCCCAAAAAAGCCCCGAACTCGCTTTTGCCCCTCAGGAGCGCGGCGTGCTGCTGCGGCCCAGGTCCCGCTGGCGCTCCTGGCGTGCACGCGCCAGTTGCTCGCGTTCGGCCAGCAGGTTGACTTCAGTGAGGCAGTTGAACTCGTCCAGCGTGAACACCATGGTGGCGCCGCGCTCGATCTTGTCCACGGTCTGGTGCAGCGGCAAGGTCAGGTCCACCGGCGGGCGGTTGGAGCGGTAGATCAGTTCCTGCTCGGGCGTGTAGACGGAATAGCAGGCGGCAGACGCAGCCTGCGCCAGCGCGCAGGCGGCCAGCACGGTGATGGCACGCAGGTTTTGCACAGCAGTCATGGTGTTCCCCTCAAAACGGCGGCCCGCCTGTGTATGTACTGGGTGGCAGGCCAGGCTGCCCAGCATTATGGAGCAGCACATGCCGCGCCCCGCCAGGTGCCGCCTCCGCGCTGCAGCCGGTCTGGATTTTTCAGCTTTCACAAATTTCTCTCTTGACAGAAATTTCAGGTCTGCAGACACTGAGGCAATGCAACTGAGTCCCATCGCACACCGTTTCATCCACCATTGGGGCGACATGGGCAGCTCCTGGGGAGTGAACCGCACGGTCGCCCAGATCCACGCCCTGCTGTTTTTCCATGGCCGCCCGCTCAATGCGGAAGAGATTGCCGGCACGCTGGGCGCCGCTCGCTCCAATGTGAGCAACAGCCTCAAGGAACTGCAGGACTGGGAGCTGATCCGCATCAGCCGCAGGCCCGGCGACCGCCGCGACTACTTCGAGACCTCGTCCGATGTCTGGGAGCTGCTGCGCACCATCGTGCGGGAGCGCAAGCAGCGCGAGTTCGACCCGACCGCCGAGATGCTGCGCGAACTGATCGCCGAGCCCGGTTTCGATGCCGAATCCCCCGACACCCAGGACCGCGTGCACGAGACGCTGCGCCTCATGGAGTCGCTGGGCATCTGGACCGACGAGATGCTGCGGCTGTCGCCCTCCACGCTGGACAAGCTCCTGCGCCTGGGCGCCAGCGTGCAGCGCTTCGTGCGCTCCGAGGCCGCTGACACCCGTGTCAAGCGCGGACGCCGAGCCTGAAATTTCCGTCACAAGAGAAACTGGAGGTCACCATGCGCATTCTGGTCTGCGGCGGCAACGGCTTCATCGGCCGCCATATCGTCAACCTGCTGGCACTGGCCGGCCACGACCCCGTGGCGCGCAGCCGCCATTCACTGCCTGCGCTCGACTACGCCAAGGCCACCACGCCCGACGCCTGGCTGCCGCACCTGGCGGGCGTGGATGCCGTGGTCAATGCCGTGGGCGTGCTGCGCGACAGCGCCTCCCGGCCCATCGATGCCATGCATGCCAAGGCCCCCATCGCCCTGTTCGATGCCTGCGCGGCGGCCGGCGTGCGGCGCGTGGTGCAGATCTCTGCCCTGGGCATAGAAGGCAGTGCCACGCGCTACGCCACCACCAAGCGCGCCGCTGACGAGCATCTGCTGGCACTCACGGCAGCCGGCCATCTGCAAGGCTGCGTGGTCCGCCCCAGCGTGGTGTTCGGCGCTGGCGGCGCCAGCAGCGAGATGTTCCTGTCCATGGCGCGCCTGCCGGCGCTGCTGCTGCCGCGCCCCGTGCTGCAGGCCCGCGTGCAGCCCGTGGCCGTGCGCGACCTGGCCGAGGCCGTGGCCGGCCTGGTGACGCGCCCCGAGCCCGTGGGCATGATCGAGATCGGCGGCCCCCTGCCCTTGCCGCTGGCCGCGCTGATTGCCAGCCTGCGCGCGCAGATGGGCCGCGCCCCCGCTCGCGTGGGCACGCTGCCCGGCTGGCTCACCCGCGCCAGCGCACGCGCTGGCGACTGGGTCAGCGCCTCGCCCTGGTGCAGCGAGACACTGGCCATGCTGGCCAGCGACAACGTCACTGATCCGGCTGGCCTGCAAGGCCTGCTGGGCCGGCCCGGCGTTGCGCCCTCCCAACTGCTGTCCACCTTGCGCCATGGATGAGCGCCGCTCTCGCACCGTTCCAGCGCCGCTGCGCACCATGCACTTGAGCCTGATCGCCGTCTGGCTGGGCACGGCCCTGGTCAGCGCCATCGAGCACCGCGGCCTGAGCGTGCAGGTGCTGGCCGATGCCGGCATCCACGATGCGCGCTGGCAGACATTCCTGATCTGGAGCGGCCTGCTCGCCGACCTGGCCGTGGGCCTGGCGCTGTGGCTGCTGCCCGGCCGCAAGAGCTATCTGGCGGCCCTGCTGCTGATGGCCGCCATGACCGTACTGGCCACGGCGCTGCAGCCCACGCTGTGGCTGCATCCGCTGGGGCCGCTGCTCAAGAACCTGCCGATCGCAGCCATGCTGCTGCACCTGATGTCGGCGCCCGTCACGTCCAAGGAGTCCGCATGAATCTCTACCTGTTGCTCAAGACGCTGCATATCGCGTCCAGCGTGCTGCTGGTCGGCACCGGCCTGGGCTCGGCCTTCTACATGTTCTTCGCCAACCGCAGCGGCAGCGTCGCTGCCCAGGCCGTGGTCAGCCGCCTGGTGGTGCGTGCGGACTGGTGGTTCACCACGCCCTGCGTGGTCATACAGCCTTTGAGCGGCATTGCCCTGGCCCACATGGCGGGCTGGCCGTTGACCACGCCGTGGCTGGCACTGTCGCTGGGCCTGTACCTGCTGGCCGGCGCCTGCTGGCTGCCCGTGGTCTGGCTGCAGGTGCGCATGGCCGCCATGGCGCGCGGCGCGCACGCAGCGCAGGCCGCCCTGCCCGCGCTGTATGCCGTCTACGCCCGGCGCTGGGAGGCGCTGGGCTACCCGGCCTTCATTGCCATGGCCGTGACCTACTACCTCATGGTCAACAAGCCGATGCTCTGGGGCGGTTGAGCATCGGCAGTGCCTTCAGTGCCTGGCCTCAGAGCTTGGCCTCAGAGCTTGGCAATGGACACTTCGGTGGACTTGACCAGGGCCACCACGTCGGAGCCCACGACCAGGCCCAGCTCGTCCACCGAGCGCGTGGTGATCACCGAGGTGACCACGCCCCAGGGCGTCTGCACGTCGACTTCGGAAACGACATCGCCACGGATGATTTCGCGCACTTGGCCCTTGAACTGGTTGCGCACGTTGATGGCTTGAATGGACATGTTTTTCTCCTGGGGATCAAAAGGAATCAAAGGAAGGTTGGGGAAAACGGAAAGTCAGACCGCCCAGCGCAGGCCATGGGCCGGCACGCCGGGCCAGGCCGTGGTGTCGGTCAGCGGATTGGCTTCGGGCTCGGCGGCGGGCTTTTGCAGCACGCGGTCGAGAATGCGTTGCTCGATGGCCGCCAGCGCCACGCTGCCGTGCACGCGCGGCCGTGGCAGGGCGATGCGTTCATCCAGCGCAATGCGGCCGTCCTCGATCAGCACCACGCGGTCGGCCAGGGCCACGGCCTCCTGCACGTCATGCGTGACCAGCAGGGCCGTGAAGCCGTGGCGCTGCCACAGGCCTTCGATCAGGCGGTGCATCTCTATGCGGGTGAGCGCATCGAGCGCGCCCAGCGGCTCGTCCAGCAGCAGCAGTTGCGGGCGATGCACCAGGGCGCGCGCCAGGGCCACGCGCTGGCGCTGGCCGCCAGACAGGCGCGCCGGCCATTCGCCCGCGCGGTCGGCCAGGCCGACCTGGGCCAGCACTTCGCGGCCACGTTCCTGGGCCGAGGCGGGCAGGCCCAGCGTCACATTGGCCAGCACGCGCCGCCAGGGCAGCAGGCGCGCATCCTGGAACATGATGCGCGTGCCGCCCTGCGCGCCCTGCACGGCGCGGGCGGGCTCGCCGTCCAGCAGCAGGGTGCCGGCCGTGGCCTGTTCCAGGCCTGCGACCAGGCGCAGCAAGGTGCTCTTGCCGCAGCCGCTGCGGCCCACGATGGCGACGAATTCGCCAGGCTCCACCTGCAGTTGCACTTCGTGCAGCACCTCGCGCTGGCCGTAGCGCTTGGTCAACCCGCCGGCCTGCAGGCGCACGCCAGGGCGCGGTGCGGATTGGGGGGATGCGGACTGCGGCGCATCGTCGTTCTGGGCCAGGCGGTCGCTGACGTCCAGGCCATCGGCGTCGAACGAGGCCTCCCAGGCCATCGCCGGCGCGGTGGTGTTCAGCTCCACGGCCTGTGCCAGCGTGGTCTTCATGCGGTTCCATCGGCTCATGTCGTGCTCCTTGTGTCACTTGGGCTGGTAGCCCGGATGCCAGCGCAGCCACCAGTGCTCCAGCGCACGCGCAAACCAGTCGGCCAGCTTGCCCAGCAGGGCGTACAGCAGGATGCCGACCAGCACCACGTCGGTCTGCAGGAACTCGCGGGCGTTCATGGTCAGGTAGCCGATGCCCGACTGCGCCGAGATGGTCTCGGCCACGATCAGGATCACCCACATCAGGCCCAGCGAAAAACGCAGGCCGACGAGGATGGAGGACAGCGCGCCCGGCAGGATGACCTCGCGGTACAGCTGCCAGCGCGTGAGGCCGTAGCTGCGCCCCATCTCGATCAGCGCAGGGTCCACATTGCGTATGCCGTGGAAGGTGTTCAGGTAGATGGGAAAGAACACCGACACGCTGATCAGGAACAGCTTGGCGCTCTCGTCGATGCCGAACCACAGGATGACCAGCGGAATCAGCGCCAGCGCGGGAATGTTGCGCACCATCTGGATGGTGGAGTCCAGCAGCGTCTCCGCCCAGCGCAGCGAGCCCGTGAGCAGGCCCAGCGCTAGCCCCAGCCCGCCGCCGATGGCCAGGCCACCCAGCGCGCGGCCCGCGCTCACCTGCACATGCTTGAGCAGCTCTCCCGACTCGGCCAGCGCCTGCGCGGCGCGCAGCACATCCAGCGGCGCGGGCAGCACCCGCGTGGACAGCCAGCCCCACGCCGAGGCGGCCTGCCAGACGGCGATCAGCGCCAGCGGCACCAGCCAGGGCACCAGGCGGCGGCCCACGCCGGCCGCAAAGCGCAGCAGCGGCGACCAGGAATCGCCGGCCGGGGGGGCCGAGGAGGCCGGCAGCGCAGTAGCGGTACGTGCATCGGACATGCGTGACTCCCTCAGCTTTGCGACGCGCGCGGCGAGTACAGGTTGGCAACGGTCTCGCCCAGCGGCCCGCCCACGCCGCCAGCCAGCCTGTCGCGCACGGACAGCGGCAGCAGCGGGAAGACCAGCTCGGCAAAGCGGTAGGCCTCTTCCAGGTGCGGATAGCCGGACAGCACGAAGGTGTCTATGCCCAGGTCCGCGTACTCCTTGATGCGGTCGGCCACGGTCTGCGCATCGCCCACCAGGGCCGTGCCCGCGCCGCCGCGCACCAGGCCCACGCCGGCCCAGAGGTTGGGGCTGATCTCCAGCTCGGCCCGCGTGCGGCGGCTGCCGCCGGCATGCAGGGCGGCCATGCGGCGCTGGCCTTCCGAGTCCATGCGCGCGAAGGCGGCCTGGGCCTGAACCACGGTCTCGTCCTTGAGGCGGCTGATCAGGCGATCGGCATCGGCCCAGGCCTCGTCCTCGGTCTCGCGCACGATGACGTGCAGGCGGATGCCGAACTTCACGCTGCGGCCATGGCGCGCCGCCTTCTCGCGCACATCGGCAATCTTCTTGGCCACCTCGGCCGGGGGCTCGCCCCAGGTCAGGTAGGCATCGACCTGCTCGGCGGCCAGGTCGTGCGCGGCCTCGGACGAACCGCCGAAGTACACGGGCGGATACGGCTTTTGCAGCGGCGGGAACAACAGCTTGGCGCCCTTGACCGAGAGGTGTTCACCTTCGTAGTCGAGCGTGCCGCCCTCATGGCTGCGCTCAAGGATCTCGCGCCAGATGCGGATGAACTCGGCCGATTGCTCGTAGCGCTGCGCATGGTCGAGGAAGACGCCGTCGCCCTCCAGCTCGGCGCGGTCGCCGCCCGTGACCAGGTTGATCAGCAGCCGCCCGCCCGACAGGCGGTCGAACGAGGCCGCCATGCGCGCCGCCAGGCTGGGCTGGTGCAGGCCGGGACGCACGGCGACCAGGAACTTCAGGCGCCTGGTGACCGGAATCAGGCTGGAGGCGACGACCCAGGGGTCCTCGCAGGAGCGGCCCGTGGGAATCAGCACGCCCTCGTAGCCCAGGCTGTCGGCCGCGATGGCGACTTGCTTGACATAGTCGTGGCTGAGCGGGCGGGCGCCCTCGGCCGTGCCGAGGTAGCGGCTGTCGCCGTGGGTGGGAATGAACCAGAAAACCTGCATGCGCTGCTCCAGTCAGGGGACGGAATCGAGGAAGGAAATCAAAGGGCGGAAGAAGGCCGTGCCGCCGCAGGCTCGGCCAGCCGCGCGTACTCGGCCGCCGAGGGCCGCCAGACGATGTCGGCCACCTGCACCTGGCGCGGAATCAGGCCCAGCCGAAAAAATGCATCGGCCACGCGCTG
This sequence comes from Delftia sp. WSY_16, assembly GCF_043104415.1. NCBI lineage: Bacteria > Pseudomonadati > Pseudomonadota > Betaproteobacteria > Burkholderiales > Comamonadaceae > Delftia > Delftia sp. WSY_16. Next base: position 218,817 of record NZ_JBICKS010000045.1, on the reverse strand, counting down.
CTGCTCCACCACGGTCTGCGCAGCCAGCAGGCCCACGGGGGAGCTGGGCCGGCGCGCAATGAAGCGGCTGACCACCGCCGTATCCAGGCCGCTGAAGCCGGCCACCAGGGCCACGGCCTCCTGGCGTGCGCTCTGGGCCAGGCGATCGGCGCGCGTGAGCTCATCGAACAGCGCGCGCAGCACCTGCGGATGGCGCTCCACCAGTCCGCGCGCGGCCAGATAGAACGAGGCGTTGCCCGACAGGCCTTCGCCATTGGCCAGCACGCGCGGGCGAATCGCCAGCTCGGTGGCCGCGTAGAACGGGTCCCAGATGGCCCAGGCGTCCACGCTCTTGCGCTCGAAGGCGGCGCGCGCATCGGCCGGGGCCAGGTAGACGGGCTGGATCTCGTTCCAGGCCAGGCCCGCCTTGTCCAGCGCGCGCACCAGCAGGTAATGGGCGCTGGAGCCTTTTTGCAGCGCCACGCGCCGGCCCTTGAGGTCGGCCAGGGCGCGCAGCGGCGAGTCCGACGGCACGAGGATGGCCGAGCTCTCGGGCTTGGGCGGCTCGGCGCCCACGTACAGCAGGTCGCGGCCCGCGGCCTGGGCAAAGACCGGGGGTGAATCGCCGGTCAGGCCGAAATCCAGGCTGCCGGCGGCCAGGGCCTCCAGCAGCTGGGGGCCGGCCGGAAACTCCAGCCAGCTGACCTTGGTGCCCGCAAAGCGCTTTTCCAGCACGCCTTGCTGCTTGAGGATGACCAGGTTGACGGCCGACTTCTGGTAGCCGATGCGCAACTGCTCGGGCCCGGCCACGGCGGCCGGCGTCTCGGCGCGTGCGTACTGGCCGGCCAGGCTCCAGCTGAAGGCGGTGGTGCCCAGCAGTTGCAGGGCCTGGCGGCGCACGCGGTCCAGGCGGGGCTTCTTGGAATTGGCATTCATGGTGCGGACTCCTTGCAGTGGGCTCAGGGACGCGACGCGATCAGGTCCACGGGCGCGGCATGCAGCAGGTTGAGCTTGCGGGGGATGAGCTTGAGTTCGAAGAAGGTGTCGGCGATCTGCTGCTGCTCGGCCAGGATCTCGCGCGTCACGGACGAGGTGCCGAAGCGTGCGCGGCTCAGGTACAGCTCGGTGATGGACTTGTCCAGCCCCAGGATGCTGGACAGCTCGGCGGCCGCCGCCGTCTGGTTCTTCGAGGCCCAGCGGTCAATCCCATCGACCTCTTCGATGGCAATGCGCAGCACATCGGCATTGCGCGTGGCGAAATCGCGCGAGGTGAAGTAGTAGGCGCGGTTGTTGACCACGCCCGTGGCATCGGCCAGCAGGCGGGCGTCCAGCGTCTTTTGCGCGGCAGCCAGGAAGGGGTCCCAGATCAGCCAGGCATCGACGGAGCCGCGCTCGAAGGCGGCACGCGCATCGGCCGGCGCCAGGAAGACGGACTGCACATCGCCGTACTTCAGGCCGTGCTTTTCCAGCAGCTTGACCAGAAAGTACTGCACGTTCGAGCCCTTGTTGTAGGCCACGCGCTTGCCCTTGAGGTCCTGCACACTGCGGATGGGCGAATCCTTGGGCACGATCACCGCCTCCAGCCCGGGGCGCGGCACGGTGGCGCCCGCATAGACCAGGGGTGCGCCTGCGGCCTGCGCAAAGATGGGCGGGGCCTCGCCCACATCGCCGAAGTCGATGGAGCCCACGTTCAGCGCCTCCAGCTGCACGGGGCCGGCGTTGAACTCGATCCAGCGCACGGATACGCCCAGCGGCGCCAGCCGCTTTTCCAGCGTGCCCCGGCTCTTCAGGATGGACAGCCAGCCCTTTTGGTGGCCGACGCGCAGCACGCGGTCACCCGCCTTGTCCTGGGCCAGGGCCGGGCCGCCCACCGTGGCGACTGCTGCGGCAAGGCCCGCGCCCAGCAGTTGGCGTCGGCGCCAGTTGGCTGTGTGTCGGGGGAAGGAATCGAACGAGACCATGACGGACATCCTTGGAAGAGTGGTGCGTGGTGCGTGGTGCAGGCAAAGCGCTGCCCATGCATGCGCGCGGCATGCAGCCAGAAAACAAAAAGGGAAGGCGGAGCAAGGGGCAGCCGCCTGCAGGACCAGGCCTGCAGACGCGCCGCACGGAGTCGTCAGGTGCTACATCGCCGGCTGGCGAAGGCCACGGTCTCGAAGCGAGGAAAAGAGCTGGATGCCACCACGCCTGCCTGCGCCGTGCGGCGCGGGGCCTGCAAAGAGTGGCGGGAAGTCAGCAAGATGGACATGGCGGATCGTGGTAGTTGGCAGAGATCTGGGAAAGCGGGTGAATTCAGTGGGTGGGCGCCGGCCGGGCCGGCGCGCCGCACTCACTTCTTGGTGTAGATCTGGTCGAAGCTGCCGCCGTCGGCAAAGTGGTCCTTGTCGGCCTTGGCCCAGCCGCCAAAGGCCTGGTCGATGGTGACCAGCTCCAGCTTGGGGAACTTGTCCGCGAATTCGGCCTTGACCTTGGCATCGGTGGGACGGTAGTAGTTGCGGCCGGCGATGCGCTGGCCTTCCTCGGAGTACAGGTACTTCAGGTACTCCTCGGCCACGGCGCGTGTGCCCTTCTTGTCCACGACCTTGTCGACCACGGCCACCGAAGGCTCGGCCAGGATGGACAGCGAAGGCACGACGATCTGGAACTTGTCGGGACCGAACTCCTTGAGCGCCAGGAAGGCCTCGTTCTCCCAGGCCAGCAGCACATCGCCCACGCCGCGCTGCACGAAGGTGATGGTGGCGCCGCGCGCGCCCGTGTCCAGCACGGGCACGTTCTTGAACAGCTTGCCGATGAAGTCCTTGGCCTGTGCGTCGCCGCCGTACTTGCGCTTGGCGAATTCCCAGGCGGCCAGGTAGTTCCAGCGCGCACCGCCGCTGGTCTTGGGGTTGGGCGTGATCACCTGCACGCCAGGCTTGACCAGGTCGTCCCAGTCCTTGAGGTTCTTGGGATTGCCCTTCTTCACCAGGAAGACGATGGTGGAGCTGTAGGGCGCCGAGTTGTGAGGCAGGCGCTTTTGCCAGTCGGCCTTGAGCAGGTTGCCGTTCTTGACCAGGGCGTCGATGTCGCCGGCCAGCGCCAGCGTGGCCACGTCGGCGTCGATGCCGTCGATGATGGAACGCGCCTGCTTGCCCGAGCCGCCGTGCGACTGCTTGACGCTCACGTCCTGCCCGCTCTTGGCCTTCCAGTGCTTGGCGAAGGCTTGGTTGTATTCCACGTACAGCTCGCGCGTCGGATCGTAGGAGACATTGAGCAGTTGCACCGACTGGGCCAACGCCGGCAGAGCCGACAGGGTCAAGCCCGCGATCAGGCCGGCGGCAACAGGAAACTTGATAAAGTGGCGGCGAATTTTCATTGGAGTGTCGGTAGAGAGTGGAGACGACGGTCTGGTGCCGTGGAAAGCATTCTCAAAGCCAACTCTTAAAACTCAAACCAATAAGATTTCAGTTTGTTATTCCCAAAACATCTGAATCTCTGCAAGACAAGGACTCAATTCCCCATGGCACGTACCGTTCACTGCATCAAGCTTGGCGTTGACGCTGAAGGCCTGGATTTCCCGCCCTACCCCGGCGAGCTGGGCAAGCGCATTTTTGAAGGCGTGAGCAAGCAGGCCTGGGCCGACTGGCTCAAGCACCAGACGATGCTGGTCAACGAAAACCGCCTGAACCTGGCCGACGCACGCGCCCGCCAGTACCTGGCCCGCCAGATGGAAAACCACTTCTTCGGCGGCGGCGCCGATGCGGCGGCCGGCTACGTGCCTCCTACGGCCTGAGCCGCTTCGTGCCCTTTCACCGCCCCCGTCGCACCGCGCCGGGGGCGGTTTCATTTGCGGTGCCGCAAACGGCCGCCGCCCAGAGACCGCCTACAATGCCCGCCTTCTTGCGCTGGACGGCGCAGTGGCCGCACACCCTGCGGCGCGGGCCGGTCTTCATCCGAGGTTTTCCGTGCTTCCATCCGTCTCCCTGCTGGAATCGTTCCAGGCATCGCAGTTCACCGTCATGCTGGTGATCTACCTCGTGGCCATCACGGCCGAAGCCATGTCGGGCGCGCTGGCGGCGGGCCGGCGCAACATGGACATCTTCGGCGTGGCCGTGATCGCCTTCGTCACCGCGCTGGGCGGCGGCACCATCCGCGACATGGTGCTGGGCCACTACCCCATCGGCTGGACGCAGCACCCTGAATATGTCTACCTGGTCATCTCGGCCGGGCTGCTGACCATCGTCGTGGCGCGCCACATGCACCATCTCAAGCAGGTCTTTCTGCTGCTGGACGCCATGGGGCTGATCGCCTTCTCGCTGATCGGCTGCAACGTGGCGCTGGAGCTGGGCTACCCGCCCGTGGTGGTGGTGATGTCGGGCATGTTGACCGGCATCAGCGGCGGCATTCTGCGCGACGTGCTGTGCAACCAGGTGCCGGTCGTCTTCCGGCGCGAGCTGTACGCCAGCGTGTCCCTGGCCGTGTGCCTGCTGTTCCTGGGGCTGCGCACGCTGGACGTGGGCTCCAACCTCAGCACCGTCGTCTGCTTTGCCGGCGGACTCACGCTGCGCCTGGCCGCCATCCGCTTCAAGTGGCGGCTGCCCGTGTTCTCCTACCAGCAGCGCTGGGAGGAGTAGTTCTGCCCCTTGCCCATGTCCGAACCCATTGACTGGCTGCCCGATGGCACGCCCTACAGCCCGCGCTTCGGCGACCGCTACCACAGCGAACTCGGCGGCCTGGACCAGGCCCGCCACGTCTTTCTGGGCGGCTGCGGCCTGCCGACGGCCTGGGCCGATGCGCCGCAATGGCGCATCCTGGAGACCGGTTTCGGCTTCGGGCTGAATTTCCTCGTGGCCTGGGAAGCCTGGAAGGCCGATCCCCGGCGCCCGAGGCTGCTGCATTTCGTCTCGGCCGAAGCCTTTCCCGTCAGCGCCGACGCCATGCGCCAGGCCATGCCGCGCGAGCCAGGATTGCGCCTGCTGGCCGAGGAGCTGGCCACCCGGTTCCAGGGCCTGCTGCCCGGCGTGCACCGCCTCGCCTTCGAGCAGGGGCGCGTGCTGCTGACGCTGTACATCGGCGATGCCCAGGCCATGCTGCGGCGCCAGCAGCTCACGGCCGACAGCATCTACCTGGACGGCTTCACGCCGGAACTCAACCCCGACCTCTGGAGCGCCGATACCCTGCGCGCGCTGGCGCGCCATTGCCGGCGCGGCACGCAGCTGTCCACCTGGTGCGTGGCGCGCACGGTGCGCGATGGCCTGGCACAGCACGGCTTTCAGGTGCGCAAGGTCGATGGCGTCCCACCCAAGCGCCACAACCTGCATGCCGTCTTCGACCCGGCCTGGCAACCGCGCGGGCCGCGCGGGCCGGGAGCACAGCCGCAGGAAGCCATCACCCCACGGCGCTGCATGGTGCTGGGTGCAGGCATCGCCGGTGCGGCCGCCGCCGCCAGCCTGTCGCGCCGTGGCTGGCAGGTCACCGTGCTGGATGCTGCCGACGCGCCTGCAGCGGGCGCCTCGGCCCTGCCCGCGGGCCTGTTCTGCCCCCATGTCTCGCCCGATGACAGCCTGCTGTCCCGCCTGAGCCGCGACGGCGCACGCCTGACCCTGGCGCAGCTGCAAATGCTCTCCGGCCAGGGCCTGCTGCAACCGGCCACGGACTGGTGCGATACCGGCGTGCTGGAGCACGGCGTGGAGGCCGCCCCGCGGCTGCCGCGCGACTGGCAATCCCCCGGCCCGGGCGACCACTGGAGCCGGCCCGCAAGCGCCGATCAACTCTCGGCGGCCGGCCTGCCCGCCGACGCCCCGGCCTGCTGGCATGCGCAAGCTGGCTGGGTACGCCCGGCACGGCTGGTGCAGGCGCAACTGGCGCTGCCGGGCGTGCGCTGGCAGGGCCGCGCCTGCGTGGCGCGTCTTGCACGCACCGACACAGCCGGTGGCGCGCCCGTCTGGCAGGCCCTGGATGCACAGGGCAATCTGCTGGCCGAGGCTGAACTGGTCGTTCTCGCACTGGGCCCCGCAACCAATGCGCTGCTGGAGCACAGCCTGGGTGCGCAGGCCGCCTGGCCGCTGCAGCCCATACGCGGCCAGGTCAGCTGGGATGTGCACACCCCGGCCAGCGCGCAGGCCATGCCGCCCTTTCCCGTCAACGGCCATGGCAACCTGGTGCCTGCCATGCCGCTGCCCGGCGATGCAGCCGGGCCAGGCTGGGTCATGGGATCGACCTTCGAGCGCGACCAGACCGCGCTGCCGCCCAGTCCCGAAGACCAGGCCGCGGCCCATGCAGCCAATGGCGCCAAGCTGGCTCAGCTGCTGCCACGTGCCTACCAGGGCCTGCAAGGCTTCTTCGACGCGCCACCGCGCACCACCTGGGGCGCCGTGCGCGTGGCCTCGCCAGACCGGCTGCCCGTGGTCGGACCGGTGTCCGACCAGGCTCCCGGCCTGTGGGCGCTGACGGCCATGGGCTCGCGCGGGCTCACGCTGTCGCTGCTGTGCGGCGAGCTGCTGGCAACACGCCTGCACGACGAACCGCTGCCCCTGGATGCCAAGCTGGCGGCTGCCCTGGCCAGCGAACGCCTGGGCCGCAGGCGCTGAGCCGTTGAACCGCCCGGCCGCTGAACGGCCGGGCATTCACACAACGGCCTGAAAGAAAACCCGAGTCTTCCCGCAGACGGTTTTTTGTCACTCGTTATGTTTATCAGTACATATCGCTAGAATCCGGAACCTGTTTTCAAAAGGAAACAACCAGCCGCCCCGCGTCCACTCACACAACCACCGAAAATCGTGCCTCTCCAGCCCCGCTACAGCGCCCCAGCCTCCTCCCCTGTCTTCCGCCTGCAGTCCACGCTGGCCCACGCCCTGCTGCTTGCGGGCCTGGCCGCCAGCACCCAGGTACAAGCCCAATCGGGCACGTCCGCAACACAGGCTTCGCAGACCTTCCAGCTGGGCACGGTCGATGTGCACGGTGCGCGTGATGAAGCAGAGGCCATATCCGGCGATGAACAGCGACTGGACGCCGCCGAGATGCGCCAGCGCAATGCCGAAACCGTGGCCGACGCCGTGCGCCTGCTGCCGGGCGCCACGCTGTCGCGCAACAATCGCAACGAGGAAATGATCTACCTGCGCGGCTTCGATCCGCGCCAGGTGCCGGTCTTCGTGGACGGCGTGCCGCTGTACGTGCCCTATGACGGCTATGTGGACTTCGGCCGCTTCACCACGTTCGACCTGTCCGAGATCCGCGTGGCCAAGGCTGGCGCCTCGCTGATGTATGGCCCCAATACGCTGGGCGGCGCCATCAACCTGGTCACGCGCAAGCCGGTCAAATCCGTCGAGGGCGATGCGCGCATCGGCGCAGGCGCAGGCGGCGAACGCAAGGCCGCCGTGAACCTGGGCGGCAACCTGGGCACCTGGTACTACCAGCTTGGCGCCTCCTACCTGGACGCGGACAGTTTTCCGCTGCCCAAGGGCTTCAAGGACTTCAAGAAGCAGCCCACCGACACGGGCAACTACCGCGACAACGCCTACCGCACGGACAGGCGGCTGTCGTTCAAGCTGGGCCTCACGCCCAATGCCACGGACGAATACGCGCTGGGCTATGTGCGCCAGGAAGGCGAGAAGGGCAACCCCGTGTATACCGGCAGCGCCACGGGCAAGAACGTCATCCGCTACTGGCGCTGGCCCTATTGGGACAAGGACAGCGTGTACTTCCTGAGCACCACGCGCATCAATGCCGACAACCTGCTCAAGACACGCATCTACCACGACACCTACCAAAACGGCCTGGACATGTACACGGACGCGAGCTACACGCGCCATGACCCCACCAGCAGCTACAAGGACGTGAGCCAGGGCGCCAGCATCGAGTGGGCCAACTACAGCTTCAAGGGCCATGCGCTGCGCCTGGGCGCGCACTACAAGATCGACGAGCACACCGATGCCGCCTCGGCCAAGGACCCCAGCAAGCACTACCGCGACGTGACGCGCTCGCTGGTGATCGAGGACACGATCTCCCTGGCCGAACGCTGGAGCCTGAACCTGGCGCTCAGCCACGACCAGCGCGATGCGCGCGAGGTCTATCAGTGGCCCACGGGCTCGGCCAGCGCCACCAATGGCGTGGCCAAGCTCGGCTATGCGCTGGGCGGTGGCAGCGAGGCGTATTTCATCGCCTCGCACAAGACGCGCTTTCCCACCATCAAGGACCGCTACTCGGCACGCATGGGCACGGCCCTGGCCAACCCCGACCTGCAGCCCGAGACGGCCAACCACCTGGAGCTGGGCGTCAGCGGCTCGCCCTGGCAGGGCGGCCAGGGCCAGGCCGCGCTGTTCTACAGCCGCGTGCGCAACCAGATCCAGACCGTGGTCGTGGCGTCGGCCGAATGCGGCGGCACCACCTGCAACCAGGCGCAGAACGTGGGGCGCACGCGCAACATCGGCATGGAGCTGTCCCTGGCCCAGCAACTGTCCGCGCAATGGGGCGTGAACGCCGGCTACACCTACCTGAACCGCCGCAACACCAGCGACTCCAGCATCACGCTGACCCACACGCCACGCCACCGCCTGCTGGCCGGCGTTCAGTGGCGTCCGCTGGCGCAGTGGGAATTCAATGCCGAGGTCGAGACCGAGAAGGGCCGCTACGTGCCGCTGTCGGGCAGCGGCCAGCTGCAGACGCTCAAGCTGCCCGGCTACGGCATTGCCAACCTGCGCGCACGCTACAAGCCGCGCAGCGACATCACCGTGGACTTTGGCGTGGCCAATATCGGCGACAAGTGGTACCAGTTCGATGACGGCCTGCCCATGCCGGGCCGCTGCTGGTATGTCAACCTGGGCTATCACTTCTGAGGAGCGGACCTGGCGCGAAGCGCCCGCCCACGCCTGCCTGCGCTCCGGGTCCAGCCAAGCTGCCCATGGTCAACGACACCGGGGTCGGGCAGGAGTACAACAGCCCCATTGATACGCATCAACCTGCATGCCATGAACCCGCCCTTCACCACCCTGCCCCTGGCCGCCCTGGTCCATCCCGACGACGAGCATGCAATGGAGCTGCTGCTCGAACGCGTGGCACGCCGCCTGCAAGGCGCGGGCTGGCGCGTGGGCGGCCTGGTGCATCGCCAGGACCGCTATGCCAACGGCAACAAGCGCATGCAGCTGTTCGACCTGCGCAGTGACCGCCAATTCGAGCTGTCCCAGGACCTGGGCTGCGCCTCGCGCGCCTGCAGTCTCAACCCCCAGGCCCTGGCCCAGGCCAGCGCCGTGCTGCGCCAGGCGCTGGACGATGGCGTGGATCTGGTGGTGATCAACCGCTTCGGCATCGTCGAGGCCTCGGGCCAGGGCTTTGCCGCCGAATTCGCGGCCTTTGTCGAGGCCGGCACGCCCGTGCTCACGGCCGTCGCGGCCCGCCATCTTGAAGACTGGCGCAGGTACACCGGCAGCCTGCATGCCGAGCTGGCAGCCGATGAGGTGCAGATAGAGCAATGGTGCCAGGCACAGCTTGAGCGCCGTGGCTGCGCCAGCCCCATCCCCTGACTTTCATGACCGATCTTCTGTTCACCCGCCGCCGCTGGCTGGGCCAGGCCATGGCGGCGCTGGCCTCATCGGCTCTTGTTCCCGGCCATGCCCAGACCACGACCATTGCCGCGCGCATAGGCCAGATACCGGACGCGACCAAACTGCGCCGGGTGTTTGCCGCCGGCCCGCCTGCAGGCGTGCTGGTGGCCACGCTGGCACCGCACAAGCTGCTGGGCTGGCCCCAGCAGCTGGACGATGTCTCGCGCGCCTATCTGGGGCCCACACTGCAGGCGCTGCCGCATCTGGGCCGCCTGTCCGGGCGCGGCAGCACCATGCCGCTGGAGTCGCTGCTGAAGCTGCAGCCCGACCTGGTGCTGGACGCCGGCACGGCCGATGCCACCTATATCTCGGCCACCGAGCGGCTGGCGCGCCAGACCGGCCTGCCCTGCGTGCTGATCCAGGGCTCGCTGGCCGACCACGCACGCCAGTTGCGCGAGGTCGGCGCCCTGCTGGGCGAGGCCGCACGTGGCGAAACCCTGGCCCGCCATGCCGATGCCGTGGCGGCGCTGGCGCAGCGTTCCACCCAGGGCATGGCACCGGCCGAGCGCCCGCGCGTGTATTTCGCGCGCAGCGCCAACGGCTTGGAGACAGGGCTGGCGGGCTCCATCAATGTGGAAGCCGTCGAATATGCGGGCGGGTGCAATGTGGCCGCCGATGCAGGGCGTGGCGGGCTCACGCGCGTGTCCATGGAGCAGATCCTGGCCTGGGACCCGCAGGTCATCGTCACGCAGGAACCCGGCCTTGCCGAGCGCATGCGCCAGGACCCGCTGTGGCGCGGCGTAGCCGCCGTGCGCTCGGGCCGCGTGCACTGCGCGCCGGTCTGGCCCTTCGGCTGGCTGGATGGTCCGCCCGGCGTCAACCGGCTCATCGGCGTGCGCTGGCTGCTGGAAAAGCTCCACCCGCAGGCGCCGGCCCTGCAGGCACTGCCTCCGTTGGAGCGCGAGGTGCGCGACTTCTACCGCCTGTTCTACGGCGCCGACCTGTCGCCCGCAGCGCTGGGCAGGCTGATGGAGACTGCGCGTTGATGCCTGCCACAGGCCGCCGCCTGGGGTGGGTGCTCGCGCTGGCCTTGCTGGCCGCCGTGCTGCTGTGGGCACTGGCGGCGGGTCAGTTCTCCATCGCGCCGCAGCAGCTGTGGCAGTCGCTGCTGGCGCGCGCCACGGGCACGGCGTCCCCCTTGTCCACCAGCGCCGAGACCGTGCTCTGGAACATCCGCCTGCCGCGCATCGCCGCAGGCCTGGCCGTGGGCGCCACGCTGGCGGCGGCAGGCGCAGCCTACCAGGGCATGTTCCGCAACCCGCTGGTCTCGCCCGACATCCTGGGCGTCTCGGCCGGTGCCGGCCTGGGCGCGGTGCTGGGCATCTTCCTGGGCTGGTCCATGGCGGCCGTGCAGGCCCTGGCCTTTGGTGGCGGGCTGGCCGCCGTGGCCGTGGTGGTGGCCATCAGCACCAGCGTGCGCCGCCATGACCCGGTGCTGGTCCTGGTGCTGGCCGGCATTGCGCTGGGCGCGCTGCTGGGCGCGGGCATCGCCCTGGTCAAGACGCTGGCCGACCCCAATACGCAGCTGCCATCCATCACCTTCTGGCTCATGGGCGGCCTGAGCGCCGTGACCCTGCCCGAGCTGGGTGCCACGGCACCCGTGATGCTGTGCGCCCTGCTGCCCCTGATGCTGCTGCGCTGGCGCATCAACCTGCTGGGCCTGCCTGACGAGGAGGCGCTGGCCCTGGGCGTGCCCGTGGCACGCCTGCGCCTGCTGCTGGTGGCCTGTGCCACGCTGGGCACGGCGGCCGCCGTATCGCTGGCCGGCATCGTCGGCTGGGTGGGGCTGGTGGTGCCGCATGTGGCGCGCCTGCTGGTCGGCCCCAATTTTGTGCGCCTGCTGCCGGCCTCGGCGCTGCTGGGCGCGGGCTTCGTGGTGGCGGCCGACACCCTGGCGCGCAGCGCGGCGCGCATCGAGCTGCCGCTGGGCATTCTCACGGCCCTGGTCGGCGCGCCCTTCTTTCTCTACCTGCTGTCGCGCACGGGGCGCAATGACTGAAGTGCAGGCCCCACCCGTGCTGCAGACGCTGGCCCTGGCCACGGGCCATGGGCGCCGGCGCGTCAGCCAGGGGCTGGACCTGGCCATCACCGCAGGCGAGGTGCTGTGCCTGCTGGGCCCCAACGGCTGCGGCAAGACCACGCTGTTCCGCACCGTGCTGGGCCTGCTGGCGCCGCTGGCCGGAGAGGTGCGCGTGCAGGGCCAGCCCGTGCTCAGCTGGCCGCGTGCCGAGTTTGCGCGGCGCGTGGGCTATGTGCCCCAGGCGCAGGCCGGTGTCTTCGGCTTCGAAGCGCTGGACATGGTGCTCATGGGCCGTGCCGCGCGCCTGCCTGCGCTGGCCCGGCCTTCAAGTGCCGACCGCGCCCTGGCGCTGGGCTGCCTGGAGCAGTTGGGCATCGCCCATTTGGCGCTGCGCCCCTATACCGAGCTGAGCGGCGGCGAGCGCCAGCTGGTGCTGATCGCACGCGCCCTGGCCCAGGAGCCCGCGCTGCTGGTCATGGACGAGCCCACGGCCAGCCTGGACTTCGGCAACCAGATCCGCGTGCTGGACCAGATTGCCGCGCTGCGTGCACGCGGCATGGCGGTGCTGCTGTCCACCCACCAGCCCGAGCATGCGCTGCAGGTGGCCGACCGCATCGCCCTGCTGGGCCGCGGTGGCCTGCAGGCCTGCGGTGCGGCGGCGCAAGTGGCGACACCGGCCGCGCTGGCTGCGCTCTATGGGGTGAGCGAGGCGGCGGTGGCGGCGCGGCTGCCGGCAATCCCTAAGGTCTGGGCGGGCGCCACTTCCAACACGGCGGCGGCGTCAAGGGCCGGCCTGCATCCTTGAGCAAGCGCTGCAGCAATTGCTGCTCGCTGTGGATGGAAGGATCGGCCAGCAGCCGGGCAAACTGGGCTCCTCCGTCCTGCATGCCGAGCGGGGCGGACGCTTGCATCAGCCACTCCAACTGGCGGCGCCGGGCCTGGGCCGCGGCGCGCTCGGTCGGGGTTTTGGCCAGCCGGCGTTGAATCGCCAGCCCAAAGCCCTCGTCCAGCACGGTCGATGAGCGCTGCGTCAGCAGGTGGGCTACATGCAGGCAGTCGGCCTCGCGCGCCGGGGTTTTGCCCATCGCTTCGGGTTTGCAGGTATCCAGCAGCGCCTTGTAGCCCGTCAAGGGAAAGGCTGTCCAGATACCTATTGCAGTGATCACCGCGCCTTCCTCGAGCCGGTAGTTCGGACTGCCACCCAGCGCCTGCAGCTCCTGTGCCGTGGGCGGATGGCGCAGCAAAGCGGACTGCATCCAGCGCACGCCGTCATACATGTGCAGGTCCGCGTAGCGGCTTTCGCGCGCTGCAACCAGCAGTTCCTGCGGTCCCAGCGCCTGCTGCATCAGCGCAGAGAAATTGCTGGGCTCCAGCGCCAGCCAGCGGCGGGCAGCCTCGGAGCGCACTTCGCCTTCGTCCTCAGGGGCCTTGGAGGCCAGCAGTTGATAGGCCAGCGCATCCTGCCCTGCCCGCTCCAGCGCGTCCTGGCGCCAGCCCTCGGCCTGGCTGACAGCTCTTTTGTCACGGGGCGACAGATTGATCAGGATGGCCGCAAAGGCCAGATCGCGCCCGCTGCCGGAACTGGCCAACTGCGCCGCCACGCGATGCAGATACGCATCCCAGGCCGATTCCTGTGCGGATTTGTCGGGTTCAGGCATGTCAGCTGTGTGCGCTGCTGACAACGGGGACGGCGGCGGTGCCGGCTTTTGGACCTGCGCCTGAGCAGCAGTTGCCAATGCCAAGGCCAGCCCGATGGCGGCACAACGGTTTCGCATTCTGAAATCCTCCCTCTGGCCGGAAAGCATATCGGCCGCTCATGCGTTTGACATGCCCAGCCCCACAAAGCCTGCTGCCATTCACTTATATCCATATCCACATACTTGCAGGACAAAACAATCGTTTGCTTCTATAAGGCCATTGCTTACATTTCCGTCCATGCAGGGTTCTGCGCGCGTTTCCCGCAAGTGCCTCGGTGCCACGCAATGAACCCCTGCACCGCCGCCACTGGCGGCAGTCGAAGACCCCACATCCGAAGCGCCATGTACCAATACACCGAATTCGACAAACAGTTCATCCGCCTGCGCGCCGAGCAGTTCCGTGACCAGCTCGAACGCTGGCAGGCCGGCAAGCTCTCGGAGGATGAGTTCAAGCCCCTGCGCCTGCAAAACGGCTGGTATGTGCAGCGCTACGCGCCCATGCTGCGCGTGGCCGTGCCCTACGGCGAACTGTCCAGCGCCCAGTTGCGCGTGCTGGCCCGCGTGGCCCGCGAGTACGACCAGCCCGACGCCGCCCTGCTGGCCGAGGCCCGCGCCACCCAGGACAGGCTGGGCGACATCCCGCTGCACGACGGCCGCCGCATCGGCTCCGACCTGAAGTTCGGCTACGGCCACTTCACCACGCGCACCAACGTGCAGTACAACTGGATTCCGCTGTCCAAGGCCGCCGACGTGATGGACCTGCTGGCCAGCGTGAACCTGCACGGCATCCAGACCAGCGGCAACTGCATCCGCAACATCAACAGCGACGCGCTGGCGGGCATTGCCATCGACGAGATCGCCGACCCCCGCCCCTTCACCGAAATCCTGCGCCAGTGGAGCACGCTGCACCCCGAGTTCAGCTTCCTGCCGCGCAAGTTCAAGGTCTCCATCAGCGGCGCCGAGGAAGACCGCGCCGCGCTGGGCTGGTACGACGTGGGCCTGCAGCTGCTCAAGAACGAGGCTGGTGAGCTGGGCTTCAAGGTGCGCGTGGGCGGCGGCATGGGCCGCACGCCCATCATCAGCCCGGTGCTGCGCGAGTTCCTGCCCTGGAACCAGCTGATGAACTACCTGGAAGCCGTGATCCGCGTCTACAACCGCTACGGCCGCCGCGACAACGCCTGGAAGGCGCGCATCAAGATCCTCGTGAAGTCCGAGGGCCAGAACTTCATCGACCAGGTCGATGAGGAATTCCGCCAGATCGTCGAGGTCGAGGGTGGCCCCCACACCATCACGCAAGCCGAGTACGACCGCGTGGCCGCCAATTTCCGCGAGCCCGAGCTGGACCTGTCGCCCGCCAATGCCGAGGCCGAGACCCTGGCCCTGCTGCGCACGGCCGCCGAGGAAGACAAGGACTTCGGCCGCTGGCTGATCAGCAACGTGCGCCCGCACCGCCACCCGCAACTGCGCGCCGTGCTGCTGTCGTTCAAGCGCCTGGGCTACGCGCCCGGCGACGCCACGGCAGACCAGATGGATGCCGCCGCCGCGCTGGCCGATCAGTTCTCGGCCGGCGAGATGCGCGTCACCCACGAGCAGAACCTGCTGCTGCCCTGGGTGCGCCGCGACCAGCTGCCCCAGCTGTACAAGGCGGCCAAGGCCCTGGGCCTGGCCAAGCCCAACATCGGCCTGCTGACCGACATGATCGCCTGCCCCGGCGGCGACTTCTGCTCGCTGGCCAATGCACGCTCCCTGCCCATTGCCGAGGCCATCACCGAGCGCTACCAGGACCTGGACGAGCTGTGGGACCTGGGCGAGATCGACCTGCACATCAGCGGCTGCATCAACAGCTGCGGCCACCACCACAGCGGCCACATCGGCATCCTGGGCGTGGACAAGGACGGCAAGGAGTGGTACCAGATCACGCTGGGCGGCGCCGACGGCTCCCACCTGTCCGGCCCGGCCACGCCCGGCAAGATCATCGGCCCCTCGTTCAGCGCCGCCGAAGTGCCCGGCGTGATCGAGGCCCTGCTGGCCACCTACCGCGAGCAGCGCCAAAGCGAAGGCGGCCGTTTCGAGACCTTCATCGCCACCGTGCGCCGCGTGGGCATCGACCCGTTCAAGGCCGCCGGCAATGCCGCCCGCCACCCCGCCAAGCACACCGAGGAAGCGGCCGCCTGACCCCAGGTGAGAGCCGTAGGAGATCCCCATGAAAATCATCGCCGCCCACGAGCACCAAAGCCCGGCCGAAGGCCAGCAGACTGTCATCGCCCCGGCCAATGACGCCGACCCCTTCACGCTGGACCTGACCGGCGTGCAGCGCATCGACCTCAACTTTCCCAAGTTCACCGACGGCCGCGCCTTCAGCCAGGCCCGCCTGCTGCGCAAGCGCCTGGGCTTCCAGGGCGAAATCCGCGCCACGGGCGACGTGCTGATCGACCAGCTGGTGCAGATGCAGCGCTGCGGCTTCGACGTGGCCGTGCTGCGCGAAGGCGTGGACATCGCCGATGCCCAGCGCCAGCTGGACCGCTTCCACGGCTTCTACCAGGGTGATGCCGTCCATCCCGAGCCCCACTTCGTCAAGGCGGCCTGACATGGGTGCGCAAAGCTTTCTGTCGCGACAGACATCGGCCAAGGCCACCGAGGTCAACGGCCGAGCCAGCAGCGGCTTTGCCGACAAGCTGGCCGCCACCGAGGCCTTGCTGCGCGAGGCAGCGGCGCTGGGCGCCGAGGCCGTGACGCAGGCCTCCAGCCTGGGCGCCGAGGATGTGGTGATCACCGACATCATCCACCGCCTGGGCCTGGACATCCCCGTCTTCGTGCTGGACACCGGCGCGCTGCACACCGAGACCCTGGCCCTGCTGGAGCGCACCCAGTCGCTGCCCGGCCTGAGCGTCAAGGTCTACCGGCCGCAGCTCGAATCGGTGATCCACTTCATCCGCGACAACGGCCAGGACGCCATGTACCGCAGCATCGAGCTGCGCAAGGCCTGCTGCGGCGTGCGCAAGATGGAGCCGCTGGCGCGTGCGCTGGCCGGCAAGAGCGCCTGGATCACGGGCCTGCGCCGCGAGCAGTCCAATGCCCGCGCCGACGTGCCCGCCGTGGACCGCAGCGAGGTCGAGACCAAGGGCCTGACCAAGTTCAACCCGCTGACCGACTGGACCCAGGGCGATGTCTGGCACTACATCGCCAGCCATGGCGTGGACTACAACCCGCTGCACGACCAGTTCTATCCCAGCATCGGCTGCGCACCCTGCACGCGCGCCGTCAGCCTTGGCGAAGACTTCCGCGCCGGCCGCTGGTGGTGGGAGGATGAAGCGGCCAAGGAATGCGGGCTGCACGCCAAGAAGTGAAACAACAGCGTTTGACACCGATTTGATTGGAAACCAAGAAATGAACGCCCGTGTGGACACCTCCGTGCTGAGCCATCTCAGCAACCGCCACCTCGACGCCCTTGAAGAGGAAACCATCTTCGTGCTGCGCGAAGTGGCCGCCGCCTTCGAGCGCCCCGCCCTGCTGTTTTCGGGCGGCAAGGACTCGCTGGTCATGCTGCGCTGCGCCGAAAAGGCCTTCGGCAAGGGCCGCATCCCCTACCCGTTGCTGATGATCGACACCGGCCACAACTTCCCGGAAGTGACCGATTTCCGCGACCTGCGCGCCAAGGAGCTCGGCGCCGAACTCATCGTGCGCAGCGTCGAGGACTCCATGGCACGCGGCACCGTGCGCCTGGCCCATCCGGGCGAAAGCCGCAACGTCCACCAGTCGGTGACGCTGCTGGAGGCCATCGATGAATTCCGCTTCGACGCCCTGATCGGCGGCGCGCGCCGCGACGAGGAAAAGGCCCGCGCCAAGGAACGCATCTTCAGCCACCGCGACAGCTTCGGCCAATGGCAGCCCAAGGCACAGCGCCCCGAACTGTGGACGCTGTTCAACACGCGTCTGGCCCCCGGCGAGCACTTCCGCGTGTTCCCCATCAGCAACTGGACCGAACTCGACGTGTGGCAATACATCGAGCGCGAGCAGATCGCCCTGCCCAGCATCTACTACACGCACAAGCGCGAAGTGGTGGAACGCCGCGGCCTGCTGGTGCCCGTGACCGAACTCACACCGCCGCGCGACGGCGAGGAAGTCGTGGTGCGCGACGTGCGCTTTCGCACCGTGGGCGACATCACCTGCACCTGCCCCGTGGAAAGCGATGCCGCCACGGCGGCCGACATCGTGCTCGAAACCCTGGCCGCCGATGTCAGCGAGCGCGGCGCCACGCGCATGGACGACAAGACCAGCGAAGCCTCCATGGAAAAGCGCAAGAAGGACGGATATTTCTGATGACCACCGCAAGCATTGCCGCCGGCGCAGCCGTTGCGGATTCCCCCGCCACCGAGGCCTCCAACGCCTCGGCCCTGCGCTTCATCACCTGCGGCTCCGTCGACGACGGCAAGAGCACGCTGATCGGCCGCCTGCTGGTGGACACGCGTGCCGTGCTCCAGGACCAGCTCGCCGGCGTCACCAAGAGCGGCGAGACCGACCTGGCGCTGCTGACCGACGGCCTGTCGGCCGAGCGCGAGCAGGGCATCACCATCGACGTGGCCTACCGCTACTTCGCCACCGAAAGCCGCAAGTTCATCATCGGCGACGCGCCGGGCCATGAGCAGTACACGCGCAACATGGTCACCGCCGCCAGCAGCGCCGACGCCGCCGTGGTGCTGGTCGATGCCACCAAGCTCGACTGGAAGAGCCCGCAGCTCACCCTGCTGCCGCAGACGCGCCGCCACAGCCTGCTGGCCCACCTGCTGCGCGTGCACTCGCTGGTGTTTGCCGTCAACAAGCTCGACGCCGTCGAAGACCCGCAACTGGCCTTCGTCCACATCCGTGGCGCGCTGCAGCGCTTCACGGCCGAGGCCGGCATCGCCTCCGCGGCCACCGTGCCCGTCTCGGCCCTCAAGGGCTTCAACGTGGTCAACGCCGAGCCCGGCTGGGCCGGCTACGACGGTCCCAGCATGCTGCAACTGCTGGAGCAGTTGCCCAACACGCCGACCGACACCGGCCTGGCGCTGGCCTTCCCCGTGCAGTGGGTGGAGAAATTCTCGTCCTCGGCCGATACCAGCCAGGGCCGCCGCGTGTTCTGGGGCCGCGTGGCCGCAGGCCGCGCACGCGTGGGCGACGCCGTGCAGATCCTGCCCAGCGGCCAGCAAGCCGTGATTGCCCAGGTGCTGGACCATGCCCGCGTTCCCGGCTCCATCGACGCGGGCCTGTCGGCCGGCATCACGCTGGACCGCGAGGTCGATGTCTCGCGCGGCGACTGGATCGTCGCCGCCCCGGTGGCTGCGGCAGCAGTGGCGGACGACGACTTCGATGCCCCCGGGACACAGCCGGCATGGCCCAGCCAGCGCGAGCTGACCGCCACCGTGGCCTGGATGGACGAGCAGCCGCTGGTCCCCGGCCGCACCTACCTGGCGCTGCACGGCCACCGCTGGATCAAGGCCAAGGCCCGCCGCGTGGTGCACCGCCTGAACATCCACACGCTGGCCCAGGAAGAGGCCACCCAGCTGGAGCCCAACGCCATCGGCCGCGTGGAGCTGCTGCTGCAGGAAAGCATTCCCGCAGCGCCCTTCGCCCAGGCCCGCCAGCTGGGTGCGCTGATCCTTGTGGACACGGCCAGCCACGCTACCGCAGGCGCTGCACTGCTGGATTGAGCAACTGGACAGTCCCGCTTCGCGAGCCGGCACATGCCGGCTCGTGGGCTTTCAGAAAACCGCAGCAGTCCGCGCCAGAATCTCTTGCATGTGCAGGACCGTGTTCCGAAAAATTCTAGAATCCCGGGTTGATACCGACATTCACACCGCAAATAAAAGACTCCCATGACTCACGTCGTCACCGAAAACTGCATCAAGTGCAAATACACAGATTGTGTGGATGTCTGCCCCGTGGACTGCTTCCGCGAAGGCCCCAACTTCCTCGTGATCGATCCTGACGAGTGCATCGATTGCGCCGTGTGCATTCCCGAATGCCCGGCCAATGCCATCTTTGCCGAGGAAGACGTCCCCGCCGACCAGCTCGCCTTCATCAAGCTCAATGCCGAGCTGTCGCTGGAAAAGGGCTGGAAGAGCATCACCAAGCGCAAGGCCTCGCTGCCCGACGCCGACGACTGGAACGGCAAGCCCGGCAAGCTGGACCAGCTCGAACGCTGAAGCCGCGCAGCCCATGCAAGACACCTCCGGCGCGCAACCGATCCAGACCGATGCCCTCGTCATAGGCGCAGGCCCGGCGGGCCTGTTCCAGGTGTTCCAGCTGGGGCTGCAAGGCATCCGCTGCCATGTCGTCGATGCCCTGCCCCATGTGGGCGGGCAGTGCGCGCAGCTGTACGGCGACAAGCCCATCTACGACATTCCCGGCATTCCAGTGTGCACGGGCCATGAACTGGTCCAGTTGCTGCAGCGGCAGGTCGCGCCCATGGACGCGCAACTGCACCTTTCCCAGCAGGTCGCCCAGCTGCAGCGCCTGGACGATGGCCGCTGGCTGGCGCAGACCTCGCAAGGCCTTGAACTGCATGCGCGCAGCGTCTTCATTGCGGCTGGCGTGGGCGCCTTTGTGCCCAAGGCGCTGAAGGTGCCCGGCGTGGAGCGGCTGGCTGCAGGCCAGCTCCACTACCATCCCGCCGATCTGGACATGGTGCGCGGCCAGACCGCCATCGTCCACGGTGGCGACGAAGAGGCCGTGGCCGCGGCCATTGCCTGCGCCGACAAGGCCCAGACCACCTGCCTGCTCTACCGCCGCGACGCCTTCCAGGCTTCGGCGCCGTTGCTGGAGCGCCTGCAGGAGCTGCGCGACAGCGGCGCCATCCGCGTGGTGATCGGCCAGATCACGCAACTGCATGCCGACTCAGGCCTGCTGCGTGCCGTGCAGTGGATGGATGGCGAAGGGCAGGAGCATGAACTGGCGGCGCAGCAACTGGTCGTCTGCCTGGGCATCTCCCCCCGCCTGGGCCCGGTCGCCGAATGGGGCCTGGCCATGGAGCGCAAGCAGCTGCTGGTGAACCCTGCAACCCAGGCCACCGATGCGCCCGGCATCTATGCGATTGGCGACATCGTCAGCTACCCGGGCAAGCACAAGCTGATCCTGTGCGGCTTCCATGAAGCCACCATGGCGGCCTTTGCCGCCGCCGAGTACCTGCAGGGCGAGAAACCGCTGCTGCAGTACACGACGACCAGCGCACGGCTGCACGCCATCCTCGGCGTTTCCCATCCGGACGCCTGAGCTTGGTGGTCGCCGCCCGGCGACCCTACAGTTCGGCGCGGCAGTGCCGATAAGGTGGGCAGCGTCCACTCATGCACATCAAGCCTATGGTTGCCACTCTAGAAGCCCCTCCCAGCACTGCCGTCGCGCCACCGGCCGATCCGCGCAGCTTCACCTTCCAGATGCCGCTGTTCCGCCCGGGCACGCAGGTCACACAGAACGGGAAGGCCGAGAAGGTCAGCCACGTCATACTGCGCCGCCGTGAACTGATGGTCTATCTGGTCGGCCATGAAGACCCCGTCAGGCCAGAGCGGCTGAGCATCGCACCCTCGATGTTCACCACACAGCGGCGCCCTGAAGCCCTGAGCTGGATTCTTTGACAGAAAACCGGGCCTGGGCCCGGTTTTTCATCGACGACCCTTCGAGACTCAGGCCTCGCCGCGCCCGGCCATCTTCTGGCCCAGGCGCACGGGCGCGGCATGCGTCCACTGCGCGTTGAAGCGCAGCCCTGCCGATGCGGGAAACAGCATGACGACGGTGGAGCCCAGCTGGAAGCGCCCCATTTCCTCGCCCTGGCCCAGGACGATGGACTGGTCGTCGTAGCGCCAGTCCTGGATGCGGCCGGGCCGCGGCGGATTGACGATGCCGTGCCACACCGTTCCCATGCTGCCCACGATGGTGGCCCCCACCAGCACCAGCACCATGGGACCGTGGTCCGTATCGAAGACGCAGACCACGCGCTCGTTGCGTGCAAACAGGCCCGGCACGCCGCGCGCCGTGACCGGGTTGACCGAGAACAGTTCGCCGGGCACATAAATCATCCGACGCAACCGGCCGGCACAGGGCATGTGGATGCGGTGGTAGTCGCGCGGGCTCAGGTAAATGGTGGCGAAATGCCCGTTGTCGAACTGCCGCGCCAGCTGTGTATCGCCGCCGACCAGCGCCGTGGCGCTGTAGCTGTGCCCCTTGGCCTGGAAGATCTGCTCGCCCTCGATGGCGCCGATCTGGCTGATGGCGCCATCCACCGGACAGACCCAGTCAGCCGAAGCCAGCGGCCGCACACCGGGCTTGAGCGCCCGCGTGAAGAACTCGTTGAAGCTGGCATAGGCCGCAGGATCGGAATCGGCCGCCTCCGACATGTTCACGCCATAGCGTGCAATGAAGCGACGGATGACTGCCGTGGTCAGGTCACCCGCACGCGCCTGGGCCAGGCGCCCCATGACGGCAGTCAGCGCCTGCTTGGGCAAAAGATACTGGGAGAGAACGGCAAGTCGATCAGACATCGAGGTTTTGCTATAAAAGTAATAGAAGCTGAGGGCGGATTCTAGCCAACCCGCGACCATCGCCCCTCCTCGGCCACCGCGGCCTTCAACCCTGGCCGGACCGCCCCAAAGCCTCGCGCACGTTTTTCGAGGCCATCTCATCACACGCGGATGACAAAAGCCTCGCCGTCCCAGCACGAATCCGACCTGTGTTTTGCGTACGATGGCCGCTTTGAACACCGCCCGCACGGCGACGAATACAACACTGTAGAATCAGGAAGTTTAGGTGTTGCCGGGCTTCGTCTTTGCGACACCGTTGTGACCTGGTCCTCTGTCCGGTCTGCGCCTTTTGCGCAGAACATCCACAGCCTTTTCAGCCTGACCACGTACCCCATGTTCTGTGGGCCAGGCAAGGTTTTCGTGGTTCCGACAAATGAGTGCCGCAACCGACCCAGACCTAAGAGATTGAACACATGGCCAAAGAAGAACTGATTGAAATGCAAGGCTCCGTCACGGAAGTCCTGCCTGACTCTCGCTTTCGTGTGACGCTGGAAAACGGACACCAGCTGATCGCCTACACCGGCGGCAAGATGCGCAAGCACCATATCCGCATCCTGGCTGGCGACAAGGTATCGCTGGAGATGTCGCCCTACGACCTCACCAAGGGCCGCATCACCTTCCGCCACCTGGCCAACCGTGGCCCCGGCCCTGGATCGCGTTGAACAGAAAATTCGCACATTGCGAAAATACCCATTTTTTTGACGCTACAATAGCGTTTTAGTCGGAGCGTAGCGCAGCCTGGTAGCGCATCTGCTTTGGGAGCAGAGGGTCGCGAGTTCGAATCCCGCCGCTCCGACCAATGAATCAAGGGGTTAGCTCGAAAGGGCTAACCCCTTTCTTCTAACAAAATTCTGGGCCTTCTAACCGGAAGCTCGAAAACGCAAAGCCCCCCTCGGCGCCATCATGGCTGCCGAGGGGGATTTTTTGCGTTCCGGGCTCGCTACACTGCGGCATGCTCGCAGCCACCCTCCTCTGCCTCGTTGTCGGCATCAGCGATGGCGACACCCTCACCGCTCGGTGCCCGACCGAAAGCACAGAGCATCCATACAAACAGGTCAAGATCCGCCTTGGCGCCATCGATGCCCCCGAGAGCCGGCAACCCTACGGCGCCCGTGCGAAGCAGGCCCTGAGCGACTTCACGTTCCAGAAGCAGGCCGAGCTGAGGTGCAACAAGATTGACCGCTACCAAAGGCACGTCTGCTCGGTCTGGGTCGCTCCAGCATCTGCACCTAGTGGCCCGCGCACTCTCGACACCGGGCTGGCGATGGTCACGCAGGGTATGGCATGGTGGTATCGCTACTACTCCAGCGAGCAGTCACCGCAGGAGCGCGGGCAGTACGAATTCGCGGAGACGGAGGCCAAGGCCAAGCGCGCGGGCCTGTGGGCAGACTCCGACCCCGTAGCGCCTTGGGACTGGCGCGCAAATCTCAGGCAGCAGGGCCGGCGCTGAACACATTGCTCACGTACGAAGAATTTCCCACCTTGATCACAATGCCCCGCTGGTTCGGGCGACCAGAGGTCAAGGTCGTGCCAGGCAAGCCCGAGAACTACCGCATCGAGCAACTGCACGCAGACTGGTTTCGTGTGGTCGACAGCGACGGAGAGGTTGTCTACAGCGGCATCGGGCCTGTATCCGTGCACCAGTCCCCTGCCCCTTTCTGAGAGTTCGCCATGCAAAACCAGATTGAGGGTGGCGTCATCAGCAAGGTGGCTGGCGAGGAAATGTCGGCTGCGATGCGGTCTCTTCCCTCTGCAGGTCCACTACAGACCGAACTCATAACTTGTGACATCAACACGCTCCTTGTGGGTCACGTCCGCATCACTTTCGAGTGCCAGAGATACAGGTATGGGCGCAACACCTTTTGGCATTGGTGCGGAAAAAGAGCAATTCAGCTGGAACAGCCAGCTGGCTGAGCGGGGTGAATTCGCTCATCTGGGAAGGCGCGCCCACGGCGCCGGGCTGATATGCGGCCGTCGTGGACTATGGCTGCCTGCCATTCCCCGCCGCGCGGCGATGGACCGGCGCACTGTGGGATGACGAGCGAGGCATCAAGGCATTCGACGGGCCGCACCCTACTGCGGCTGATGCTCTGGACTGGGTCGGAAAGTATTGATTGGCAACTGCAAACTGCATACAATGCAGAATCAAATTACACATAGAAACATTGTGTTTCCGGTCAATCCATTAATAAAACGGAAGATGGATGACAACGTATAACTTCCGTTTTATATTTTATTAGAAAACATGGATTTTATTGATCAATATAGAATACAGAGGCCATCTTATGAAATTCTGGCTACGCGACTACAGGATTTACTGCATTATCTAGCCAAAGCGAATAAAATAGAAGTTCACACTATTGAATCGCGAGCGAAGACGCTTGAGTCATTTTCCGAGAAAGTTTCTAGACCAGGCAAGACCTATCAAAATCCGCTTGAAGATATTACCGACCTATGTGGTTTACGGGTAATCCTTTATTACCAAGAGGACGTTCACCATCTCGCAAAATTAATACGAGAAGAGTTCAATGTCGACGACAAGAGGTCTGGGGATAAACGAGATGAACTCCGATCCGATCAATTCGGATATATCTCTGTTCATCTAATTTGCCAATTAGGAGACAATCGCAATAATCTGCCAGAGTGGCGCGACTACAGGGACTTGCGGGCTGAAATTCAGGTACGTACCGTATTGCAGCATGCGTGGGCCTCTATCTCACACGCACTTCAGTACAAAAATAAATCTGATATTCCCGAGCAGTTCATGCGCCAAATGACGCGAATAGCAGGGCTGCTTGAGCTATCAGATGAGCAGTTCTCAAGCCTAAGGGAGAAAACTTCCACCCTTCGATCAGAGGTGGGTAAGAGTCTTGCGAGCAGCAACCTCCAAGTAACGATAAACTCAGTTGCGCTGGAGCAATTTCTTGAGACATCAGAACTAGCAATCGAAATTGAGAATTACTCCAGGGATGCTGGAAATACAATCATGCAAACATTTACCACCAATCAACTCTTGTCCACGTGCAGAGCCTTCGAAATCCTCAAGCTTTCCGAACTCAGTGCGATTCTAGGCGCGTTCATTCCACACGCACGGGAATTCTTTGAGGCCTTCAAAATTCTACAAGGGGAAGATAATTCAGGTGATAGAGATCACTGGGTTGCAATGGCAGTTGTTGCAATGAAAGGCGGATCAGGTAAAGAGCAATTCATTCTGGAAGAAGGGCATTGGCACGAAGGCTATCTTAAAGATACGCTTCAAGCTGCCATGCAGGCTAAAATCAAACCCGAGCAATAAAATCCCATTACTACACAATCGAAAAAGTACGGTATTTCTACGTAACAACTTCGGCCAATCATCTCGCACCAGCGCGGCGTCAGCGGCTCCGTGCGCGCCACCAGCGCGGCCGGAAGCCGCACCCCGTAGCCTTCGCGGCGGTCGATCTCGGCAAGCGGCTCGACTGTCGCAGACCGCCCGAAGGCGACGTTGAGCGTAACTATACAGTCCGGTCATTTATTCTGCTTGCAGCCCAAACTTGAGCGCTGTCTTCCCTGCCTTTGCACGTTCGCAGGCTATAGTTTGCTCAGCTGAAGCTTGCGGGGTTTGCAGGAGTCTTTACACCTGCATTTTTCCACAGCCCTACGCTTGCAGACCCAGCCTGTAAGCCGCTTTCAAAAGGAAATCGTGTCTAAAATACCCTGCTCGGTCCAGTTCATCCTGCAGGATGTATGCCGCCGTGCTTTTCAATATAGAAAGGACACTTAAATGACGCTCCGCGAACGCCTATTAGACGCAATGTTGGATGGTGAAATCGGACATGGGCTTATTGTCACACGTCAGGAACTTATCCGCCATTTCTCCGACGTCAACGAAGCAACGACTGGCGTCCTCCTCTCGAATTCAGAGATCACAACTGGGGCTCCTCATAGCCCGACCTATACGCACTTCACTCAAAGAATCTCGGAAGGGCGGTATCGCGTTCATCCGTCGGCTCTTGCAGAACGGCTGACACAGCGTGGCGAGGCAGGTGGTTAAAACGTGCCATCTAACCCGTCGTTGCAGCGGATCGCCTTTGGCGCCTGCTGAACTCACACGTTGAGCGTACGCTTTCTCCTGCCGCCGCAGACCGCTTCTGGCCGTGAGCAGTCCATTGCCGCAGGCGCAGCAGGAACAAACGTCAGTCAGTGCGAGACCTTCGGCCAAGCATCCCGCATTAGCGCGGCGTCAGCAGCGCCGTGGCTGATGGGTTCACCTGGAACGCGGCACACCCACGGCGTCGAGGGCCGGTACACCTGCGTCGTGGGCTACGGCCACCTGCCATTTCCAGCCGATCGGCGTTGGGACGGTCGGGCCTGGGATGATGAGCGCGGTATCGAGGCATTCGACGGGTCGCGAGACACGGCGGCCGAAATGCTGGAATGGGCTATGTAGCGCTGTCCAGAGGAGAAACGGCACTGTCAATTGCAGCACTCATCTATATCATAGAAACACCAACTTACTTTAGGGGTATTTATGAGTGAGGAATTGATATTTCGCGTGGTCGGAGAATACGAGTACGAGCAAATCCACAGCCGAGAGATCACGAAGTCCCCAAGGCCTCCAAGCAGGGGAGCGCTACTGAGCGCAGTAGTCCAATGCCCTGCGTGCGGACACATTTGGAAATCTGCCAGAGGTGCCAAAAGTGGGGGGATGCTGCCAGTCTTAGCAGCCCAACAGCCCATTGATTGCGAGTCATGCGATGCATCCGGCATCCTTGGCCCACGCCCTTAAGGTCAACGTCTTCGCGGACCTAGTAGCGCTCGACAACAGCCAGTTGCTCTAATCGCTGCTATCCGCGAGCCTGTGCAGTCTAGTCTCTTCTCCGGTTAACGGATCTCTATATATCTTTGCCCGAGTCTTCAATGCGACTGCTTGCCCTAGTCGCAGTTGAGCAACACGCTGGCCCTGGCTTTTCGGCTTAAATCTTACATTCGTTTTTTGCCCGCTGGATTCAACAACTTGAATGCGACCAGATGATGCCAAGAGCCCAACAAGACCGCTTACCTCATCATCAATAACGTCTACCCCGCTAGAGCCTTCAAGCATCGCGCGCATGCGGACAATCTGGTCAAATCGAAGTGACTGCATCCTTGCCTCACCGCTGGAACGCCAAGTGACCTCAACTGAGCATTCTTCCTGCTCCATCGCTTTTAGGGCGTCATGCAAGGCGCTGGCCGCTTGCTCACCCAAATCTCCAAGGGAATCATAGAAAGATGTCGCAAGTTCGCCGGAACCGAGTGCGTTCATCACATGAGTGATAGCTTCCGGGAGAGGGGCAGAGCCTGTGGCATCTGGCAGTGTATTACCTACAATAAATAGGCGTGCCGAGCCTTTCGACAAACCAGCCAACTTCAAATTCAACTCTTGTGCAAACTGATCTCCGACGCCCCTTTGGGCATCCTCTTTGTTTCTCGAAAAATATGCCGCCTTGAGCAATAGTTTATTTATTGAATCAGACAGCTTTGTCAATAATCCAAGCGGCACGCTCCCGCTCTCCATGCGCGCTCCAATTAATCTCCACTCCAACGACTGTGCACTTTGCTGGCCAACCGCGAGAAGATATTTTTCATCCGCCTCATGAGAGGCATCCCTCTGATTTTTGGCCACAAGCTGCAGCACGAAATCCTCTGGATTTTCACGTGCACGCGACTCCGTCTCCTGCGCAAACAGATGCAACTTCTCGGCGTGCTCCTTCATTCTCAGGAGATTCATATCACCACCTCCGCGACGCCTTTAGCCGTTCTGCCATCATGGCAAAAACCAAATAGTCCCTTCCAGTATGCTTCCCGATGCAATTTTTCATCAGCATCTGGAGCCTCAAGATAAAGATCAATATCGAAGGTTGCTCTGCAACAAGCCTTGTCGAGCAACCCTTTTAAAGCCATCTGATCGGCATTCGTCAAAGTCCGACTGGGACATGGAAACCACAAGATCAAATCAATATCATCAGGGCAGTATTTGCTGGTCAAAAATGATCCATCGAGCCAAGCCACGCCTTGCAGGCCTGCGGCTCTAAGAAGTTCTCTCCAAGCCAAGAACTTACCAAACAGCTCTGCCCTCCGCATGTCAGCGGGGAACGCATCAACAGCAATCTGTTTCAGTTTGTGACTTGTGACATGATGAATGCCCGCCTCTAACAACGGAGGAGCATCAACCTTCATGGGGTGCTCTAATCCTTTGACCATCTGCGCATGCCTCACTCCTTGGATGCGCAATGTTACATGGTCATCTGTTCAAACAAATTTTTCCCCAATGTTTGGATGGTGCGTATGAACGCCACGCCGATGTTGGCAAGTGCATCAGTTGGCCACCCATAAAGGCGCCCCGCCGACTTGTCGCAGAGCCAATTGCAAGCGAGGCATCAGCGCACCGGCAGCGGCGTAGCCATCAGCCGCTAACGCCCTACTGCGCTGCCTGGATCATTTCGCCGCCGACATCGTATGCCCGCTCACAGGCCCCGCCCCGGCCTCGGGCGTCGTCAGCAATGCGCGCCAGCTCTCCCGCTCGCTCGTCAGCGCGGCGCTGCAGCTCGGCGAGCAGATCGAGGGCTGCGGTGTCTGGCGTGCACTGTCCGGCAGCGGCGCGAGCCTGGGCGGGGGCACGGTGGGCGGCGATGAAGTCGGCGAGGTCGCCGCGCAGCCGGCCAGCAGCAGCGCGGGCAGCATCAGCGTCAGCTGCGGAGCGCGCCAGATCCCGCTGGGCTTGGCCGTCGATGTTGCGTAGGTCGTCACGGTGCTTTTCCTCCAGTTTTCGGTATCGCTCTGATGCCTGCAGCGCTGCGGTGGCAGCCTTCTCACGGTCGCTGGCCAGCTCGGCACGGGCCTGGGCCGCATCGCGCTCGGCAGCCAGCCGGCCCAGGGCCTGCCATGCGAGCAACGCCGCCAGCAGAAGGGCCAGCGCTTGCCACGCATAGGCCTTGAGGCCGGCGATCATGGCGCTGCCTTTGCCGCGACCAGCGCCGCGCTGAAATGCCCATCCCTGCCCCACTGTGCGCACAGTTCGCGCGTGGTATCGCGGCGATCAACCAGGCCTGGCAGCCGCGCCGGCAGACCGTTGACTGTGCCGTAGACCCACTGCGGCATCTGCTGGCATGCAGCATCCAGCCGCCCAGCGTTTGCCAGTCGCATGACCGTGGTGCTGGGCTCCAGCGCCGAGGGCACGTTGTAGGCCATGTCGATAAAGCTGGCCTGCACCCACACGTTGTAGCTGTCCCAGTGCCGCAGCGCGCGCCGCGCCAGGCGCTCAGCCTCGCGATATTTGGGACGCTCCAGGCGCTCGCAATCCTCGGGCGAGTAATAGCGCCCAGCGATCACCTCGGGGCCTGTCACGCCCGCGCAGACGGTCAGCGGCTGCCCTCTGCCCAAGTGGTCAATGTACGGCGTGCCGATGTGCCGGCCGCTACTTTCGTAGTGCAGCCCGATCTCGCGGGCCAGCCTCACAGCAGGACTTGGCCCGGCCTCATTCGTGGCGACGTAGCCGCCGGCCGCAGTGACAGCCAGGCCGGCGGCCGTAGCCAGCAGTCGATTGCGCAGGGCCTCTTTCATCGCCCACCTCCGCCGACCATCAAAGCTTTCCAGAACGCGATGCCGGCCGTGCCCAGCATCACGATGTAGGTGATGGGTTTTGCCGCCTTGCCGATCCAGTTGAGCACTTTGAAGGCCCCTTGTGCCGCCGCAAAAAACTCCACCATTTCAGCCGTATTCACACGCACTTTTTCAGTGGCCTCTGTGTTTGCACGCAGATCCGCTTCGATGCGCGTCATGCGAGCGTCACCCTCGTCTAGCCGCGCATTGATGGTGCGCGCTGTGTTCACGCTGATAGCGTTGCCGTAGTCGTCTTGCATAGGCACCTCAGGGCAGTTCGCTCGGCTGGATCGGGGCGTCAAGGATGGCGGCCGGGTCAATCGCATGACCTGCAGCCTGCAGGATGGCCAGCCCTGCCGGAAGATCAGCGTTGTCCAGGTCGATGTACTTGCGCACGCTCGCGTCCTGGATCACCGCCTTGCATTGGTCACTTCCATCGGCCAGGATCTGCCATTTACCGGAGCCGAACCTGTCAAAAAATGCTCCCACGCTGATGTGGCGCACGGGCGTAGGCTGCAGCCCAGGGTCAGGCACAGCAGGCGCGGCGAATGCCTGGCCATCCCATGACCAGCCAATCCCGACACCTTCGGGCGCCGGCTCTACGTGGTCCCACTGTGCGCGGACCGCGTTCGCAAAATCTGCGTCAGCAACGATGACTTGCTCGACACAGCCGCTTTTGATGAGTGCGTAGTTTTTGATCATTCGTACCACCAGATCCTTACAAAGCCAGAGCCACCGGCGCCGCCAATGGCGTTGTAAGCGCCACCACCTCCGCCGCCGCCACGATTTGCCGCACCAGCGCTACCAGGCGCACCAGGGTTGCCTTCCACGCCGCCACTACCGCCGCCAGACATACCCAGTCCAGGACCGTTGGTGGCCGAATCCCCACCACCTCCTCCCCCCCCGCCATAGCCGTTGATGCCCAAACCACCAACGCCACCACTGCCAGAGCCCCCGGCGCCACCACCACCGCCCCAGATGCCCTCACCACCACGTGCCGAGCTGGCTCCTCCACTGACACTGTTGTTGCCGGAGCCGCCGGCTCCACCACCACCGCCTCCTGTACTTGCCCCGCTGCCACCGCCGCCTGCCCCCCCGTTGCCACCTCGCTGGTATCCAGTCAAACCGCCAGCGCCATACCCACCACCTGGGACAGACACAGATCCAACAGATGTGGCGCCACCCGCAGTGCCGTTACCAAACCCCGATGCAGTCCCGCCAGCACCACCCGCACCGATAGTGACTGCAACAGGCCCGGTAAACGTCATCGGCAATGTCAAGACACCACCACCACCGCCGCCGCCGCCCCGCGAGCAACCGCCACCGCCACCACCACCGACCAGCAAGACCCAGCCCTGGCCGCCACTCGCCAAAAGTGCGGCAGGAGGGGTAAACGTCCCAGACGCCAAGAACTCTTGGTAGCGCAGTTTTCCCCCGCCACCACCGCCAAAGTAATCCGAATAAAAGCTCATGCTGCCTCCATAAATCCATCCGTTGCATTGACCCAGCGGCATACCGCTGAATCGTTTTGGGACAGCAGTTGCATCACGCCAGGACTGCGGCCCTTGAGCTTGTTTGACTGCCAGTCGATGTTTGCGGCCCAGATGCCGCGCGACATCCCAAAACCAAAGGCCTGGCCTGCAGCGAAATTGATTGGCACCGTCAGCGTGATTCCGGCAGCCGCCAGAACGTAGAACACCCCCGGCACAGCGACCGCAGATGCAGTGATGACTTGCGTTGTCATCCAGGCTGAAGCACCTGGCGCAGCCACCCCGATCACCCAGTCCGCTTTTGCTGCAGTCCCCGCGAACGTGTCAACTCCAATGACTAGAGCGCCGGTGCCTGGGTTGTAGCTCTGGACGTAGCCGCTCATCCGTGTACCAGGGTCGCTTGCGGACGTGGCCACAAGGTACATGCCCGCCACAAACGAGCGCGATGGTTCCATGCCGAAGGTCTTCGCGCCGGCGCCAGGTGTGACGCTGGTTGTGCTGCTGCCCTTTAGCTGAGCAGACGCGAATACTTCAGCTTGGTCGCGGTAGGCCTTGGATGCGTCGCGGGCAACAACGCTCGCATCTCGTGCGGACTCAGATGCAACACGAGCGGAGTTCGACAGTCCCGCTTGCGTAGCGGCGATACCTGCTTGTGTCGCGGCAGCGTTCGCGCTTCCAGCTGCTGCGGCGGCTGAGCCGGATGCTGCAGACGCTGAGCCCGACGCTGCCAAAGCGCTGCCATGTGCCTCGCCCGCTTTCGTTGTCGCCGTGGCTGCAGCTGTCTCAGCCTGCTGCCGGGAACCGTCCCCCGACAGTGCATATGCACGCGACGCCAGAGCGCATTCGCGAGCTGCCGCGGCAATGGCGTTGATTCCTGAGACGACGCCAGGCATACCGACACCTACTGCGTATGCCATCTGATTGAAATTTGGCGCCCCCAGCGCGGGATATGGCGGAACAGCCGGTGCTGCCGGAATATCAGGTATATAAATTTCGTTCACACATTCCCCTTTATCTGCAAATCAACCTGCGCCTCATTCCATTCAGTGGAACGAACTGTCCCCGTCACTTTCCCCACTGTCGCAAGATGCCCATAACGGGGCAAATCACTCACTTCAACCGCAACTGCTTTTCCCAGAATCTGATCCAACAATGATTTAGCTTCGGGCGCCTGAACTGCATCAATCACACAAGATAGATTAAAGTTCGTAGCTAATCTACCTGGCACCTCTAAATAGGTTCCATCTTTTTTATCTTCAACATAAGAATAATCTCTAGTACTAGCTTCCACACCGTATAGAGCGGCCCCCATTTTATCCACCCCTGGAAATAGAAGCCGTTTCCAGTTTCCAACACTGATATATCCAACAGCCGCCTCTACATTAGGATCATTGCGTCCTACGGTAATCTCCACTTCTATATCCGGGTGAATTGGAAGGTTCTTTAAGGTGTAGTAGGTTCCTCGCTGCAACTCACCAAAAAGATATTCCCACTCTCCGAATGCCTGCTGCCATAAATCAATCTCTATCGGCGGCATTAGGTCCACGCCTGCAGCTCGCACATTCATTCGAAGAAAATCAGCTTCGATTCCATAAATAGCGACGCCGTTGATAAATCCGGGTTTCAGAACGTAAGTAAATGAACCTTTTCGCTTTGCCCGCGTGAATAGATATTTATCGAATGGAGCCATGCGGTTACTGGGCGCATTCTCATCCTTCTCCCAGTAACCTGCCGCCGTGGCACTACTAGGCTCCACTGAATTTATGGGAGAACCTGTGATGGCCTGCACGCATTCATACGTATAGCCCTTCCAGACCCTACGATCCTTTACCACATAATCAGCCCCTGAAATCCACGCAACTTCACCGATAGCAGAGTCAACCTCGGGAATCGTCGTCCCAGCGCCAAACATGCCAGGTGTGATTGTTTTGGGCAAAAGAATGTTCATGCGCGGACCCCACCACCAGTACGCATGATCTGACCCCCACCCGTCACGGTATCAAACTGCTGCGCAAGCTCAGGCAATCTGGCAGTGTTGTTAGCCGTCTTCGCCATTTGCATTTCAAGTCTCTCCAGCCGCCGCTCCAGCCTGTCAATGGACGCAGCCAATACCTTATAATCTGGGCCACCTGAATTACCAGCAATCGCCCTTCCAAGCTGCTCCTGATTCCAGTATCTTGCCGGCCCAGACGCCTCAATTTCCCAACCACGCTCACCAACCAGGCGCAATCCCCCAGAATGCAATCCACCATCGGCAAAGCGAGGGATTCCATTTCTATCCAGCGCTGCAACAACATCGTTCTCAGAGAAACCGTAAAGATAAGCAAGGTCGCTTGCCGTGCCGCCCGCGTTACGGATAGCATTGGCCAGGCCTACAAAGTCACCAGTTCCGTCATAGGAGTGGAAGAGTCCGGACAAGCCATCCAACTTTTTCTCTTGCTCGGAATTTGCGTGCTCGTAGATAACCGCGCCACCTGAAAGTATCGCAGTAGGCTTTTTATATTTTGAATCGACGGTCGAAATCCCGCCTCCACCGCTCCCCCAACTAGGACCGGCTGCACCCCCCTTGCCGCCCCCTGGCTTCGTTGGATCATCAGTTTTAAACAGCTCAGAAATCAGGCGTTCAAAATATGCCTGCACTGTTTCAGTAAGCTCAACCGTGCCGTTCACGAGTTCTTCTGCACGCTTGTTCAGCGTGTCCAATCCCTCAATCTGCGCCTGCAGGGCCTTGAGAGATCGCTCCTCGATGCTCAGCTGTGACTCGCCGAGCGCCCCCAGCTCAGAGAACTTGCCCGCCCACACCAGGGCATCGCGGCGGCGCTCGAAGTCGGTGGCGTAGACACCGGATGCGAGACCGGCCCGGGTTGCCTGCACGGCCCCGCCAATGTCGGTGTATTCGGAAAGCTTGCGCCCCGACCTCACGCCATCCAGAGCCTGCTCGATGTAGACCATGCCCCGGGCGGCAGCGAGCAGCTCCGTGGAATCGACGGTGCCGTAAAGATCCTCGGCTGCGCTCTTGAGCACGCCCACCGATGAGGCAATGGCATTGATGGTCTCCTGCACCACAGAAACGCGCTGCTGCAGTGCTTCGCGGTCTCGGTCCACTGCGCGGCGGAACAGGTCATATGCGGCGGCCTGGGCGGCCTTCTCGTCCTCGATAGCCCAGATGCGTTCCTGCAGGGCGCGATTGCTCGGGTCCAGGGCAGCCAGCTCGCGGCGGCGCAGCTCGGCCGTGTTGCCCTGCAGTTCCAGCAGCTTGCGCTCCAGGTCCGTGCGCTGGTCCAGGCGCGCAATTTCCTCGCGCAACGCCTGGTTGTAGTCCCAGGCAGCGCGCTCGGCTTCGGTCATGCCCTCGGTGGCCAGCTTGCGCAGGGCCTCGCGGTATTTGTCGGTCTGGCCCGTGGCGCGTAGGTATTCGGCTTCCAGCTGCCGGCGGTCGTTTTTGAGCGTGTCCAACACCTGGCCGGCGGCATCGGCCACGGCGCCGAATTCCTTGGCCAGCGGGATGAGCTTGGCCAGCAGTTCCACGTCACCGGCCGCCATGGCGTCCTCGATGAGCTTGCGAAACTTGGCCTTGGCGTCCTGGCCCATGCGTGGATCGATGTCGATCTTGAGATCCTTCAGCGCCTTGTCCACCGCCTTGGCCGCGTTCTCGACACGCTCCCGCTCGGAATAGAAGCTGGTGTAGAACGCATCCATGCCGGTGATCAGGTCCTGGATGCCACCCGCGCTCTTGATGAGCTTGGCAATGGCTTCGTCGCCCAGCTTGCCGAAGTTGGTGATATTGCGGGTCCAGCCCTCGATGGCGGCGCCCGTCAGTTCCACGGTCTGCATTGCAGCGTTGAAGCTCTCCAGCGTGATGTCTTCGCCCATGTCATCGAAGACATTGCGCATCCAGCTGGGGATATCAGCCTTTTTCAGCTGCTCGATCAGCGATCCGCCCATGTCGGCAATGAACTGGGCATAGGCCTTGGTGGGGTCCGTACCAAGCGCGCCATCGCGCTTGGTGTAGCTGCTCAAGACCTCGCCGGTCACCTTGTCGATCAGCTTGAAATAGCCGTAGGAATCCTCGTCGCCGTACTTCGGATTGGATGCGAAGCCCGCGACGATATCGATCTGCTTGGCACTGTCACCGGCATAGCGCGCGAGACGCTTATAGACATCGGACAGCGAATCAACGGTGGTGCCCAGTTGCAACTCAAGATCGGCGCTGTGGCGCTTGGTCAGATCGTCATACCAGTCACCGCCAGCACGATCGAACAGCATCTCGGCTGCCTTGTCATTGCCCGCGCCCGTGGTGCTGTAGGCCGCGCCAACGTGGTTGGCACCGCGCGAACCAAACAGGCCACCCTTGAGCAGCGAGAAAATGGCGATGGCACCCGCAATCCAGGGCATGGCAGCCCCCAGACCGCTCATCAACGAGCCAAAGCTACTGCCGACACCGGCCCAGCCGCCATTCCCCGCGATCAGGGCGCCAAGGGCATCGCCACCGGCCAGGCCCACGGCATTGGCACCAGCAAGGCTGGCAGCCGAGGCACCAGGCATAAAGCCCCACATTGCCTGGGCACCTGCACCCAGCGTGCCAAGGTTGTTGAGCATGCCCATGCCAGCACCGCCGCTCTGGCCAGCCGCTGCAGGCGCACCAAACAAACTGCCCAGGGCACCGCCAGCAATCTGAACCGTGGCCTGGATCAGCGGCTTGAAAATGAGCGTGCGCGCAAGATTCTTGAGGTACTGGCCGAACGAGAGCCCGCCTTGCATCAGCTGGTCGGCCAGGCTCTGGCCGATCTGGTCCACACCCTTCTGCCACTCCGAGGTGCTGGCCTTGGCAGCCTCGGCAGACGCTTCGCGCGAGGCCTTCACCGAGGTCAGGCCCAGGCGCTCGCGCAGCAGCTCGATCTCCTGCTGGAGCAGCGCGTGCTCCATGGTCATGGTGCCGGTGAGCGCGGCGGCGCGCTCTATCTCGGCCAGCTGCTGCTCCTTGCTCAGGATGATGGCCATCTGTCGCTGCTCGATGACCACGCGCTGCTGCTCGGCGCTCAGGCCGATCAGCTCGATCTCATCGCGCAGCGCCTGGTTGCTGGCCGTCAGCTCCTCGACTGTCTTGCCCTGTGTGGTCATCCACTCCTGGCGGTACTTGCGTTCCTCCTCGGCCAGCTTCAGGGCCTTCTGCCTGGCCTCGTTTTCCTTCTCCAGCGTCTTGAGTGTCTTGAGCTTGGCTTCGATGTTGGCGCGCTCGCCGGCATTGAGCCCCTTGAGCGAGCCCAGCAGGTCCTGCGAGTACTTGATGCGCAGCTTGTCGGCCTCGCCCAGCTTCTCCCCGCCGGAGATCTCCAGGCGCTGGGAGGCAATCTTTTCCTCGATGGAATCGACCAGGTTGCCATAGGCCGTGTGCAGCTGCTTGGCCGAGCTAGCACGGGCCTTGGCCGACTCATCTTCCTTGTAATTTTCCTTGGCCAGCTTGCTGACCAGCTCGACATAGGCAGCCTCTGTGATGCGGCCGGCCTGGCGCAGCTCGTTGAGCTTTTGCAGCTGCGGCAGGTAGTCCTTGTTGACGCCGTAGAGCTTCTGGCGGATCTCCAGCAGAGCCTGCTCAGCGTCAGCATCTTCCTGGGCCTTCTTCGCGGCAGCCTCTGCAGCGGTGGGCGGATTGACGGAGCCACGCCCACCGCCAGCGCCCTTGCTGCTGGCGTTGAGCATGTCCAGCTCGGCCCGCAGCTTGGCTATCTGGTCCTTGCGTGCCTCGATGGTCTTGGCGATGTTGTCCGCGCCAGCCGTGCGGCCCCCCGCCACGGCGCGCGCCATGGCGGCCTCGGAACGCTCGTTCTCGACGCGCAAGGTGGCAATCGCGTCCTCGATGCCTGCAGCCGTCTTGGCGTACATGCTGACCGCCGCCACGCCGGCACCAGCCACCACGCCAACACCCAGCAGCGCAAGCGTCACGGGATTAGCGGCCAGCACAGCCGCCAGCGTGACGATGGCCCCCTTGACCACGCCGATGGCCCCGCCCACGGCCACCAGGCCCGCCGCTGCGGCCGCGCCGCCAGCAGCACCCAGGAAGGTCATCACCACACCCTGGTGGTTCTCGACCATCTTGCCCAGCCCGTAAATGGCATCCGTGACCAGGCGCACGCCGCCGGCTGCCTTCTCCGAAAAACCCGTGCTCTCGTTGATGGTGCGGAACAGTTCGTCCCAGGAGTCACCCAAGGCGGCAATGGCGCCATCCAGGGTCTTGGCACGCTGCTCCATGGCGCCGCCGAAGGCGGTGTTGCCGATGTTCTCCAGATAGTCGGTGATGTCCTTGGCCGAATTCTTCACGCGGGTGGTGACACCCTGGAACGTGAACGCCACCATGTCGCCCTGCTTGGACGCCTTGATGCCGAATTCCTTGAGGCGCTCGAATTCGCCCGTGGCCGCATCCGCCACGGCCTCGATCATCTGCATGAGGCTCTTGCCCATGCCGGCCGCCGTATTGCCGAAGCTGGTGAGCTTGGCCTGAGTGGGATCAAGGCCCAAGGCCTTCATCTTCACGAATGCCTCGGTGGCCTGGGCCAGCCCATAGGGCGTGTCCTTGGCAAAGGTCTTGATCCAGGCCATCTCGCGGCCAGCGGCCTGGGCGCTGCCCGTGACCGTGACCAGCGAGCTGTTGAGTACGTCGAATTCGCGCTGCACCGATACCAGCTTGCCGACGAACGCCGTGACGGACACGCCGGCAAACACGCCACCGAGCAGCGTGCCCAGGCGCCCCAGCGAGCCGGCCATGCCATCGACCATGCCCGTGACGGTGCGCTTGGACTTCTCCACCTCGGCCTGCAGCTGCGAGCTGTCGCCCGTGATCAGGAACCGCAGGTAGTTGATGTTGCTGGAGCCGATCATGCAGCCCCCTGCAGGTCACTTCGGCGCGCGCCGGAACGAGCGCAGCATGTCGCCCAGGCCGTTGGAGACGCGCTCGCGCCGCTCCTCGGCTTGTTCGGGCGATTCATCGACACTGCCGGGCCGAGTGGCGCCAGGGTCCTTGGCTGCGTCCTTGGCGACCAGCCACGCGATGGACAGGTCGCAAAGCGTTTTACCCTCCCAGGGCGTGAGCTGCACCCCATGAATGGACTGCCATGCCACCAGCTGCTCGTAACCGATGGGCGTTTCGCCCATGGGCGACTGCAGCGATGGCCCCAGGTCGAAGAACACTTCGAGGAGATAGCCGGCCGGGCCAGGGTCGGGCATGTCGGGCTCACGGCCTTCTGCCTTGAATTCCTCGATGCGTGTGATCCTGGGTTCATCATCTTGCGGCTGGGTCTTTTTTCCGTTCTTGGGCTTGAGCGGGGCGTTGAGCCACGCCCATGTGCGCACGTAGAGGCTCAGTCCTTCGGCGCACTCTTGGAAAAATTTGCCCAGTCCGCCGCAAAGGCGTTGACCTGGTCAGCCACCCAGCCGGCAGCAGGGTCCGCGTACAGGGCCTGCATCCCTTCGCGCACGGGGCGGCCCTCCAGATCCAGGCCTTCGACGGAATGCGTGATGTCCGCCAGCAGCGCGGCTGTGTCGGCAGTGCGCTCCTCGGGCGTGCGCTCTTCCAGCGCGCGGCGGTTCTTCTTGACCAGCGCCATGACACGGCGCTGCGCGCCCAGTTGGGCCTTGCGGTAGGGCTCCGAACCGGGGCCGTACACATGGATCAGCACGGGCTGCTCCACCGCACCAGCGCCTTTGGTGGGGTCCTTGAAGTACAGGAGTTCGCCGGTGGCATCCTTCAGGTGCAGGGCAGCGGTATCGGCAACGCGGAGTTGGGAAAGTTTGAGCATGGTGGTGGCGATGAATGAAAGACAGAGGGGCATGCCACCCGGCCGCAGCCGGGCATGGCGGCGGCGAATTACTCGGGGATGAAGCTGGCCTGCACCGCCACGTTGGCGAGCACGTTGGCATCGGAGCGCGGGTTTTCCGTGCTGTTGTCGCTCCACTTCTCGAAGTCGAAGCCGGCCGCAGCCTGCGCGAACACGGGCTTGCCTGTGGCTCCCTGGAGCACGGTCTGGCTTGCGACCCCGACGATGGAGCCGTTGGTACCGGCCGTGTAGGCCAGGGTGAACGAGATGGCCGGGACTTCGATGATGTCGTTGTCGATTTCCAGCTGCGCCGTGTGCGCCGTGATGGAATCGACACTGCCCACGTTGAGCTTGAAGCTCATGCACTGCGCCGTGAAGTAGTGGCTCGAACCGTCCTGCAGGCGGATGCAGTAGCTGTAGCTGTCGTCGGACATGGAGGCGGCCTTCAGCAGCACCTGGCCCTCGTCGTTCATGTCGCGGGCCATGGGCACGGACAGACTGCCATCGTTGAAGCTGCCTTTGCGCTTGACGATGCGGCGGGTTGCCAGGGGCGAATGCGTGGCCTGGTTGTATTCCCGGCCCAGTTCGGCCAGGTCGGTGATCTCAGCGATCTCTTTGAAGGCCAGGGCCTGGAAGCCGGCCGCATCGTAGGATGCTGGCCGGGCGGCGCAGATCAGCAGCTTGCTGCCGGCCGAGGTACGAACGTTTTGGACTGCCATGGTCGTTTCCTTTCAGGGATGGGATGCCGGGCCGCGCGGGGCGCCCTCGGCGGTGAGGTATCGGCACAGCCACATGCCGCGCACGATGTAGATGGGCTGGGTAGCGGCGTCGTCCCACTGCCCCCGGATGCCGCGCAGGCGCGGCGGCGCGATCAGCAGGCCGGGCAGCACGCCGTTGGCAGCAGGCCCCATGCGCTCTTCGATCTGCGCATGCAGCTCCATGGCCTGTTCGCGTGCCAGGTCGCCGGTGGCAATGCTGATGACATCGACCAGGAATTCGCGGTGCAGCGTGGCCAAGCCACCGTGCCCGCCTGTGATGGGTTCGATGCCTTCGTCTGCCGCGCTGATATCAATGGCTGGCAGGGCACTTACCGGGTATGCGTTGCGACCTTCGACGCGCACGCTGTCTCCAGCCAGGGTGGCCGCGAGCACAAGATCCACCCGCCAGGCGGCCAGGATCTGCTGTTGCATGTGCTGCGCCATGTCAGGCCACCTCCAGCTGCAGCAGCAGCCAGCCGGATTCGTCGGGCTGGGGCGGCTCGGCGATCCGGTAGGTGACCTGGTCGATCTCGATGGGCTCGCCCTGGGCGATGCCAGGCACCATGTCAGCGGGCAGCCGGCAGGCCAGGACATAGGCGCCCACCATCCCCAGGGCCTCGCGCGGGCCGCGCCGCAGGATGACGCCGAAGGGCTCGCCGCCCTGCCAGACAGCCACCGCATTGGCGTGGTGCCGCTGCTGGGCCGAGCGCACGCGCCCTGCCCGCTCGGCGCCAGGGATGAGGAGGATCGTCATGCCCTGCCCTGCTCCGCTCAGGCCGCGACCGTGCCGATGACGCCGGGCAGGCAGACGGCGCCCTGCGTGGCTGCGCTGTCGGCCGCCTCGAAGGCGAACGCCGCCCCCGTCACGTCGCCGGCCGTGGCCGCGCCGCCAACGGCGAACGCGCCGGTTTCGACATCCCAGCGCAGGGGCTGGCCCTGTGTCCACGCGATGCCTGCAGCCTTGGGCAGGACAAAGACGCCCACGCGCTCAGCGTTGTAGGGCTCGCCGACCTGGGCCGGGCCATTGGCCACGGCGAGGATGGCGCCGATGGCCACGGGCTGGCCTGAAGCCACTGCGCCGGCAGCTGCCAGGACCTCGATGACGTGGCCGCGCTGTTGGTAGTTTTTCATGGGTTGAACTCCTGAAAGCGTGTGTGTGGATGGCGGCGCGCTCAGGCGCCGTTGCTCTTGGCCAGGCCGTGCCAGTCCAGGCTTTTGGCAGCAAAGTCCAGGCTGGCGCGCAGCTTCACGCCGTCCACGTCTTCGCTGGAGAAGGTCTCGGTGCGCAGGCCCTCGTAGCCGTCCACGTAGGCGTACTCGACGGTGTCGATCTGGCCGGCGCGGGCCGCCAGGTAGAAGGCGGTGGTGGACACGTCATCCAGCAGCGGCTCCACGATGGGTTCCAGCGCCGTGCGGCCGCCCGTGCGGAACTCGTTGATGTCGCCGGACTTTGTGGGCTGGTAGTTCGGGCTGGTGAATTGGTAGGCCAGGGTTTCCAGATCTGAGGGGACCAGCAGGTAGGCTGGAGCGATGTTCAGCGCCTCCTCGTCCCGGCCCTTTTGCTTGCGCATCAGCGTGCGCAGGCTGGACAGCGCTTCCAGCGAGAACTTGGAGCCTGCGCCGGTCAGCAGATTCTTGTGCTCGGCACCGAACAGCGGTTCCCCATCCGACATGACCGGGTTCCCCAGGATCTGTGCATAGACCAGGCGGTTTTCCAGGCTCCGCGCTGCAGCGGCAAACTTGGTCCCTGTGCGTGTCAGGGAGTCCAGATCGTCATTGACGATCATCTGGCGGGTGATGGCCAGCGAGCGGCCGAACGTGAAGGCGCGGTAGCCCGTGACATCTTCGGACAGGCTGCCGTAGGTGTACTCGCCGTGCTCGTTGAGCTTCTTGAGTTCGACATCACCGCCCACACCGATGGCCTGGCGGATACGGAAGTCCGGCAGGTTGGAGGCACGGCGCGCCCACAGCTGGTAGGTGCTGGGCGCCTCGTCATAGGCAGCACGCAGCACGCGCTGGCCCACTCCACCGAGCAGCGCAGGGAAGTCGCCCGTGCCCAGCATGCCGGAGCGCACGCGCAGCGCCACGTTGACGATCTCGGCGCGACTCATGCCGCGTGTCTTCTGGCCCAGGCCTTCGGCCACCTCGCGCGCCATCTCCACCAGCGACAGCGAGCGGTACTGGCGGCCGTTGTCGTCCAGCTGCGCGCCAGGGTCCAGGCGGTGCATGAGCGCGTTTTCGATCCCGCGCATGCGGGTTTCGTGCTCGTCGCCCACGGTGCGGATGGTGGTTGTGGGTCCGCTGGCGTTGGCCTGGCTGCGCTGGTCCAGCGCCGTCAGCACGGCGGCGCGGGCCTGGTCCATGGTGGACTGGTTGCGCAGCAGCTCGGCCTGCAGATCGGCCAGGTTGTGGCGCTGGCACAGCGC
This sequence comes from Delftia sp. WSY_16, assembly GCF_043104415.1. NCBI lineage: Bacteria > Pseudomonadati > Pseudomonadota > Betaproteobacteria > Burkholderiales > Comamonadaceae > Delftia > Delftia sp. WSY_16. The sequence goes on along the minus strand of NZ_JBICKS010000045.1, from coordinate 176,892 downwards.
AACGATGTCGGCGGCGCGCTGGCCGTCGAAAACTGCGACGGGCGCGGGCTGCTGGCCACCCTCGGCTTGACGGTTCTGCGGGTTCTGCGCGACGTTCGCGGCCGGAGTGGTGTTGGCGGTCTGGCCGCCTTCACCGGCTTGGTTTGCTTGGGGCATACGTTGGTGCTCCTGGGTGGTAGGTTGGGCGGCTGCCCGTTGAAAGAACTCGCACGGCATGCCGCCCTGGGGCACTGCACCGGACGGGGCCTGGGATGTGGGTGCGCTGCGCGTGCCGGCGTTGGGGTCGGCAGGCACGGTGACGAAAGAGATTTCCTGTGGGGTCCAGGCGACTGCGCGGTAGAGATCGACGTTGATGCCGTCCGTGCGGTCCTGGGCGCGGGTGATTTCGTAGCGCTGGACGCTGTAGCCAAAGCTGATGGCGCGGATGATCCCGGCGCGGATGTCGGCCACGATGCCGGCCAGCTCGGGGCGCTGGCTCAGCCGGATCACGGCCCGGCCCTCGCCGCCCTCGATCCAGCCCCGTACAGCGATGCCAAGGATGGCGGCCACGCCGCCGTAGCTGCGGTGGCCGTCCAGCACCTGGACAGTGCCGGCGTCAAAACGGGCCATGTCCACGGCCTCGGGGGTGATCTGCAGGTCCTCGTCGTAGGGACGCTCGTTCCAATAGTCGTAGCGGCGCACCATGGCGCCCGTGGTCCAGACCACCTCGACCGTGCCGTCAGTCTCGTTGTAGGTGTCGGGGACCAGGCTTGCGGCGCGCGTCTGCACCGGCAAATCGTGGATCTGGGGCGCGGAAGATTGGGCGTTGGCTTGTGGCATGGCGCTCAGTTTTCCGGTTTGACTGTCTCAAATCCCGGAAAACTGAGACGATTTCACTTCTGCCCCTGTCCCTCCATCTGGGCCACCAGATCGATAGGGTTCTGCGCGCCCCACAGTGCGGCCAGCAAAGGCAGGATGCCGCGATCACGCAGCTGTACCAGGTCGCCCTCCAGCTCGCTGAAAACGGCCTCAGGGTCATAGCCCCGGCGCCGGATCACCTCGCTGATGCTCTGCATGCCGCCCTTGACGGCGCTCAGGTCGCTGGCCACGTCCTGCACAGGGTTGGGGCTGGCCCAGCGCGGCGTGCTCCAGTCCGGCGCCTGCACGTTGGCCGGCACCGTGGCCACCAGATCCACGGCCGCCACGAACCAACGCGCAATGGGCGCGCACAGGCGCGGCACGGTGACGCGCCACTGCTCGGATTCGACCTCGGCCCGGAACTGGTTCATGGACATGCGTGAGGTTGAGAAATTGACCTCGGTGAGGTCGCCCGTCATGAGTTCGTAGGGACAGCGGTAGCCGGCGGCTACCTCCTTCCACCCCCCTTTCATGTAGTCACCGAAGCCCGGGACGGCCTTCGGCTCGATGAAGGTGGGATTGGTCATGCCTGGCGGCAGGCCCACGATGCCGCCGCCAGCAAGATCGCCCAGGTCCATCAGGCCGGGCTTTTGCCCTGCGGCCTCGTCTGGCAGCGGTGGCGGCATGCCACCATCCCCACCCATCTCGGCCAGCACCCCCATGCGCGATTCCAGCTGCTTGCGCTGCAGCTCGGAGTCACCGTAGGTATGCAGGTCGCGCACCTTGGCGATGATGGGCGCCAGGCGCGTGATGCCGTCCTGCTGGCCGGCGCGCTCGGGGTCGAAGAAGTGGATGATTTCCTCGGCCGGCACGCGCTGACTGGTGCCGCTGCGGCCCAGGGTCCACATGCCGGCATCACCGGGGTGGCGGTCGAACAGGTAGTAGGCCAGGCGCTGGCCGCGCTTGTCGTACTCGATGCCCCGGATGATCTCCCGCCCGCCGGCCAGCACGCCGTTGCGCTCCACGTCCAGGAAATCGATCTCCAGCAGCTGCAGCTTGAGCGGCACCGTGGAGCCCATGCGCTGGATGTGCTTGCGGATGAGCACGGCGCCGTCCACGTCGCGCGTGCGCTCGGCCTTGTACTGCAGGCCGTAGAAGTCCAGCAGGCCGTCATAGTCGGCATGGGGCACCCATTCGCGCCAGCGCTTGGCCAGGCCATCGTCGGCCCACACGGGCACGATGCCCTGGCCCACGCGCATGGCGAGCACGGCATTGACGGCGCGCACGATGTTCGGCACGTTCTGGGCGAGTGAGCGCGCACGCATGCGCAGCTCGCGCGCATCGGCGGCGTGGTCTGCCGTGGGGCTGGCCCCCGAGCGCTTGACGCGCCAGCCATCGGCGCGGCTGGCACCCTCGTAGGCGCGCACCAGCATTTCCCGGGCGACCTGGCGGCGCACGCCCTGCGCGGGCGAGAAATAGCCGACAACACGGTCAACCAGCGTGGGGGAGGCCCTGCGGGCTACGGTACGGCGCTGCATGATCAGCGGTCCCGCAGGCCGGCGAAGCGAAAGCGGGCCACCAGGGCGCGCGGCTGGCCGGTACCGGCCACGGACGCGATCTGCGTGTGCAGATCCCGGCGCGCGCCCATCATCTCGTCCAGGCTGCGATAGGTGACCGAGGCGCCATCCTCGGTCGTGATGGTGCGTTCACCACTGTGGATGGCGGCATTGAGGCGCGCGAGGCGCATCTGGAGGTCTTGGAGCGTGCTCATATGCCGCACGCTACCGGGGCAACTGTCTCATTTCCCGGAAACCTGAGACTGATTCAGCCGACTCGCTTCTAGGTACCGATACACCGTGGCCCGACTGATGCCCAGCGTGCGCGCCACAGCCTTGGCGTTGCGCCCGTTCCACAGCCGCAGCACCTGCCGGCGTTCCTCTGCCTTGCCCACGGAAGAACGGGCGGGAATGTAGGCATCCTGGCCGGCGAACTCGCTGCGCAGCTGCTGCTGGACACGCTCAACAATGGCGGGGCTGCCACGCAGCTCGGGTAACAGTTCGACCAGATAGTCGAACATGCGGTCCACGAGGTCTGGTGCGAAATCCGCTTCTGGCGTGGCGGGCGACTTGGCCGCGTCCGGTTGCATGAGGGGCAGAGTGGTGTTGGTTTTGGAGGTCATGAGGGCTACCAGGAACGGGAGAAACCGCCGTTGCGGCGAATGGGAGCTGCACGGCGCGGCGCTGGGTCCGGAGCACGGGCAGGGGATGAGGTAGGAGCAGGCGACGGTGCTGAAGCGGTGGCAGTCGCAGCGGCCGGAAGTGCGCCAACGGGTGGCAGTTCAGGCGGGCTGAAGAGGTCGCGGGCTGGCTGAACCATCTGCTCGACCTGCGACCAGCGCGCATCGGTGTACTTGTGCAGGCCCTGGGCCATGGCCGCGTGGATGGCGTAGTTGCGGCAGTCCAAATCCTCATTGCGCTGGCGGCGCTTGACCCAGCGGTAGGCCTCGCGGCCCTGGACCTTGGCCAGGATGCGCTGTTCGGCGGTCAACTGCTCGAAGAACTCGCGCGGCAGGTCCTCGCTGAAGTGCACGCACCCCGGGCCGGCGTCCGTGATCGCCAGCTGGCCCAGTAGCAGGTCCTTGGCGTTGTCCACGCCCACCAGCCACAGCTTGATGCCCTGCTTGATCTTCTGGCCGCGCCAGTCCATGTCCTGCATGCTGGCCGGTCCCACGATGGGCCGGTTGTCGTTGTTGTCGCCCTTGATGGCGCGCAGGTTGGGCAGCAGGTGCTGGTGGGTGCGGACGTAGTTGTAGACGGCCTGCGTCTGGTCGGACGAGTCGATGCTGATGGCGCTCAGGCCCAGGCTGCCGCCGTGCCAGGCCTGCCGGTAGCGGCGCTGCAGGTAGGCCGTCACGGGCGCCCAGTCGCCCTCGCTGGAGGGATTGCCCTCGATGATGTGGCGGTCCACGATCCAGCTTTCCATGCCGCGCGCCCAGGCCCAAACGTTGATCTGCCACCAAGTGCGCTGCACGTCCACGCCAGCCGTCAGCACCAGGCCGCCCACGGGCACCGTGCCGATGGCATAGGGCTCGGCGCGTGCCTGCAGCACATGGTCGTCAGTGCCCTCTCCCTTCAGTTCCCAGGCCTGACCCAGCGTCTCGTTGGTGAACGAGGTCATGGGGCCTGCATCACCCTCCAGCAGCGCGCGGTGGGCCTTCTCGAACTCGTCAACGATGGACGCCCAGGTGCGCTGCGGGGAGTAGGCGGCCCAGATGTGCACGCCCAGCGTGCGTGGGGGCCTGCAGGGCGTGCCATCGGCATTGCGCCAGATGCGGTCGGCGCCGAAGCGGCGGCCAGAACGCCGGCACACCCAGGCTCCCGTCAGCGGCCAGCCGCCGGGCAGGTATTCGGCCTGGCTGATGGACTCGCGACAGTGTGGGCACATGTGGCGCACGGTCTGGGGCTTGCCGGCCTCCCATTTGAAGCCGTGCATTGCCTCCTTGCCGCCCCAGGTGAGCGGGTGCTCGGCCTCGCAGCGCGGGCACTCGATCAGGTAATCGACCTCGTCCTCGGAATCCTCGCAGGCACGGCTGACGTGGCACAGGCCCTTGATGCCGGGCGTGCTGCCGCCGATGAATTTGGGGTATGGAGCGCCTTCCAGCCGGCCCTTGGCCAAGGTGCCGGGCGAGCCCGCGGACTTGTCCTTGCTGCCGCCGATGGTCTGGTCGAACGCCGTCCATTCGTCAAGGATGGCCACGGCCACCGTGATCCGGCGGTAGGCCCGCGCCGCCTTGCCGCCCAGCAGGTGCAGCACGCTGTCGCGGAACGGCTTGTATTTGATGGTCTCTTCGACCCGGCTGCCCTGCTTGCGGGCCGCGATCACCGAGGGCACGCCGTCCTTGCTGTCCAGCAGCGGCTCGATCTCGGTCTTGACGAAGCTGTCACGGTCATCGTCCGTGGGCTGCCACAGCGCCTGCTTGCGGCGGCGGTGCGCGATGTTGTAGCAGACGAAGGCCGTGATCATTTTCGAGTAGCCGACACGCTTGGACTTCTTGACGGCCAGTTCCTCGATGCGGTCATCGGACATGAAGTCCAGGATTCCGATCTGGAACGGCCAGGCCACCCAACCGCCCTTCTGGTGGCTGGATTCGCCGGCCAGCAGGAAGTGGTCGGCTGCCCATTCGGACAGTGTTTGCGGCGCGTCGGCCCGCAGGCTGGACAGGCCCAGTTGCACGGCGGCCTGGATGGCGGAAATGGCCTCTCTCGACAGGGGTGCGCTCAAAATGCGGCCTCCTCGTCCAGCTCATCCTCGTCGGGCGCCTCGGCCATGGCCGCCACGCGCTCGCCGATCAGCTTGGACGTGACCCGTATCCACTCATTGCGAGCATCGGCCAGCACGCGCAGCACCGTGACGCGGGCATCCTCGGGCAGATCCGGGCAGGCCTTGCGCAACTGGCCTTCGATCTGGTCCATGCGGTCCACAACGGCCGAGCTGGCCAGACCCAACACGTCCGCCAAAGCACCGATGGGCGCGAATTCGCCACTGGAGACAGCGTTTTTCAGGTCCTGGGCCACACGTTGCGAACGCGCCAGCGCCGCACGTTCCTGGACCAGGTCCAGGCCACCCAAACCGGCCGAGGCACGCCCCGCCGCCTGGTCGCGCAGGCGCTCGCAGTAGGCGAGCAGCCATTCGTGGCCCGAATCGCCCCGGACGATCACGCCTTCGCTGACCAGCTGGCTCACGCGGGCCTCGCTGACACCGATCAAAGCAGCGAATTCTGCTTGCGAAATAGGAGCATCAAAGTAAGGCAGAACCTTCACTTAACCCCCTTAGGAAGGTTGCGCAACAGTCCGCACACGCGGCTCGAATTACCCGCTTCCAAGGGGGCCAAAAAGGACCCGCGATCCTGCCTATTTTTTGAGCACATCGAGAGGGGCGCCGCCGCGCCGATGAGGGTGCGCACCGTCATGCCGACACCCCCTGACGCTCGGCCAGCAGCGCATGCACTGCCGCCTCGTAGTCCGCGAACGCTCGCCGCAGGCCCTGCCCCGCTCGCGCATCGCACCAGTCGTCGTAGCCGGACATGCCCAGGCTGGCCGCCATGCCTTCGACGCCGCTGCGCGTGTCTGCCCAGTTGTCGGGCTGCTGCCCCTCGCCAGCCGAAGATGCCAGCATCACCACGTCCTTCCAACGCTGCTCACGCACCCAGCGCAGCAGGCTGGGGCAGGCCTTGCCATCCTTCGCCGCCAGCAGTCCACGCTGCTGCTCAGCGGCAGCCAGCAGCTCCTCGGCCGTCACGTCGCCACGGGCGATGGCCTCGGCCACGGCGTCGGCCACGTCCACCAGCCGGGTGCGTCGATGCTCCGGGAAGCTGCCTGCTAGCGCCGTGGCGATAGCCAATCCACCGTTCGCCCCCCCTGCAGGGGGGTTGGGGGGTATGTATTGGTTTTGGTTCTGGTTCTGGTTACCCGTGTCATCCCCGTGACGAGGCGTGACACCACCCGTGACATCACCGTGACGCGGCGTGACATTGCCCGTATCACCACCAAGCCAGTCCGTGCCATTGAGCGTGACACTGGTGTCTGTCACGACGATCCCATGCTGACGGCACAGAGCCATCAGATCTGCAGCCTTCGCCTTGGCAGCAGGCACGACACCCAGGGCACGCAACGCAGAAAAGATAGCACTGCGCCTAGCCCTGCTGCGCTTCTGCCGCAGATGCTCATTGCTCTTGACCTCGTTGCGCCCCTCCTGCTGCTGGCGGAACTGGGCCACGATCTGCTCACATTCGTCGTTCTGATATCGGCCATCGGGCAGCAGCGTGAAGAACTCGGCCAGCACGAACTGCAGGGCATCGATCTCTTCCGGCGACCGGCACAGCAGGCGCCGCGCCAGCAGATCGAAGCTGGAGCCGTCCAACGCTGCCTCGGTGTCACAGTACATGTCACGCATGTCACGGTAGATGGCACGCTCCAGCCGTGACAGGTGCCGTGTCGCGGTGTTGAAGTCGCCGATGTGGTGGGGGTAGTGATTCATGCCTGCTCAACCTTCGATATCAATTCAGTCCGTCAACGTCGCCTGCTGCAGGCGGCAGCGCACAGGCTTGACCAGGCGATGCGGCGGCAGGGAGCAGGCCCGCGCCGCCACCTCTTCCACGCGCTTGGCCGCGACCAGCGCATTCACCGTGCTGGCCACGCTGGAGATCTCCAGCCATTCGCCCGTGCACTCGTTGTGGAAGTCCCGCAGCTCGCGCCGGCTCAGGGCAGGCTGCCCCCGGCGATGGGCCTCGGCCAGGCTGCTGTACAGCCGCTCGTTGAGGCGCACCCGTGTGGCATTGCCAATGGCGGAGAACGAATCCGCCTTGGTGTCATGCGAGGTCACCTGATGGGTGGTGTGTTGCATGTCTATCTCTCCTGATATCAGCCGGGCCGTCAGCCCTGACTGGCTTTCTTGAATGCGTCGTAGACGCGGCCACGGACCCAGCGGGGAATCAGCTCATCGATGCCCGAGCGCTTGCGCACCCCGTCCAGGCTGATGCGGGGCTTGTAGTTGCCACCGCGCACGAACATCAGCACCGGCCGCACGTCTGCGCCGCCGGTGCCGGTCACCGCCCAGATGCCGGGCGGCAGGTTGGATGCGCGCTTGTCGTACTCGCCACGTGCTGTAGCCCGGGCACCGCCGCGCAGGCGGCCATAGGCCACGATGTAGCGAATGCCCTTCACCGGCCCCATGAAGCGCGCACCCTTGCCACCGCGCTGGTGCAGGGCCTGCATGCGCCGTTCGGTCATGTTGAATCGATAGCCGTGCGTGCCAAATGCCTGGAAATAGGCAATCAGTTGCACAAGGGTCGAACCCTTGAGATTGCCGCGTCCGTCATCGCTGCCTGGGTACGGCGTGGCCGGGATTACGGTCTGGTAGCCAATGGGCAGAATGCCGGCCGTGCGCAAGGCCTTCTCGCTGCGCTTGTCACGCCGCCGACCGCCGACCTCCTGCGCGGCCAGGATCTGTTGCGGGTCCACCCCTTTTCTGCCCATGTACGTTGGAACGACAACGGCATTGAGATTCGTCGGCGTGGCCTTCTCAACCTGGATCGACTGCAGGATGTAGTTTGTGGGCCGATCAAAGACGCTCTGCATTTCAGCGCGCATCGCGTTTTTCACACGACCCAGCGCCATGTTGATGGACTCCGCTGTAGCCTGAGCAATCTGCCCGCTGTTGAGACCCTGCAAAGCACGCTTGTATCGATCACCGCCTGCAGGCTTGATATCAACCCGCATGGCAAGGCCCTCCAGATGCAGGCAAACGTCGCGCTGCAGCACCCGCCAGATGCTGGGCCACAACAATCAGTTCTTGCACCTGCCGGTCAAGGCGCCGCACGGCATTGCGCGAGGGGAGAAGGTGGGCATCGGCTGCCGCACGCGTGACCTCGGCCACTTCAGTCTGAAAGCGCATAAAGGCCTCCACCGGATCACCGCCCGACTGGTCAGGAACCGTGCGGCGAACCTCGCACCCCAGTTGATGGGCCATCGCGTGGAGGATCGAGAAATTGCCCGTGACAGCCTGCAGCCTGACGGCCTCGAGCAGCGTTAGCTGATGGGTTTCATTGTTGGGATTGAGCTTGTGCTGCAGGGTGCCGGACTTGACGCCCATATCACGCGCCAACGTCGCAACGCCGCCTGGATGCGCTTGAGCCGTGAGGTACGCGGCATTGACCACATCCATGCCGCGCGCAATGTCGAATTGCCCCCCAGATTCGACATAGCCAGGCTCGATCCCAACTGAGAAAGTAAAGGCCATCAGGAACCCACCTCGGAAGAAGACGAAATGGCAAAAGACACCCCCACCAGCCGCGCAGTAGCCCATGGCAGCCCCCAATGGGCGCAGGCCCTGGAGCTGTTCCTGGGCCAGATGATCGAAGTCCTGGAGGGCGAAGGCCGAGCCGGTTTCAGCGCGGCCGCGCTAGCCCGCTGGAGCGAGATGTGCTGCCAGCGCATGCAGGAAAGCGGGAGCGCGCAGCCGGACGTGATTACCCATCTGCGGGGCATCGCCGCGCGAGTTGTGGAATGAGAGCGGTTTTTGGTGCTAGCCCCTGCGTTGGGTACGATGTGAACTCTCATACAGCAACGAACATCCCCAGGGAGGGCAGGCAAAAATGGATGTTTCATTACTCGTCAGCTCTGTCAGCGGAGCCATCGAACTTGGTCGCCTGTTGGTCCACGAGCGCGACCGCCAAAAAGCGGCGACCATCGAGAGTCAACTCTCGGACAAACTCGCCCAAGTCCAGATCCAGCTCTCGCAAGTATTGGGCGCCGTCATCGAAAAAGACGGACTTATCCAAACCCTTAGTGAGCGCGTACGCAATCTGCAGGCTGAGCAAAGCGAGAAAGCTCGTTATCGCCTTACAAAAATGGGCTCCATCGGGGATCTCCACGTATATGCCCTGCGCGCTGCGTCCGAACTGGTCGAGCGAGCCGATGAGCCCCCGCACTTCTTGTGCCAACCTTGCTTCGATATTCGCAAGCACAAGAGCGTTTTGCGCATCCTCCCCTACTACGGAATCTGTGACGCCTGTGCCAGGACAGTCCAAATTGAACCCACCCCGCCCCAGCCCCCCAGGAAACTCGGCGGTATCGCGCGCGGCGGTGGATTCAGTAACGGGAACTGGTGAACCAAATTCGCCTTCAAGTGGGGACGGTGGAAGGTCAACCATGGACCACCTCCTCAACCTGGGTTGCGGACTGAGCCAGTTCGGGCCAGATGTCCTGCCAGTCATTGGGACGAAGGTCTCGGCGTGACACAGCGCCTTGTGTCGCCACTTCGATAGCAACAGCAGATTTCTCTGGCACAACACGCTTCCCCGAAGCCCAGCGGGACACATCAGGCCGGTGCGCGCCGATCTGATCGGCCAGCTCACCGATTGACCCACGCCCCTTTTTGGAGATGTACTCATGGAGGTTCATGAGCAAATTATTAGCGATGCGCTACATATCGTCAATAGCGCCACGCGCTTTGCCAAAAGTAGCGTTTTGCTAAACCATCGCCCGATGGATCCGATTGAAGTGACTCGCCGCCGTAGACTCGCCATCCTTGTTGAGGAGGCAGGCTCACAAGCAGCTCTCGCTGAAAAAATAGGCAAAGCACCCGCTCAAATCAGTCAGTGGGTCCGCGCTCTACCGGACTCCAAAACGGGCAAGCCTCGCTCGATGAGCAAGGAGGCCGCAAGGGAGGTTGAAGCGCGTGTAGGCCGCCCTTCTGGATGGATGGACCAGCCGATCTCACAGGCCGTTTCTTCGAACGATGTGGCCGCCACCCACCCCTCTGTTCCCTTCTGGCATGCGCCAGATGCGGTGCGTGTTCCCTTGCTATCCAACGGAGCCAGCATGGGGCCAGGTGAAGCGCTGCTTGAGTCCGATGTGATCGTCGGTGACCTTGCCTTGTCTCCGCACTGGATCAACCAGCACATCCGCCCACAAAACCACAGCGAGCTTCGTTTCATTCATGCTTATGGCGACAGCATGGCACCAACCTTTACGGATGGTGATGTGCTGCTGGTTGATACGGGCCCAGGCGCCAAAGACCCACATTCGCGCGAAGGCGTCTATGTTCTCCAAGCGGGAGACAAGAACTACGTCAAACGCGTGAGCCCTACGTTTGATGGCAAGTTGCAGGTCACAAGCGACAACCCAAGCTCTAAGGTCGTTCAAATTCTGAACGGCGATCACCAAGTAGTTGTGATCGGAAGAGTCGTTTGGGCTTGGAACGGCCGACGCCTCTGACTGAGCTAGCTAGCTCGCCACTTGCCTGACTGCTACGCAAAGACCCCTCTGCAGGGGCAGCCAGGCACGACTCGAAGCTCCATTTCAAAAAGTTAGCGCAACGCTATTGACCAAAATAGTAGCGTAGCGCTACTATTCATCCATCGCTCCACGGATAGCGATGGGCACCACGGCATCGACCGAGGGCAGGCCCCTCGGTCTTTATCTCTGCTGCTGGATACCCAAGGCGCCACTTTGTAGAAAGCGCCCTGCACCTGACCCCGCGCCTGCAGACTAGGAAGTGCGCGAAATCTGGCCCTCCCTGGTCGAGCGCGCTGCGTGGCGCGTGTTGACGCTACAGGGCTTTCCCGCTCAAAAAGTGGCGCCTACCGGCAGTGGCGAGGTAACTGCAGGACGGCAGGAGCGCATCGGGCTGATGTGCACCTCCTGACCAGCCCGGGAAAGCAGCGGGCGCCTATTTACAAGGGAAGACTGCATCCACACATGAAGCGTCTCTCCCTGCCGCTGAAAGCAGGTCAAAAGCTGCTTTGCGACATGCAAGCAGTTCTACTTCTGTCAACAGCGCCACTTGATACCCCAGCGATAGGCTTCCTTGATAGCCCACTTTCATGGCCTGAGTGATGAATTTGAAACCCTCATCATCGACTTCAACATGCCCTGCCTCAATCATTGCGGAATTCACCCGCGCACGCATGGCGCTTTTGAATTGCCCAAGTTCTTGACGCACAAAGCCAACGAGACACAACACCATGAGGTGCTGATCCGCCCAGCGCACATACCAAGGAAGCTCATCATCTCTATGGTGAAGCACCGTTTTCCACAGACCGCATCGCGAGAGCTTTTCACCTGTATCAAGATCTACTGCAGAGGAAATATCTGCAAAATAAACGCTGCAATATTCACGTCCGGGCCAAGACCACCCGCACAAGTCTCTCCGGTTACTGGCCCAGCGCTCTGGCGCGAACATAATGGTTTTTACGTCACCCCCTCTGCGCTTGACTTCAATTTGAAAGCACGGTTGCTGTGGATTTTCGGGCCATCTCGACACCATTTTCAGAGAACGGTCCTTTTCATCTAGCTCTGGATCAATATTTTCAAAATTCATAGCAAATCTATCAAGTCAGAGCTAAATTAAAACCAAGCAATACAACAAAATTAGCAACTTACGAGTTGCAGCATGATATACAAATGCACATCATTTACTTCCAAGCACTTCCATCTAGCGGGCAATGCACCGGAAGTTCTAACCCCCCCCCTGTCGATTGAAATTTAAACCTTCTTAACCGCTTTAAGTGCTTTTTTCAGTTCTGCAAGGTTTTGCTCATACGCCATCGCATACCTAGAGAACTTATGTCCAAGACCACGACCCTTTCTATGCCATTCATTTGGACTCCAGCCGCATTCAATCAAATCAGATGCAACAAAAACAAATTCTAAAGTTTCTGTCAAAAATGGCATCTGAGAATCAAATACTTGAGCAGCACTTGCACTAGCGCCCCCGTGAACAAAATAATTTCTACAATTCACAGCGATTTTACCAACAAACTCTAGCTCTGGAAATGCAGGACCAAGTCTTGACATTACGATCCCAACTCTGTACTTTACCTTTTTTGGCAACGATGGTTTCCCTAATCTACCCAGAGCACCCAATATACTATTCTTCTCAATGCTATCAGGCAGATTCGCAAATATTAATTGACACGATTTGGAAGCCTCCGAAACATTGTTAGGTATTTCTGTAGGTTTCGGCACGGCGGAATCTGGGAGTATGTCAAACATATTTGCAGCTGCGATAATCCGGTCAGCACCATAAACATTTCCACCGCCCATGCAATTCAAGTATCGATTCCTAGGCAACCCCCAATCCTCACTTCTTAACAACCACTGCTCAAAAACGTTTTCAAATTCAACTTTTCCGTTTATTGAATCAAGTGGCATCTCTCTAAAGTTCGGTTTTGAGTCTTCCTCGGAGTTCTTAAAATCTTTAGAAAACCCAGAAATCACTTTTAAGGGCGAAGCATATTGTTCAGACTCTACTTTCTTGTAAATATGGAGTGTTTCAATAGTCTGACGCCTTCCAGCAACAACAGATAAGAAACTTCTAACCAAATGTGCAGCGCCCAGTGCTTCTTCAAAATTATGCAATCGCTCAAACTCTATCGACAAGACAACTCTATTATTGATAGAGAATCCAGAAACACCCTTGACTCCACCAGCCGGCCGATGCTGAACAGTTATTCGCCCGATGCTTGAATTGAAGTCAATAATATCTTTCCTACCAGTGAAGTAAACTATTATTGGGAATTCACCGGACTCAACGTGTCGATGCTGCCGAACTCCATCCAAAAGAGATTCGATCTTCTTTTCAGGCTCTGAAGCATAACCAAACGCATCAAAATCATTAAATATTTCATTTATATCAGTGGAAGCAATATCAATTCTTTCCAGACAATTAACACTCGGATTAATATAATCCGTTCCTATTATTGAATAGTGCGGATAGAAGGTAGCAAACCAGCCACTACGGCCGCTGCCATTATGCCTACTACCCATGTTCATACACACGCAATCTACAAGAGATATTTTTTCCCCATTAACCGTCTCCCCATAAATTACAGAATCAACAGCACGTGGATTAATGACATTATCCGAATAAATATTCAGGTGAGTATTTTCATAATTCAATGAAAGCTCCCCCAGAATATTCTCTTTACCATTCACGCAAAACTTACCAAGAAATTTCTCAAAGTTAGCATCCATTTTTACCCCACGTTTAACAATTGTATTTAATTGATAATCATCAATAAATTTTAAATCTCTACACATCTTAGCTTGCGCAACTACTCCGCAATCATTGTTGCCAGCAGCTTCTGCGCAACGCATTTCAAATCCAAGCGTCTTGGTTGGCAGGGCGCTTCGGTTTGACGCCGCGCATCCGCCCTCTCAAGCACCCGCCGTTGGATGCATATGCGGCCTTCTTTTTCGCCGGGCCTGGGTTTCTCGCTTCGCAACCACCAGCCATCTCGCCCACGCAGCCGCCACGCGGCACCGGCCCTTTTCTTCCCAACCAACCAGGAGGATCGCCATGCGGACTCATGACTTTTTCACGCGCGTGATAGCTGCGAACTGCGCAGGTCCCAACATGAAATTGGGCAGCAAAACAGCGGGCTGCCTTGTGCTATTCAAGTGCCCCTGCTGTGCCGAGGAATACAGCGAAAGCAGGGATGCATCAGGGTGCTGCCCTCCTGAAGAAATCTACCGATGCCCGGTCTGCCGCAAGGAACATGAGATCGAAAGGGAGGCGGATGCCTGCTGCCCGGGAGTCAACTCCGGTCAACCGATGCAATGCCCGGTTTGCCTCAAGGGCGCAGACAGCTTCGAGCAGGCCGCCGATTGCTGTCTGCATACCCACCCAACCATGACAGCACCCGGCAGATGGCGAGTCGCAGAAGCCGTTGCCCGGGGAACACCCTGGCTGGAGGCTGTGGTCGCCAATCTACATCACTGATTGCGCACCCCAGCTATGCGCATCCCCTACCCAGAATTTCCACCGTTACAGCCGCCTGGACCGCATTGGCTGGCCGTCTACTTCCGCGACCTGGCCGAAGGCGCCGTGATGGAGCGCGAGGGCGCCGGCCACCCCCTGATCTGGAGCGCATGCGCGCTGCTGAGCGACCCGGGATATGCGGCGCTGGACGAGGCCAGGCACAGCGGAATGCTGCTCTACGCCTGGTGCGGCACCACCTACTTTGACCAACCAACGGCCCGCCACTGAGCGGGCCGTTTGCATGCCGGAGACCCACATGCAACTCGCCCGCATCACGCACCCCACGACACCGCTCACGGATCGCGCTTTCATCTACCGCCGCAGCGAAGCCACCAACGTGGCAGAGACGTTTGCCAAGGCGCGCGAGCAGTTGGCCAGCGCTGCAGCTGCTGCCACTCCACCCAAGCGCCGCAGCCGCAAGGCCAGCGCGGCTGATGCGCCCGCCGCCACCAAGCTCCAGCAGATCCCGCTGGAACTGCCATCCCTCTGATAACTGGAGTCACATGCGCACCTTCACCATCAAATGCGGCTGCACGCAGCAGCAATTCGTCGGCGCCTGCACGCAAGACGCATGCGCCTGGGCGCTGGAGCAATTCGGAGACCAGCCCTATGTCGTCATCTGCCACCGCTGACTGCGAACACCACTGGGCCAGCGATTGGCACTACGCGCTGCGCCACGCCTTCGCGCTGGCCGACGCCCACGCCCTGGCAGCACAGCACGCCAGCAGGCCACTCAGCACCCAGCGCGCCGCGTGGGCTGTCAAGTTCGACCGCTCGCGCGACCAGATCCACCGCCTTCTGCACCTTGACGGCACCCCGTCCTGACCCCGCCACTTCACAGGAGACCACCATGGCCCGCCAAATCATCATTGCCATTTCCGCCGACGACGAGGGCCGCGTTGCCCTGACCACCAACCTGCCCCGACCCGTGCCTGGGCGAGGCCTGCACACCGAGGACGCGGCCGCGCTGGAGCTGCTGCGCATGGCCCAGCAACTGCCCAACCTCGAAACGACCACATACGACGCCAACCACCTGGCGCCGGATGCGGCCGAGGCCTTCGACCTGATCCGTGAGCTGGTCAACCCTGATGGCTACGGCTATTCGGTCACCCCTGAGGTTGGCAACCATGCACGCCGCGTGCTGCGGATCAAGGGGCAGCAGGTCGGACTGCCGGAATGAGCACGGCCCAGCCCTGGAGCCACGCAGATAACGCACATCTGCATGCGCACTACCCCACCCAGTCCACTGGCATCAGGCACGCCTGCGCCCTTATGGACAGTTCAACGACTAGCGCACGGTTCGCTTGGTAACTATAGTACCCTTCAAAATACGCCGATTTATTTTTTCCTTCCAAGCCAATTGCTTTGCGGAATGCGTTTTTTGGTGTTTACGTACCGTTCGCCTTAGAAAATCAGCCTCTGCAGTCTCGCCATCTCGTTCATAGAGATACCCTCTCTCCTCGGCATAGGCAATAACTGCCAAGTTAGGGTTTGCTTGAGGATCTTCAGCGATGCGTTTCAAGCCATCAAATAAAGTGCCAGTATCAATACCTAAAAAGTTATTGACACAGACATTTCCAACATAGGTTTCATTACCTGTTATTTTGTTTTTTATGTAGCAATGTTCCTTTATAGCCTGCCCGCACGGACATTGATCCCACTCATCACTAATTTCAACCGCCACCAAACTCCATTCCCGCTTAGCTTCACCAAAAGTGCTGGCCATCGATAGAGGAAGGATGTGAGCTTTTAAAAGCTCGAAATTGTGTGACATGCAATTTCCTCCGAAAAATTTCAATGAAGATTGTGCCACCATAGACGGCAGTCTTACCTGGCTGGAACCCCTAAGACAACGTTATCACATGAGCGCTGCAGAAGGCTACGACACAGAATGAGGCCTAGAAAAAGGCAACGTACCTGGAAACTAAACACGGTGCCCGCACAGCGCCTGAACGGAACCAACAATGTCCGAATGCCAGAACCTGCTGGCCCGCAAGGCCGGACTCGACACACAGATCCCAGCTACTCAGACAGAAGCCAAGGCGAAGGCTGTGGCCGAGGCCCGCACGCTGATCACAGAGCACGGGCTGACCGCTGCCGATATCTTCCCACCCGCGAAGTCGAAGCCCTCCAGCGTGGGCGCCCAATAGTACCGCGACCCCGCCACCGGCGTGACTTGGACAGGCAGGGGCAAGCCACCTAACTGCATCAACGGCAAGGACCGCTATCCGCTCGAGATCAACACCACCGTATAAAAGTGAAGAATATATGGAGTGAGCCGGACTATCGATTCCAAGTTCCAACATAAATGTGCAGCTCACTCCAAGTCCGAGACAAGCCAACTTCATCTACCGCAGCAGCGGCATTTGGATATTTATCCAAATCATCCTGCTTACCTTCAGGCCAGTCTGAAAAAGCATGAACTATCACTGCGGATATTGGATAGATAGCATTCAGATCTGCTGGCCCATCGGAAAAATTAGCGCCACTCCTCCTGTACCTCTCTAGGGCAGCGCGGAATCTCACTCGCCAATAATCCTCAACACCGTCGCACCTCCTTTTAACCTCTGCACCACCCAGTCTATTTTTCGCCTCCTTAAATTCTTCAATTAGCCTCGCTGAGGTTAGCCAATTCATTCTATTTCTTACTGGAGCCCCAGCATTGCTACCCTCCATTAAAACCTCGTATGCTCTCGAAATGGTAGTAGTCGCATGCTCGAGCAGAATATCATCTGACTTTGTATTTCTAGCATGAGCCAAACTCTGGAATGAAAAAAAGGCGCTTACAGCAGCCGCCACTGCAGAAATCATCGCAATGACGCTAGCTATCACACTGCTTGATTCGCCCGCAGAATTCGCCACCCATCCCCAGACCAAATCCCAGCCTGGATAAATCCCGAGCGCAATACCACCAAAAATACAAGCCAACACAGCCATACCAATAGATGTCGGCAACCAATGCATCTTTTCTACCACTTCCGCCTCCTTTTGTTAGACGGCAAAGCGTAACCCAATCCCCACCAAGCCCGCTGGCAACGCCAACGGGCTTTTTTTGGCCCAAATTTCAAGGAGCCGCATGCTTACCCCTCAATTTCTCCTGCCCCTCGCGGCCAAGCTAGTGATCGACCTGGTTGCCGGTGGCGGTGGCGCATCGACCGGCATTGAGCAGGCCATCGGCCGGCCGGTCGATGCCGCCATCAACCACGATGCTGACGCCATCGGCATGCACGAGGTCAACCACCCGCAGACCAAGCACTACCGCGCCGACATCCGCGAGGTGGATCCACTGGCCGTGACCAAGGGTGAGCTGGTGGGCCTGCTGCACGCATCCCCGGACTGCACGCACCACAGCCAGGCCCTGGGCGGCCAACCGCGCAGCGCGGAAATCCGCTCCCTCGCTTGGATCGTCATCCGCTGGGCCGGCAAGACCAAGCCCGATGTCATCACGCTGGAGAACGTCGAGCAGATGATGCAGTGGTCCCCGCTGATTGCGAAGCGCGATCCAGCCACGGGCCGCGTCATCACACTGGACCGCATCACGGACCCCGCCACGGGCAAAGCCACCTTCCGCGTAGCCGACCCTGGCGAGGTGGTGCCACGCGGCAATCAGTTCCTGGTGCCTGACCCCAAGCACAAGGGCCGCAACTGGCGCCACTTCATCCAGGCCCTGCGCGACCTGGGCTACAAGGTCGAATGGCGGGTGATCTGCAACGCCACCCTGGGCTCTCGCAGCACCCGCACACGGCTGTACCTGATCGCCCGCCGCGACGGCCTGCCTATCGTGTGGCCAGCGCAGACGCATTGGAAGAATCCGAAGGCGGGCCAAAAGCCATTCCGCCAGACAGCCGAGTGCATCGACTGGAGCATCCCCGGGCAGAGCATCTTCGGGCGCAATAAGGAACTGGCGCCGGCCACCATGCGGCGGATAGCGCATGGCCTGGACAAAATTCGTGCTGAACAGCCCCCAGCCATTCATCGTGAACATGGCCCACGGCGGGAAGATCGAAATGCTCGACAGGCCCATGAGCACGATCGCCACGGAAAAAGGTGGCTGCCGCGCCCTGGTGTCGCCCACCCTGATCCAGATGGGCTACGGCGAAGCCAAGGGCCAGGCGCCGCGCGTGCTGGATCTGTCCCACCCCCTCGGCACGGCCGTGGCCGGCGGCATCAAGCACGCCATCAGCTTGGCCTACTTGGTGCAGGCCGGGCACGGCGAGGGCAAGGACGGCGGCAAACGCTGGAGCCACGGCGCCAACGACATCCGGGGGCCGCTGGGCACCGTGACGGCCAGCGGCGGCGGGCAGAGCCTGGCATCCGCGTTCATGGTCCAGGCCAACGGCGGGTTCAACAGCACGCCGGCCCGCGACCTGCGCGACCCTGTATCGACCGTGACCACCAGCGGCAGCCAGCAGCAACTGATCGCCGCGCACCTGTGCACGCTGCGCAGGAACAGCGTGGGCCGTGACATGCGCGAGCCAGTGCCCACCCTCACGGCCGGGGCCGAGCACCATGCCCTGATCCAGTACCACTTGTCGCCCGAGCAGGAGGCCGGCGCCTTGCGCTGCGCCGCCTTCCTGATGCGCTACCACGCAAGTGGCGGCCAGTGGGCCGACCTGCGTGACCCGATGACCACCATCACCACGCGCGACCGCCTGGCGTTCGTAACGGTCTGGCTCAAGGGCGAGCCCTGGGTGATCGTGGACATCACGCTGCGAATGCTTGTGCCGCGTGAGCTCTACAACGCCCAGGACTTCCCCCCGAGCTACGTGATCGACCGAACGGCCTCTGGCAAACCCCTGACGAAGACCGCCCAGGTGCGCATGGTCGGCAACTCCGTGAGCCCCGTGCCCATGCAGCAAATCGTCTCGCTCAACTCGCCCGAGTCCACGGCCTGGCAGCTGCGCCGCGCAGCTTGACCAAACGAATCCACCTACAACCCCGGCCCGCCATACGCGGGCCGCTCTATTTCCAGAAAGGTGCCCACCATGAGCATCAGCCTGACCCTCTCTGAAGACGAAATCAGGGAGCTCACCCACTACCAATGGCCCTCCATGCAGCTCAAGGCGCTACACAAGCGCGGGTTCTTCCGCGCCCGCATCAGCGATCGCACGGGCAAGGTGCTGCTGGAGCGCGACCACTACCTGGCCGTATGCGCTGGCCCAGCGCCGTCCACCGTGCCGCGCGTGCGGCCACCTCAGATGCGGAGGCCAGCATGAGCAAGCGCCGCAGCGACCTGCCCAAGCGTGTCTATGAAAAGGGCGGAGCCTATTGGCATGTCCGCGCCGAAGGTAAAAAGCGGATCTGGACGCGCCTGTCCACCATCCGTGACGGCCTGCCTGCTCTGTACCGCGCCCTGGCCGATATGGAGCAGGCAGACCAGGCCCGGGACAGCATGGCCGCACTGATCGCAGACTGGCTCGCGGAGGTCGGCAGCCGACACAGCGTGAAAACGCAGGCTAACGATGCCTACCAAACGCGCACCATCTCCGAATCGTTCCAGGAGTTTCGCGCGCAGGAGGTCACCGCGCCGGCCATCGTGGAGTTCCTGAAACACTTCAGCGACAAGCCGCGCACCTATAACGCCTACCGCTCCATGCTGCGAGAGCTGATGCGGTTCGCCGAAGAGAAAGGCTACCGGCCGCCAGGCACGAACCCGGTGGACAGCCTCAAGACCATGTCCGTGAAGGCGCGTACCCGATACATCACGGATTCCGAGGTGCGCCGCATCAAGGTGGCCGTGATGTATGGGGACGACGGCAAGCGCACGCGCTCCGGCCACACGATCTGCGCGCTGATCGACATGGCCTACCTGACCGGGCAGCGCATTGGCGACCTTCTGTCCCTGCGGTGGAGCGATGTGGGCAAGCAGGGCATCGCGTTCCAGCCGGCCAAAACCGAGGGCTCGACTGGCGCCCAGGTCCTGATCGCATGGACGCAGCGCCTGCGCGATGTGGTGGACCGCCTGCGGGCCCTGCCCAACCAGAGCCCCGCTTTCGTGTTCTGCACGCTGCAGGGCCAGCCCTACACCTACTCGGGCGCGTCCACAGCCTGGAAACGGGCGGTGAGGCGGGCAGGGGTTAAGGACTGCCATTTCCATGACCTTCGCGGCAAGGCCCTGACCGATGTAGACCGTGGACGCGGGATCATGGAGGCGCAGCGCATGGGCGCCCATTCCACCCAGGCCCAGACCGCCGACTATGTGCGCCACAAACGCGCGTTGAAGGTGGATGCGACTCGCTGAATTTCTTCTAACGTGCCTCTGCGCTGACTATGGCGGACAGCACCTTTTGCAGATGCGCGCGTTAGAAGAAAACGGTGCAAGCCGTTGATTTCAATAATTCGACCGGCTGCTTTGGGAGCAGAGGGTCGCGAGTTCGAATCCCGCCGCTCCGACCAAATGATTCAAGCCCCTGGTTCGAAAGAGCCAGGGGCTTTTCTCTAACAGAATCCAAAGCGTCTAACGCAGCGCCGCCAGCACGAGCCCTCGCTTCAGGCCAGCAAACCGACCACCGCGACGGTATGGCAGGCGCTGCCGGCAACCACGAACAGGTGCCAGATGCCATGCGAATGGCGCATGCTCGAAAGGCTTCGGTAGAACACCGTTCCTGCCGAATAGAGCAGTCCGCCCGCGAGCAGCCAGGCCAGGGTCTGCGCACCGTGGCGCAAGGCCATCGGCACCGCGCCCCCCAAGCTGAGCCAGCCAAGGCTGATGTACAGGGACAGGCGCGGCGGCGAATCGAAACCAAGTGCACGTATCGCGCCCTGCAATGCGAGCGCCCATACACCGGCAAGCAAGGACCAAGCCCACAAGCCAGAGGGCGCCATCAAGGCAAAGGGCGTGTGGCTGCCGGCAATCAGCAGGTAAATGCAGGCGTGGTCGACGCGCTGCCAAAAACGCTTGCGTGCCCCGGTGCAGCCATGAAAGAGGGCCGAGGCACCGAACAGCGCCGCCAGAGAGAGGCCAAACACCACAGAGCCCGCAATCTTGCGCGCATCGCCGCCGGCCACCGTTTCGCAGATGAGGCCCACACTGGCCACCACGCCCACGAGCAGGGCTGCCAGATGACTCCAGGTATTGAACCGCTCGCCGGGCTGGCACCAAACGCTTGTGCCGCTCGGCAAGCCTGCCTGCAAGTCTGGCATGAAGCCTCCTGTCGCATGACCAAGGAACGCCGGACGCCGTGCCCGGCTCCTCCACCTTACGGCTCAGACGTGACAGGGCAATGATTGCAACTCACACGCTGCAGCGCCGTCCGCCGGATACCCCACGACGTGCCGCGTCAAATTGCAACGCCAGGCCTTGAAACCATCCCTAAACCATCCATATGGATGGCATAAGGATGTTCCATGGCCGCAAACACAACCACCTCCAACCCTCGCGTGAGCGAATCCGAGAAGCTCACCATCAATCTGGGCTATGTAGACCTGGGCCAGATCGACCTGCTGGTCGCCGAAGGCTTCTACGCCAACCGCAGCGATTTCATCCGCACAGCGATACGCAATCACCTGCGCAGCCATGCGGACGCGGTGCAACAGGTCGTCGCCCGCAAGATGCTGGTCCTGGGGATGCAGCATTTCTCCCAGGCCGATCTCATGCGGGTGCAGGCTGCCGGGGAAAAGCTGCAGATCCGCGTGTTGGGCCTGGCCAGCATCGCGCAGGACGTGTCTGCGCAGCTTGCCGCCGAAACCATCGAATCCATCACGGTGCTGGGAGCGCTCCAGGCCAGCCCCGCCGTTCGTGCCGCTCTGGCCGGCCGCATTACCTGAGAACCATTCCATGAAACAGCTTTTTCAAGACATGCTGGGCGAGGCGACACGCCTGACGCGCACCGGCCATCTGCTGGAAGCCACCGAGCTGATTCAGCGCACGCTGCGAGGCCAAAGTGCGCCCACACCCCACGACAAGCCAGCCGCAACCAGTCATCGGGATGCAGGCTGGATCGTCGATGCCGAAGCCCGCTTCATCGACGATGCTCCCGAACTCGCCGTGCCTGCGGGCACATCGCAGGCAGGCACGTCCAGCGACGAGCAATGGCTGCTCGGCAGCTACTCTCACGGAGGCCGGCAACTGGCCTATCGTCTGTACGTGCCGCCAGGCAGTGCCCTCGAAGCGGGACCGCGCCCGCTCATCCTCATGCTGCACGGCTGCACCCAAGGGCCGCAAGACTTCGCCGCCGGCACGCGCATGAATGACCAGGCGCGCAGCGCTGGCGTACTGGTGCTCTATCCCGAACAAACACAGCATGCAAACTCGCAAAAGTGCTGGAACTGGTTCAAGGCCCAGCACCAGCAACGGGGCCGGGGCGAGCCCGCACTGCTGGCAGGCCTCACGCGCCAGGTGATGGCCGACCATGGCGCGGACGCATCGCGGGTCTATGTCGCCGGACTTTCGGCCGGAGGTGCAATGGCGGACATATTGGGACGCACCTATCCCGAGCTGTTCGCCGCCGTGGGCGTGCATTCGGGCCTGGCCGCCGGTGCCGCGTCCAATCTGCCCTCAGCCCTCGAGGCGATGCGAGGAGGCGCAGCATCTGGCTCGGCCAGCGGCCCCAGCGTGTGTCCAGTGATCGTGTTTCATGGTGACGCGGACACCACGGTACATCACGACAACGGCGCGGCCGTCGTGCATGCTGCACGCAGCGCGCAAAGCCCCACAAGCGCACCTCGCGTCAGCCAGGGCCATGCGCCAAACCGCCAACGGTTCACCCGCTCTGCCTATATCGCAGCCGATGGCAGTACCGCCATCGAGCACTGGCAACTGCATGGCGCAGGCCACGCCTGGTCCGGCGGCAGCGCAGCGGGCAGCTACACCGCGCCGGGAGGAATCGACGCCAGCGCCGAGATGCTGCGCTTTTTCCTTTCGCACCAGCGTGCGCGCAACTGCTGATTCGGCGCTGCTGCTCGCATTCGCCAACCACATGATTTCAAAGGCTCACAAGGGTTAGGAATGGTTGAGCATGGGCCCATTACTCCGGAAGAGCAGGCTCAGCAATAAATGGGCTGGCCAGGACAGAAAAAGGGCCCCCAGGGCCCTTTTTTGCCTGCATGGAGTCAAGCTGCCTCGAAAGGCATGGGAAATCACCGCCAGATACAAGAGACAAGGCAGCCATTTGAAATTCAATGATGGGTCGAAAGCTCTGCCAGATGAGATAAGCACAACCCTGACCATTTCGGAAGCTGGAATGCAAGAGCCTTGTCCATCCTTGCCCATGCTGGAGACCTTGATAAGTCCGGCTACGCCTGCGAAGGATATGCAGTGAAAGCCAGGCAGAACGTACAGGATTTCCTTGGAGGCCTGGCCTGCAGGCCCCCATGGGAGCAGATGCTGCGCAGTAATACGCGGTGGACGCACTGCCAGCGCCAGCGGCATGGTCCGCGAGAGATACCTTTACCGCGCTCTTCCACATGTCCAGCTCGGACTGGGAGGCCTTCGGGCAAGACAGCGCTCAGTCGCCCTTTCCCGGACAGCTGCCGGCCGATCAAAACCACACGGGGACCCACAAAAGAAAAGGCCCGCAACTGCGGGCCCTTGATCAGATCTCGAAAGCGGTTCGGTCCGCTGCGTCCTTGATCCAGCCGGGAGGCTTGCCCCGGCCGGTCCATGTTGCGCCAGTAGACGGATCACGGTACTTGGCCACACCTGTGCCAGCAGGAGACTTGCGCTTACCGGTAGCAAACACGTCTTCCTGGGTCAACTGGAACTGCTGGACCAGTTCACGGACCTTGGCGATGGCACCGCCTTTTTCGGCTTTGAGGACCTCTGCAATGCGAGCCTCGATCTCGGCCTTTTGCTGAAGGAGAGTCTTGTAATCAGATGTCATGGCTTTTTCTTTGGATGCATGCTAGCAAAAACGCATTCTATTCAAAAAATGCTCCGCACCCCAAAGCACAAGCTTTCCACCGCCGTGTGCTGGGACAGAGAAGCCCTTCCGCTTGGCACCCCACAGCCGTGGAGCGAGGCTCCGTGGCCGACGCGGCGGCTGCCCAGATCGATCGCTGCCGCACCTCTGCACACTTGCGCACACCTCTTCGCGCCAAGGAGTCAGCCCCTCGGGCTGCAATGACTTGCCCTCGGCTGCCGCGATGTGGAATGTGGAGATAGTTGCCCCGGCACGTCAAAAGAAACGGTGCTCTCCCCTGCGGCGAGCGATGGCAAAAGCAAGAACGATTCACCGCCCAAACAGGAGTGGCGGATTGATGAGAAGCAACGCAAATAGATCGGGACACTTGACCCATCGCTCTTGGCATGGCGCAGGCCTCGAACGATGCAGCCCCCTCCGAAACCCTGTGGACTGTCTGGCAGCGTCCTTCATGCGCCGGCGCGACCTGAGCTTTCACACGCCCGTCGCCCTGGCTGGCAACCCGACCGCAGATCGGCGTATGCGACTTTGGGAAATGGCAGCAGCCTCTGTGGAACCCGTTCCTACAGCCCTCCAGAATGCGCCAAGCCAGACTGGGACCTTTCCAATCAAGAAGGAATTCCCATGAATCCCAACATCCTCCAGCGCCGCACCTCTCTCGCCATCGTGATGGCCGCCGCACTTTTGGGCGCATGTGCCCAGTCCCAGCCCTCGCCCAACGCGCCGGTCACCGCCGTCATGGGCACGGTCGATCTGAGAGAGCCCATGCCGCTCCCGTCCGATGCCGTGCTGGTTGTGGAGCTGCAGGACACCTCTCGCGCCGATGCCGCCGCCCCCGTGATATCTCAGCAATCCGTGCGGCTTGAAGGCCTCAAGCCCCCGTTCAGCTACAAGCTGCCCGTGGAGCCCAATCGTCTCAATCCTGCGGCGCAATATACGGTGACCTCACGCATCACCCAGGGCAACCAGCTCATCTTCACCAATGACACCGTCCACCCGGTCCTGACCCGTGGAGCAGGCCCGAAGGCCGATATGGTGCTGGTGCGGGTTGCCCCCTGACCTTCCCTAAAAGATAAAGCCCGCAGGACATTCCGGCGGGCTTTATAGCGCAGAGGGCACCAGGCGGCCATCAAGGCATGCCGTTGGCACCATGCGTGCGAAAGCCTGGGCGCTCGCAAAGCCGCTCATAGTACGCCCGGACTGCGGGCAAGTCAGGGCGCTCCATCGGGGCAGACAGCCAGCGGTGGGCAGACAGGCCAAGCACGATGTCGGCAAGGGTGAGTTGCGCGCCTGCAGCAAAGGCGCCTGTGCGCGACAGTTGCTCCTCCAGCATGCGCATGTGGCGATGCCAGTTCGCCATGCTGCTGGCCAGCAGCGCAGGATCCTGATGCTCGGGACTGTTTCTCACCAATCCCATGAAGGCATAGCGCCATGAGTTGTTCAGTTCGGTCGCCTGCCAGTCCATCCATTGCTCGACGCGTGCGCGCTCTGCGGGTGCTGCAGGCAGCAGGTCATGCCGAGCCTGGCGCGCGGCAAGATAGCGGCAAATGGTGTTGGACTCCCACAGCACCAGCGCCCCATCAAGCAGCACGGGAACCATGGCATTCGGGTTGAGTGCAAGAAATCCCGGCTCCTGCGTTGACCGATGGCCCGAACCCCACTCTTCCTGTTCGAACGAGACTCCCAGCTCCACGCAAAGCCACAGCACCTTGCGCACATTGATGGACGATGACTTTCCCAGAATCCTGATCATTCGCAGCCTTCTTCGGTTTCGGTGATTTGCAATCCTGCATTGTCCCGTCCAATCCGATGAGGAATGCGGTCAGATTCCCACTGCTGCCGCATGATGCAGACATGCCTCTGGAACAGCCTTCATCCCGCCGAAACCACTCTGGCCCTTCTCCGACCGACACTGACCTGTGGACTGCATACATTGATGCAAGCGCACTGCCCAACCCGGGTCGCATGGCCTTGGGAGCCGTCATCACGGCGCCCGACGGAACACGGCAGCTTCTGTCCCAGGTCTGCCCCGACCAAGGCTGCAACAACGAAGCCGAGCTGCGGGCCTTGATGGCTGTGCTGCAGACCCTGCTAGGCCTGCAGGCTCGCCGGCTGGCCATCTTCACGGACAGCAGCGTCCTGGTAGAGCAGTTGG
This sequence comes from Delftia sp. WSY_16, assembly GCF_043104415.1. Classification (NCBI taxonomy): domain Bacteria; kingdom Pseudomonadati; phylum Pseudomonadota; class Betaproteobacteria; order Burkholderiales; family Comamonadaceae; genus Delftia; species Delftia sp. WSY_16. Next base: position 150,717 of record NZ_JBICKS010000045.1, on the reverse strand, counting down.
CGCCATCGCCCCGCCCCACCAGGCCCATCGTGCGGCTGGCCGACCTTTTCGATCAGGCCCGCGCCATGCTGGCCGAGTTCGAGCATGTGCAACTGCGCTGGATTCCTCGTCACCGCAACACCGAGGCCGACGCGCTGGCCAGAGCGGCCCTTTTGCAGCCGTGACCCCGCGCTTGCCGCACTCAGGCGGACTGCTGCCTGTCCAGCCGCTTGAGGAACACACCAATCTCCTTGACGACCTGGGCATCTCCCTTTTCCTGCGCACAGGCCAACCCCGTGCTCCACGCCTGCCGAGCCCCCGAAGCATCGTCCAGCGCCAGCAATGCCCGGCCCAGAAGCTTCCATGCCACCGAATAGCCGGGATCGAGTTCAGTGGCGCGCTGCAGGTGCGAGTGCGCCACAGCAGGCGCATCGCCATCAAGATACGCCTTGCCCAACGTGCAGCGCATCAAAGCCGAGTCCTTGCCGGACGCCAGGAGGCCCTCGAGCCTTTGCGTCATTTCGTTCATGGTTTCATCCTTTGGTGGCAATGCATGTTCTCGATCCAGCTGAAATTGCGGTCATGCTACAATCTCGCGGTTGTCTGCGCAGACAATGCTGTATCTCACGCCGGCGCGTCGTGCACTACGACGAAAAAAACAACGGTGACAGCCGCAGAGACGTTCTGCCGTAAAACGATGGTCGCGTAAGAGCCATCGTCCACATCACCCGCAAAAAGCCCGCTTTCAAGCGGGCTTTTTGCATTCCCACTGCATGGCTGGTCTCACGATGGCGTGTGAAAAACAGGATTTACGACTCAGTTGCATGCAACTTCACCCGAGTTAGCTCCGTCAAGCACCTTGTTTCAATTTACACTTGACAACCAGGAAGGACCGGAGGCGCCAGACGCCAGCGCTCTCATTTCAAACTCTTAGCATGTGTCCTTCCTGGATTGATCGCATGGAACGCTCCATTCAGCGCCCCGGCCGCCTCCGCAGCCGGGGCGTTTTTTCTTGACGACGATCGCTCAGGCGCCCTGGCAACAACCGAAACGGGCACAAAGGCAAGTTTTTTCTCAATTCCAGAGAAAAGCACAGGTTTATTTGAGAATGATTCTTGTTTGCGTATATGATTCAACCCATGCCGCAGCATTCATGGTGTTGCAGCAGTTCAGTTTCATCGTGGGGCGACTCGTCAGGCCAGTTCAGCCTGCAGTCGTTTTTGCCAGCCAGCGGTATGCCGGTTAGCCAGGCTCTTTTTTTAAAGCACGATCATTTCTGGATATTCAATGCATCAGTTGCATTGAGGCAGCGTCCACAGCAGGCGCTTTTTCTTCGCCTCAACACTGCCATCGCGCATCCATCGCGCACCGGCCTGCAACTGCACGCCAAATTTCTCTGAACTCCATCGCATCCAGGCAATGCCCTGACTGCAGATTTCCTTCGCGCAATGCAACAGGCCCGGCCCGCGCCAAGCGCAAGCCGGGCCTTTCCCGTTGCCGGATCAGGAACCGCGACGGCGCAAACGGATGGCCAGCCCGCCCATCATCAGACTCAGCAGAGCCACAGCCCATTCGCTCAGTGAAGGAATCGCCGCTGGCGTGCCGCCGCCGACCGCCGCAGCAGGCACAACCAGTGCAGAGGGATCTTCCACCCGGCCGTTGGCCACCAGATCGTCATCACCCAGGCCACCATCGCGCAGCACGAAGGAGACGACGCGCCCCTGCAGCGTTGCCGGTATCCGATACCAGTGCTGCGTGGCGTTGTCGCTTGTGCGCCCCCACTTCCAGTACTCGGCACCGCTGGGCAGATCACTGGGATAGGTCAGCTTGACAGTCACGAGCGCACCCGCATCACAGCCATCGGTATTCAGCTTCAGCAGTCCGTGGGGCACCACAGCCCCCGGACGCGGTGTGCCAGGCGCCGCCATGACCTGAGGCGGCTCGGCCAGGCGGCAGTTGATACCGCCGCCGGCGACTTCGCCCGATACCGCCATCTGGCCCGACCCGGTGATGTTGAAGCGGTTGGCCTGGTCCACAGGACCTGCAGCAGCCGCCAGCAACGGATAGCTGGCAGTCACAGGCGCATGGACCCCATCGCTCACGCTCAGTTGCAAGCTGGCCGAACCGGCCACCGATGCCAGATAGACGGCGGAGCGAAATTGCTCCGACACCTGAGCGGGGCTGCCGCGCAACTGTATGCCCGGCTGCGCGGCATCGGCGTCCTCCAGTCCAAGCACCTGCCCGTTGCTGGCAACAATGGACAGCGTCACGACAGGGCTGTCGGCATCTGCCACCTGCACATCGGCCAGATCGGCCGCCTGGCCAACCACCACGGATTGCGCATTGGCGGGCAAGCCACTGAGCGATGGTGCCTGCCCACCGAAATTCAGACCCAGCAAAATCGGATTGTGGTCGCTGGAACGATAGGCCGTCGGCGCATAGAAGCCGGCCTGCTGGTCCAGCGACTTGAACTCGAGGTTGTAGTCCAGGACTTCAGGCTCCTCGGCATTGATGGCCCACTTGACCGCGCGCCCCACGCTCGGCTGCAGGCTGGCACTTACCAGCACATGGTCCAGCGAGCCCCACATTCCATCGAACGCATAGGACAGGCCCTGAGACACCTTGGCGTAGCCGCCATCCTCCAGCGCCTTGATGGGGTCCTCCTTCGAGTACGCATTGAAATCCCCGACCAGCACCACATGCGGGCTGGTCGTGCCTGTGGGCCGGGTTGCCAGCCAACTGCTCAGTTGCTCGGACGTCTTCACACGCGCGGCGTTGTTGGCGCCCTGGCCGTCAAGCGCGTCTGCATTGCCCGGGCTACTGAGCACACTGCCCTTGGATTTGAAGTGATTCACCACCAGCGTGAACTGCTCCGTGCTGCCGCCTACCGCAAAAGTCTGTGCAATCGGTACGCGTGCTCCGCCTACGCCTGGGTTGAAGGCGTCGTAGGTGGTGACGCTGGGTGCCGCTGCGCTGCCCACCGGCGTGACACGATCGCTGCGATAGAGGATGGCCACGGTGATCGCATCCGTGCCAGCACCCGCCACCGTACCTGAAGCCTCGCTGAAAGGCGCCTTGACCACTGCATATACGGCGCCGGCAGGCTTGTCCGCACTCGCGTTCAAGGCGTCGGCCAGATCCTGGATGGCGCTGCCCGGGCCAAAGCCGTTGTTCTGCACCTCCATCAGGCCATACACATCGGCGCCCAGCCCCAGCAGATTGGCCACGATCTTGGCGCGCTGCCTGTCCAGCTCGGCAATGCTGTTGGCACCACGAATGCCCTGCTGATTGCCCAGGGGCGTGCTGAACATCACCTGGGAAGAGCCGCTGGTGGCGCCCGTCAGGTTGAAGAAATTGAGCACGTTGGCCGAGGCAATCTTGAGCGATGCCGCCCCCACAGCCTGCTGCAACTGAGCAGCCGAGGGACGCGCCGCCCCCGAGAACTGCGGCGTCTGCGTGGGCTGTACGCGGTAGCTGGTCAGATACGGCTCGCTGGCAGCTGCATCCGAGAACTGATCGAGCACGCCGATGACACGGTCCACGCCATCGCCGGCACGCAGCGTGTTGGAGGCCGACAGAGACTGTCCGCCGCGGCCCGGCACAGAGGCGGGATTCTGTGCGCCCGAGCGATCATCCAGAATGATCTGGCTGCGCTGCAATGTCTGCACATAGGCGGCATAGCCCGTCACGCTGGGCGCATTGAGTTCGGTGTACTGCGCCAGCGGCGCGTCGGCAGACAGCGTGACATTGCCGTAGCGGCCCAGCGTGCGGTTGTCGCTCACCACCAGCTTGCCGCCCGCAGTGGCGGACGCGACCTCCACACGCATCCCCTCCAGACGCTCCCACTGCCCCATGTCGCTGACAGGCAGCGTGACGCGCACGGGCTCCGGCAAGGCGGCCGCGCCACGGACCACGAAGTCCGTGACGGCGCTGAGCTGGGTCTGGTTGCGAAACTCGCTCACCGAGGCGGAGACCTGCACCAGCTTGCCTACAGTGCCCTCATCCACCCCGGGATTCGCATTGCCGTAATAGACGAAGACGCCCTCCGAGGTGGCAGCATCGCCATCGGAATCCGCCTCCTCCTCCTGCACGAAGAAGCCACTCAACCCTGGCATATAGGCCGTTACCACGGCGCTCACTGTCACCTTCTGCCCCACCAGGGGAGACTGGTCGCCGGAACCCTGGAGTGCAGAAATTCTGGTGATGGGCGGCTCATCCCCCGTCGTGAAGCCCAGCGCCGTGCCGGTCCACACATTGCCCGAGGTATCCAACACCGGCTCGCCCACGGGAACCAGGCTGTAGGACGTATTGACCGCCAGCCGCACACCGGCGTTGAGCGTGATGGTCGAGCCACTGAATTTCACCTTCGCCGCATCGCCAGCCTGCAGCATTGCCACCACGGTGCTGCCCTGGCGCAGTTCGAAGCTGCCGCTACCGGGTTTCACCGCCTCATCAAAGCTCAGCTTGATTTCGGGATTCAGCGCCACCCCGGTTGCCGCCGCAGCAGGAATGGTGGCCTGCACAGTGGGTGGCGTGGTATCGGGCAGTGCCAGGGCGATGGAGACATCGTCAACGGCCAGGCCGTGATCGTTGCCCACATCATTGAGTTCGACCCAACGCAGCCACAACGTGGCCCCTGGCGCCCAGCCCAGACCGCGCAGATCGCCGCCCACATCATTCACCCGTCCGGCCACATTGCCATCCACCGGGGCGGCAGTACCGGTAGCGATCGGCGATTTCCAATTGAAATTCGCACCGGCAGGCAGCCATTCAGGCACATCGGCAAAGGTCGCGCCCATGCCGTACTCCAGCTCCATGGGCTGCTCGGAGGTGTTGCCGCCATTGCGCCATTGCTCGCCACTGAATCGCAGGCTGATCCCATCCACCGCGCCGCCCGTGTCATTGCGCATCGCCAGTGCAATCCAGCCGGCCACGGCACCCTGGGAGGGGCTGCCAAAGTAAGCTCCACCCGATGCCACGCCACCCAATGCACGGTCCGCATCCAGCCCCAGGCTGTAGAAGCTGCCGGCATTGGACGCGCCATTGCCTGCCGCATATGCAGTGATGGCCGCCAGGCTCCTGTTAAAGAGAAACCAGCCCGGCAGGGTGCTGTCATTGGCCCAGGCCAGCCCCGTCCCGGACGCGGCCAGGGTGTCGAAATTCTGCGCATAGGTGCCAGTGAAAGGAACCTGCGCCCATACGCCGGCGGAGGCCGAAAGAAGCAGGCCTGCACCATACAGACGCCAACGATGGCGCTGCAGCGGCGGACTCATCGGATTGGCCGGGTTGAACACAAACGGAATCAGCGTGCGGGCAATGGACATGGATGTGCAATAAAAAAATAATGCGCATCCCCCCGTGGTTGCGCAACTTTCGGTTTATCGCGCATGGACATGACCAGCCTGTGACTCGGCGGATGCTCCCGCGTCCTACGCGCAGACTGGCCGCTCACCCATCTGCCACTCCCCACACGGCATGCATCATTGCACCCAGTTTCTGAATCGTTTCATTGCCGGCCCTGGGGCATTTCCTCCTCCCTCCCTCTCATTCCCCCAGGAAGCCTTCAAAAAGGCACCGGCTCTTTCTTCCCAGGCCAGCGCAAGCCGCTGGCCTTTTTCTTGGGCGCGCCTCGTCGCCACAACCATCCTCGTCACCCGTCTTGAACGCGCCATGTCGCTGGTGGCTTTTCGTGCGTCCGCACACTCCCACACTCTTTTTCTTACTCATAACTTACAAAAAATTCATTCCCGTGATATACACGCGCATCTCCCACTGAAAATCATCATCGCCATGACATCCGACTACAGGGCCCTGCTGCAACAAAAAGCCGATCTTGAGAAAAAGATCGACGCTCTGATCAAGCACGCAAGAACGGATGCGATCACTGAAGCAAAGGCCATGGTGCAGCAATATGGCCTGACGAAAGAGGATGTCTTCCCCTCCGCCAGGATCAAACCTCGCAAGACCGGACAGCGCAGCGTGGGCGAACCCAAATTCCGCAACCCCGAAACCGGCGCAACCTGGACAGGCCGCGGAAAGCCGCCCAAGTGGATAGAAGGCAAGGACCGCGCAAGCCTCGCCATCTGATCGCCAGCCATATTCAGGCGCGATGCCATACCATGTGCTTCCATCACCAGGAGGAAGCACACATGAGCAAACAGAACTCGGACACGCTGTTGGCTGCAGAACTGGCCGACCACTTCATAGAAGTCATTTTGTCGACCAAGCCCGAACTGCTGGTGTCGGGCATCGGCGGAGTGGCAGACCTGAACCATATACAGCATGGAGCCAAGGCCCTGGCACATTTCCGCCTGACGCTGATCCAGGAACTGTCCCAGCAGCCCATGCCCGACATGAACAGCCACTGAGGCAGGCGCGAGGCAACGAACAGGCAAGAAAAAACCGCCACACACTGAGGTCTTCAGTGTGTGGCGGTGTCTTGGATGGTGGAGCTGGCGGGAATTGAACCGCCGTCCAGTCCTTTATCCATGCTGGTACCGATCTGATCCGTGCGATTTCCGTGCGAATCCTAAAAATTCGACCGACACCATCAGACACCAGAAACGACAAAGCCCCCTCGGCGCCGTGATGGCAGCCGAGGGGGCTTTTTGCGTTTTGGGGTTGGCTAAACTGCGGCATGCTCGCAGCCACCCTCCTTTGCCTTGTCGTCGGCATCAGCGATGGCGACACCCTCACCGCTCGGTGCCCGACCGAAAGCACAGAGCATCCATACAAACAGGTCAAGGTCCGCCTGGGCGCCATCGATGCCCCGGAGAGCCGGCAGCCGTATGGCGCCCGTGCGAAACAGGCTCTCAGCGACTTGGCATACAACAAACAGGCCGAGCTGCGCTGCAACAAGATCGACCGCTACCAGCGCCACGTCTGCAGCGTCTGGGTCGCGCCGGCATCGGCGCCAAATGGCCCACGCACGCTCGACGCTGGACTGGCATTGGTCACTCAGGGCATGGCCTGGTGGTATCGCTACTACTCCAGCGAGCAGAGCCCGCAGGAGCGCGGGCAGTACGAATTCGCGGAGACAGAGGCCAAGGCCAAGCGCGTGGGGTTGTGGTCCGATCCTGAGCCAGTCGCGCCCTGGGACTGGCGTGCACAGCGTCGCGGCCGCTGATCAACCATCGAGTTTCAGGGCCTGCAGCTGCTCGGCCGGCAGCAACGCCTCTTCCTCGGGCTTCTCTGCTCCACTGCGCAGCACACCCAGCGGCGGCAGCTTGATCAGCGCTTCCGCCTGCGCGGCCGTGCCGTGCAGCCATGCATCCCAGTCGCCGGGCTCCAGCATCACGACCCCGCGCTTTTCCTTGCCGGGCCTGTGCATGAGCGACAGCACCGGATGCGCGTCTGCGGGCTGGGTGATCATCGTGTAGTTCGGCACGACCTCGCCAGTCGCCGGTTCCACCCACTCCGAATACAGGCCGGCCAGGGCCGCCGCCGTGCCATCCGCGCGCCTGAACGACCACCACACATTGCGCGATCCTAGGCCCCAATACGGCTCCACCCACGACGTCACGGGGATGAGGCATCGCTGACCGGCGCGCCATGCCGGCGCAAACGTCCAGGACTTGGCCAACGTCTCGCGCCGCGCGTTGTTCGTGGACATGGGCTTGCCATCGCTGGTCATTGGGCGGCGAGTCTTCGAGCTGCGAGGGATCATGCCCCACTGCCCGACCTCAAGCACGCCGCCGGGCTTGATGTACGGCCCCAGGGCCAGCGGCGTGACGTGCGGCTTCCACCACCTGTTCGGCGCCTGTCGCCCCAGCGCAAACGCGCGCTCGATCTCGATTTCTTCCGGCGGGGTGTAGCGATTACACATAGGGCCACCTCTTCACGGGCCGCTCGATCTGGGCCTTGGCCGCAGCGTACTGCCGATTGAGCCAGCTCTGCATCAGCTGCAATGCCGGGTCAATGCCAGCGGCGTCCGGACAGCACAGCCATGTCTGCGGCCACTGCCTCAGCTCCCCCTCGTCCCATTCCACGCCCTGCAGCAGCATTGAGCCATCAGTGCGGGCCTTGAGCATCTCGACGCGGATCATGCCGCGCGTGAGCTCATTGCCTGAGCCACCAGGATCGATGATGTGCACTCTGTCGTCGCCACATTCATTTGTCGTAAGCAGCAGGCCGGTCACTCGGTGCACTCTGCGGAGCGTGTGGACCGGCATGTAGACACCGCAAAAGCGGAGGCGCAGCATTGTCACCGGCCAGCCTGCGTCCAGATGCCCCTCGCGCTCCCGCAGGCTGCCAGGGGAGCAGCCGTCGCGCTTGTACCGTCCCGGCAGGTCGGGCAACCCTGTTGATTCGTGGGACATGACATTTTTACTGTATGAATGTACAGTTATTATGCAAACCCGATCTCCAGGAGGTCCAGATGATCACCCCTCAAGCAACCCAGAAATTCGCCCTGCTCCGCATGCCCGAATGGTTCGGCGTGCCTGAGATTGAGCCGCTGCCAGCGCCTCCAGAGGCCTATCGGATCGTGGAAGCGCAGCCTGGGTGGTTCGAGGTTCGAGGTCCCGGTGGCGCACTGGTGTACAGCGGCCTGGGGCCGGTCCAGATTCTGGCGAACCACCATGTATGAAGATGACGACCCGCTGAACTGCCTGCACCCCACAGTGGTGTGGCCGTCAGGTTGGACGGCGGTTTGCGGGCAGGAGATCCTCCCACTGGCCCCGGAGTGCTACCGGGTTGTGCACACGGCTCCATGGTGGTCCATCGTCTTGGACCCAGAGGGCAATGTCGTGTACCGCGGCTTCGGGCCTGTCAGCGTGATCCGCTCGCCTGCGCCATTCTGATTCGGGTCGCGGGCACAATGCCGGCCATGATCGATCCGACACATCCCAAGCACACAGTTCACAAGCGCGTGGTGGACGCCTTCCGTGGACATTGGAAGGCCCACGGCAGCGACAAGTACCCCCAGCGCTTCCGCCTGCCGCCCGAGGAGCTATATCACTTGGACATGGTGATGCACAAAGGCGAGCACCCGGGCCTGATGTGGGGTGTGCCGCTCGAAGCTGACCCCGCGACGAAAGGCGAAATGGTCGCAATCGACGGCACGGTGGTTTCGATAGCGCCGGCTGACCCGGCGCCTGCGGCTTAGGCGCCAGCCGCAAGCTTGTCGCGCAACCGGAAGCCCAGTAGCGGCCAGGTCTTCTGCACTGCGTTCTCGCGCGCGATGCGGCGGCCGATGGCGGCGTCGAAGTTCTCGAGGCTGGCGCACGCGCTTTCGCCTGTCACAGTGAAGCCGTTGCGCAGGCGGAGCACGCAGAAGGTCAACAGGCCCAAGTTCCCGGGGATATCACCGAAGTCCAGCGGGTTCTGTGCGTCGGGATGGCGCGCGCCCTGCTCCGCTGTGAAGTAATGCTCGCCGACGATCTCCCGCTGGATGTCATCCGGGGTGACCCGTGCCGCGGTCTTGCCCTTGGCCTGGATCTCGGCTTCGACGGAGCAGTCGCAGGAGCCGGCGGGCATGGCGGGCTCGTTGTGCACGGCGCAGTCGGATGCATGGCTGACCGTCAAGACATCCATGCCAGTGCGAGCCAAGTCAGCGGTGGAGCGCTGCAGCTCCACCGGGCCTACGTGGAGTTGCGGATGCAATTCGTCCAACACGCTCTTGATGGCTCGGGCGATGTCTATGGCTGTTCCTGGGCTGGTGGCAATGGTGCATGCGGCGCCAGATACCAGCGCATATTCGAGTCGCTCTCGCTGGGATGGGTCTCGGTGCTGTTGTGTCATTGGTCGCTCTCTGTGGTGGTGCCTGCGGCCGGCAGGCTCGGGGATGGGATCACGGGCCAGGCGGCACCGAGGGTTTGGACATCAGCTGCGTGTCCTGCAGCCTTTGCTGCCATGTCCCCATACGCTGCGCGGCAGTCTTCAAATACGACTCCGAGGGCAGTGGCGTACTCAAGGACGGCAGCAGGGGGAGCGTTGGCAAGTCGGCGGGCGGCATCTGCGGATTGCTCGCGCAGGCCGTCAGCCACAGAGAGCAGCTGGTCAAGATCACGGCGCAGCAGCGCCTCGCGGTCACGGGCGGCATTGAGGGCTCCTTGGTATTTGGTGCTGATGGCCTTCTCGGCCTGGCGCACGCGGGCGTCGGCCGCGCGCTGGGCCGTGCTGGTGGCCAGCTGCTGGGTGGTGGTTTCCAGCCGGGCCTCGGCCAGCTCGGCGCCCAGGCGCGCGCCCTGGAACTGCCACGCCAGCGCGGCGGCCACGGCGGCGGCGCCCAGGTGGGTGTAGAGCGCGGGGGTCACCGCCCGCCCCTCCACCAGTACCACCACATTGCCCAGAGGATCGGGTTCATTACTGGGCCTCCATACACGCGGCGTGCCGCGCCTGTTGACGGGTCCAGACGCCGCGGCAAACCTTGTTGCCGGGCGTGCTGCAGTCGTAACGCCAGCGCTTCGGGCGGCCGGCCGCATCCCACTGGTATGCGCTGTAGCCCTGCAGCGGCTGGGCGCTGGTCATGTAGCGGTAGGCCAAGTAGGCATTGCATGCCCCGGCATAGTCGCCAGCTCGTGTGCGCGCCAGCATCGTGGAGCCGCGCCAGGCCCCGCAGCCGTACTGGCCTGCGAAGTCCACGGCCTGGGCGAACTCGGCCGGGTGCACCCACGTCTCACCCAGCGAATCACGCACGCAGGCGCCGTACTGCTGCTCCAGCAGGTTGATGGCCAGCTCGCGCGCCCGTTCGCGTGTGATGGGCGGGTCGGCCAGGGTCACGCGCGTGCCGTCCTCGTAGCGCGTGGCGCCGTGGCCGATGGTGGGTACATCGCCGCGAACCGGGATGATCGGGTCTGCGCTGAAGCCTTCTGCGGCAATCCAGGCCGCGAGAATGGCCGCGCCAATGCCCAGGCCTGCGGCTGGCATGCGGGCCGTGCTCATGGCGCGCCCCAGTCGGTTTCGGGCTCCGGCTTCAGCCCAGCTAGGCGCGCGAGGCGCTGTCGCTGCTGGGCACGCTGATAGTCCTGGCGCCACTTCCAGACCAGATATCCGGCCTGCAGCGCAATGAAGGCCAGGGAGGCCACGACGAGCCAGTCGCTCAGCGGCAGGCCCCAGACCTTGAACACCCCGGTCGCGGCGGCACCCGGCGTGGCCTGCATGATTGCGCCGGCAATGTCCTGCCGCTGCTCTGCGCTCAGGTGCTGGTGGATGCCCATCAGCGCGAGCAGGGATACGAGGTATTTCTTCATGGCCCCGATGATTCCGGGGCCGGGCCGCGCTGGCGAACCCTACACGGGGGAGCCTATGCGCGCTGCGCGGCTGCCCAGACGAACAGCGCGTCTACCTGCTCTGCTGTCAGGCCCAGGACCTGAGCAACCGCAGCCACGGTCTCGCTGTCGCGCAGCCAGTCCTTGGCGTCGTTGAGCACGGCGTCCACACGGTCCAACATCTCGCCCGGCTGCAAGGCGTCCCGCCACGCCAGCACGCGCGCCAGCAGGTTGTCTTCGGGCCGGGCATCGTCAGGGGCCAGCAGCACCAGAGCCCCCTGCTCCAGCACATGCCGCTTGAGCGCCAAGCGGCCGGCCCAGCGGGGCACCTCATGAATGGCATCGCCGGCAAACTCGGGCACGGGCTGCACCACCGCCAAACGCCACGCACCAGGAAAACACTGCTCTGCATGCTCTTCTGGAGCCACGATCCGATTTACCACATGCCCAGATTCGAGAATTTCAATGATCGGCATGTTTGGCCCTAGTAAGAAAGAGTCAAGAACACATAGGCATTGCCTCCCGAGCCGCCAGAAGTGGTTCCTGCACCACCTCCACCGCCGATCCCACCATTCCCGCCGGAGCTGTTGGAAGAGGCACCGCCGCCACCTCCATTGCCACCATTTCGGCCCACCGTAGAGGCACTACCGGCGCCACCCCCACCATTCCCACCATCGCCGGCAAGGCCCCCACTGCCGCCGTAAAAGCTGATGCCCCACTCGCCAGCCGATGCGTCAACGAAACTTCCGTTCGATTGAGAAAGCGCCCCCAGCGCATCGGCGCCATTTGGCATCGCCCCGCCACCTCGCGTATTCACTGATGGCCCTCCGGTCCCTCCGCCACCGCTTGAGTTCAACGACGCAGAGGTTGTGGCGTTGTTTCCTTTGGCGAGAATGTCCACACCGGCCCCACCAGTCGGGGCGGCGGAAAGAATCCCGGGCTTCACGCTTTGGACATTGATATCCCAACCCATCGGTATCGGGCCGTCTGGGACAAATGGCACAGCACCTGCCGCGCCATAGAGTCCTCCAGGCCCGCCTGGCAATGTGTAGGTCTGCCCGTGGACAGTGACAGTCGTGTCGCCTCCAGCCGTGCCCGCACCATTGGTGCTGGTAAATACGCCCCCTGCGCCGAGGTTGATGACCACTTGATCGCCTACTGCAACATCCAAAGTGATCATGCCCCAGCAGGCGCTATATCCACCGGTTCCGGTTCCAGTGGAAGTGCGCCGCGCGCCAGAGCCTGCAGCACCCATGGCGCGGATCGTCAGTCGCCCGGCGCGGCGCACCGAGTACGTTGTGCTCTCGAAGATTGGCGTGCGCAGCATGGTGGTTTGGACAGGCAATAAGTCCCCTGCCGGAAGCTCGCGGACGCTTCCGGCTACGAGTACAAGCGGCCGACGTTCAGCCATAGCTCAAGCCAGCACCACAGGGACGCCGGATTCGAAATTGATGGCAGTGGCGCTGATAGCGATGCCCAAGCGCTGCACCACGTTGCCCGCTGCGCTGGGCGCGGTGGCGCCAGCCGTGCCGGCCGTGGTCTGCAGGAACACGGGGCCTGCCGTCTGGCCAGACACCTGCGTGTTGGTGCCCTCGAAATACACCGTGGCGTTCGCACCGCTGGTCACGGCGGCGAGCACGAAGCCGTGGGCCTCCTTGCCGGCCACTGTTGCGTCGGCCTTGCGGACCTTCGCTCCGGTGCTGTTCCAGATGTTCACGAAGTCGCCAGCAGCAAGGGCCTCGCTGGAGGCGATGACAGCCGTATCGGCCCCCATGCCTACGGGCATCATGCTCATGTCCAGGCGCCCGGAATCATCCAGGGAGACGATATCGCCAGCATTGGCGGCGCCTGTGGATGCCTGTACGCCAAACACCTCGGTGATGGCGTTGCCGACGAAGCGGAGAATTTTCTTTGCAGCCATGGTGGCCTCCTATGCAAGGGTGATGGGTGGGTTGATGTCGATGAGGACTCGGGTAGAAGACAGCGCCTGGCCGATGACCTGAGCGAATAGCGCGCCAGCGGGCGGGGCCTGGGTCAGTTGGCCGGCAAGCCCGACCAGCACCGGGCCAGGCGCCCACGCCCAGCCGCTGTGCTCCAGCACGTAGCCGGTCTGCACCACAGCGTCGTCGCCGGGGCTGTAGGCATCGGCCACCACGCCCAACACGGCGCCACGGTGCGCAGGATTGGTAGCGTCGGCTGCGACCAGTTCGCCAGCGCTGTCGCAGACCACCACGCTGTGGCCGCTAATGGGCATCGGGCCGACCTTGACGGTAGTGGCGCCGCCGGGCGGACCAGGCTGACCTTGACGGCCAGGGGGCCCCTGCTCCGCCACGGCCAGGATCTCGGTTTCCTCGACCTGCTCGACCAGCACCGAGTCCTGGGCCTCTTCAGCCAGGATCTCGACCTCTTGGACGACCAGCAAATCAGTCACGGGTGACCTCCGGGCTCACGCAGCAGGAGCCTTCGGCCAGGCGTGTGACCTCGCCGCCAGGGTGGACGATCTCCAAATCGTGAACCCCACCGCTCCAGGTGATGGCGGCCGTGGTGCCGGCATCGATCAGCAGATCCACCGTGCCGGCAGTACCACCCAGGGCAATGCGCCCGTTCTCGGTGGTCAGCTCCAGCAGCGCGGCCGTGGACTCCACCTCCTCGCGCACCTGCATGCGAGCCGTGCAGCCCGTCAGGTCGATGGGGGTCTTGTTAGGGTTGAGCCAGCGCAGGCGCCGCCGGAACGTGGCGCCTTGGTAGATCGTGAATTTGAGCTCGGCCGGCTTGGTCATGCCTCGCAGTGTCCCGGCCAGGGCGCCCACAGGCGAACCCTAGCCGGGGGAGTATCAGATCTGACCGCTGTAGGTCCAGCTGACGCGGCCATCAATCTGGGCCTGAGCTGTCACCATCGACAAGGCGCTGGCCAGTTGCTGGGCCTTTGCAGTGAGGCCCACCTTCGCAGCCTCCATGCGCGCATCGTTGGCATGGGTGACGGCATCATTGTTGGTTCTGGCAACCTGGTACGTGATGTTCATCCCGGCTTCGTATTGCTTGATCTCGGACTCCCATCGACGCGCATACGATGCCGCCTGAGCCTCAGCGGCAGTTGCGCCGATGCGGTAGCCGTCGACAAGGATTGCGGACTGCCGGGCCGCGCTTTCGGCACGGGCCGTGGCGGCGGACAGGCGAGCTTTCCACCCGTCCCATTCGAGACCCTTGGCCGAGATCAGGGCCTGGTACCGGGCCACCTCGACGCGTGCCTGCTCGGCCTGGGCGCCCACCTTGGATGCATAGGCCTGCGTGAGCGCACGATAAGCGTCCACCTTCGCAGTCTCAGCTCCCACCTGGGTCTTGTAGATGTCAACCAGTGCTGTCTGTGCATTGACCGTGGCCACGAAAGCCTTGACCTCTTCGCCCCCAGCCTGGATGCGTGCGCGCTCGAGCTCGACAAGGGTCTGGGCCGCGCCCACGCGGGCCTTGTAGATCTCGACCACCGCCATGCGCCCGTCGATCTCGGCGCGGTAGCGATCCACCAGGGACTTGTTGATGTCGGCCTTGGTCTGCTCGGCCGCCAGCATGGCCTTGTAGACCTCGACCTTGTTGAGCTCGGCCCGGATCACCGTGTCATAGGCGGCAGCATAGGCTTGGTACCCTGCCAGCAGCGCCTTGTAGTGCTCGACCGCCGCATTGAAGGCGGCCAGGGCATTGTCTGCCGTGATCTTGGCGGTCTCGAACGCCAGCATCTCCAGCTTGTAGGCGTCGTCCAGCAGCGTAGTCTCCAACTGCAGGGCCTGGGTGATGGCGTCCATGACGTTCTGCTGCTCCATCTCGGCCTGCTTGATGGCCACATCCCGCGACAGGCCCGACAGCTTATCGTGGAACTCGCGGCGCGCGTCCGCCAGTTGGCCCGCCAGCGCGCCACTGGGCAGCGGAAAGCCCAGAGCTTCGGCGCCGCGCAACACCTCCTGCTCGCGCGCCAGCGCCAGCGCCGTTTCGCGATCGCGCGCACGATCCCAGATCTGCTGCTCGACCGCAGGGAGGATGCCGGTGCCGCCCTGCAGACGTGCATTGAGGCTGGCCTTCAGATTGTCCAGCAGCTGTGATGCGTACTTGGCTCCCGACTGGTACTGGAACGGCGTGGGCTGCAGCACGGACAGCGTGGGGATGTCGTCCAGCTTGGCAAGCCAGTCCTCATGCAGATTCACACCTGCAAACGTGTGCGTCTGCAACTGCAGGAATTCCGGCGCACCAGGCAGCACCACATCCGGCGCATCAGGCACGGCTACGTCCCGCAACTGAGGCAGTGTCGGCGCCTGGCCGATGGTCAAGACAGGGGCCTGCCCGAAGTTGAGTGTGGGCGGCACCACATCGAACCCGTCGATGGGCACGTCCCGTATCTGCGCCGACAGCGGCCCGGGCATGTCGGCGGGCTCCACAAGCGTCGCATCGGGCAGCGCTGGCATATCCGGGATGGGCGGCAAGTTCGGCGCAGGCAGCGTCTGCCACCGAACGTCGATCTGCGAAGGCTTGTAGAGGCTGTTCCTCAGATCGTCCGTGAAAGACGCAACTTCCTTGGAGGCGGCGTCAGCCATCGCCATGCTGCGCTCGTACTTGTCCTGGACGATCTCTGCGGGTCCATTCAGATCCAGTGCCATTTCATGCTCCTACGCGGCGGGTTTTGGACGAGACCGTCACGACTTCAATGCGGTCCAATGTGAAGGTTTGGCCGGCCGGCGTGCTCAGGCCGAAGCCCATGTAGTTCTGGCGGATGCCGCGGCCTGGCTGGCACCGCGTCTGGCCGGAGGCCACGAGGGGGAAGCTGTAGGCCCAGCGCTCCGCGTTCGGCCCAAGCACCGCGAACTGCGCGCAGCCGCGCCCCCGCATGGACAGATAGACCATCTCCAGGTGCTTTTTCAGGGTCGATTCGCGTAGCGTGGCTGGCAGCCGCAATTCGGCGACGATGGGTAGGCCATCGTCGGTATCACCGCTGGCCAAGGCATATAGGCCCGTGGCGCTGCCGCCATGGGTCGGCGTCAACGCATGGAAATCGTGGCGCGTGTACTCGGAAACTGCGCCGCTCAGGGTGTTGCAGACGAGGGTGTTCATACGGAAATCAGGCTTTCGTCGGTGCGCACGCGCGCCGTGTGGTCCATCGGCATCTTCATGATGGTGTGCAGTTCCCGGGCGCCGGTGTCGTCGGCAACAAAGATCCAGCTGCGCAGCACCGTCTGGCGGTCCTCTGCCGTGTACTGCATGAGATTGGCGCAGACAGCGCCGGTCCAGGGGTCTACCGCGGCCGACACTGCGAAATAGTGGGGATCAGCATCTGAAATATCGATGCTGGCGACGATCTGGCCCCGGCACTGCACGAGCACCTCCCCACGATTTGTGTAGACCGTGCCCTCCAGCCTGGATGGCACCGCGAGTGGATACCAATTGCCGTCAGATGTCTGAGCGGATTCATACACCGCCGAATAGTCGCCGCGTTGAATCTTCTGAGCCTGGATCACCAACTCTGTAGTGGGATCGAAAAACAGCACCTGCAGCATCTGCCAGGACTCTGCCCAGTCTCGGATGAATCCGGAGGCTTCATATGTGAGGGTCACGCCATCTGCGACGGTTCGCGTGACAAGCAATTCGCTACTGCTTTGCCCCGCCACGCTGGGGAATGTGATGTCGTGACCATTGATGCGGATGAGCCCCCCCGGATCCGAGTAGTCGCCCGTCAGGAACAGGCCCTCATTCTCAAGCGTGATCGGCCCCCGGATCGGGTCTACACCAATGACTTCGCCCGAAAATGACTCCCGGTATGTCCAGTGCTCCAGCCTCCCGCCCCCACCCAGCAGAACCTCGAAATCCCGCCCCTTGCCGTCGTAGCCATAGGTGGCATTGCCAAAGGAGATAGGGCCCATGCGGGTGCCCGTGATGTTGGGCTCCAGCTCAGTGCCGGTGTTGGTGGATTCCTCCCATCCTTCGATGCGAGAGCCGCGCTCTGAAGTGGCGACAATTGAAAGACTAGCATCGCCAACTGCCAGATCAACGAGCAGGAAATTTCCCAATACCGTGATGAACACAGCGCGCAACCGTTGGCCGTCTGCGCTGGAGGACAGCGAGTCCCATTTGACGGTGTGGCCTGCGGGAATGGGCAACGTGGCGACCAACTCCCCAACTGCGCCGCCTGGCGGGCGGTACTGCTGGCCCCACAACTCGATGCGCTGCGGTCCTCCTGCAAATTTGGCCACGGCCTGCATGATCCAAAGGGAGCCATTGGAGTGCTTGCGGAAAAATGGCAGTGGCTCGGCGTCGGATCGAAACTCAGCCACGGGGCGGCGCACGCTGTAGACACTGAATCCAGGCCCGTAGGTGCCATAGCGATAGGCGCGCATATTGGTGCCGCCCAGGGCATCGAAGCTCGGAGGGGGCGGCAACTGGAAGAAGGTGGATACCCCATCCACGCCGGTGAGGTAGAGGTCAGGCAGGCGTGTCTGAAACACGGCCTTGCCACCGTTGTATCCGTTGACCTTGCGAACACGCCAGCGCCCGGTACAGATGCGTGTGCCAGGAACTACTTCCGGCGTGAGGATGAAGGGCTGCGGGCTCGTCCCGTTGGAGTGCGTGAGCTCCGGCACAAGATCGCCTAGCAAGTCCACCATGGTGATGCCGATCCCGCTCTCGCGCTCGTTCGCTGCATCCTCCGGCCAGATCTCCATGGTGGTCGAGTTGCCGATGCGCACGATGCGATAGGCCGTGCCGTCGGGCAGCCGACCGGCCTCCACTGGATTGGGCACGACCGACAGCCGCGCCATCATGCAGAAGCGGTAAAAGGCCGCCTGAGCCATGCCAAGCTGGTTGGCCGAGGCCGGCGAGCCGTGTACGCGCAGCGCCGGCGGGGCCACCGCGCCGATGGGCACGCCGCCGGGCTTATAGGTGTGCGGGTCCCAGATGCTCATTGCGGCACCGCCAGATACTGCGGGATGTCATCAACCACCCGGAACGTGGCTGCGACTTCGGCCACGGCCCCAGGCATCTTGAAACGGTTGGCCGTAAGGCTGGCTGTCTGGCCGCCCGCAAAGCCGGCAACGATCTCGCCGCCTGCGATGCATACCATCGCCGGGCCTGTGCCCACACCATCGCCCAACTTCAGGTAGCGCCCCGGCGCCGCGACGGCTGATCCCGGCACGACAGGCCCAGTTTGGCGCTCCAGGTAGGCCAGTTGGTCGAAGGTGGTCCCCGACAGAAACACCAGATCCTCGGCCGTGCCCACATAGATGCCATCGTCCACGGGGACGATGCCGGTGATCGGCGCGGGCATGGGCCGGCAGTCTCGCCAGTCGGCAAGTTGCGGCGCCATAGGCCGGCTGGCCCACAGCACATTGCCCTGGGCGACAAGCACGCGCCCACGCCACGCGGCGGTGATGGTGCCCACGGGGAACGGCTGAGCGCCTAGCGTGCGGCAGGGCAGCACCAGGGCCGAATTGGGGCCGCCCACTTCAAAGCTGCTGCCCGTGGCAACGCCGGCCAGATAGGCACCCTCCCCGTCCTGGCCCGACAGGTACACGTTGAGCGCGTAGCCCTCGCGCACCGGCAAACCGTCCAGCCGCAGGCCGCCATCGGCGACATCGACGGGCGCGGAACTGATGGCTGGCCCTTCGAGCCGGTCAGCCAGGCGCACATGGCTGAGGTGGTAGCGGTACTGGCCCGGGTGCAACTGCCCGAAGGCCGCGTCTGGCGCGCCCAAGGATGCCGGCGTGGGCACGCTGCGCTCCTGGTTTGCCAAGCCATCGGTCACACCTTGGATCAGGCCGTTCGTCCAGGTCGTGCGGCCATCCGGCAGGTTGCAGTACCAGACCCGCTCAGGCCCAAGGGATGGGTGGATGACGTGGCGCGTGCCGTCGGGATGGATCGCTGTCAGCTGCGCGCCTACCGTGGCGAGCATGAAGCCGCGGGCCTGGTGCAGGTTCTTGTGGCAGAGGTCGGATACCTGGGTGATGCCGGCGCGGCGTGTGACCTCGCCCGTGAGCCCGATGTCCACGTTCTCGGCCGCCAGCAGCGCATCGCCGCCCAGGCGGTGCTCAGGCAGCACGTTGTTGATGCCGCTGATTTTTTCGAAGGTCAGCATGTGTTCTCCCTGGCCACAGCCGGCGCACCCAACTCCAGCGGGAATGCGGTACGAGCGCGAACAGTCATGGAAGGCAGACCGAGCGTGCCCAGCTCCAGGACATAGGCGCTGGCAGCCAAAAGCTGTGCCGTTGGCAATTCGATCCTGGCAGCGCCCGCGCGCACCAGATCAATGCCCTCGACCTGCAGCGCCACAGCCACCGATGGCATGCCCAATTCCAGAGGCCGGGCGGGGCTGGCCTGCAGGCGAATGCCCGCGGCAGGCATGCCGAGTTCCAATGCATGAACGCCCTGGGCCTGCAGCCGGATACCTGCGCCCGGCGCGCCCAGCGCCAGGGGATGCGCGCTGACGGCTTGCACCGTCACTGCGCCGGGCCGAGCCTCCGGCGTGCCCATCTCCAGCGGGCGGCCGCTGCGGGCCTGCACAACCTGGTCGGGTGCGACCTGCTCCAGTGCAATGACTGCGAAGTCCGTGCGCACGAGGTCCAGCCCTTCGATGCCCAGGGATGCGTCCAAGCCATTGCGCACGCGAGGCGCGCCCAACTCAAGCGGCTGCGCGCCTTGCGCCTCAAGCACCATCTCCGCCATAGCTCGCCCCGCTGTGACGAGATCAATGCCCGGCGGCTGCAGGGCCGTGTTGTAGCGCGCCGTGGCCTGCCCGGAGCTCACCAGATCCAGGCCTGGCG
This sequence comes from Delftia sp. WSY_16, assembly GCF_043104415.1. NCBI lineage: Bacteria > Pseudomonadati > Pseudomonadota > Betaproteobacteria > Burkholderiales > Comamonadaceae > Delftia > Delftia sp. WSY_16. The sequence continues at coordinate 130,736 of NZ_JBICKS010000045.1, read as the reverse complement.
GGCGCAGGGGTAGCACGATGCGCGGCGTGCCCAGCTCCATCGGCTGCGCGCCGGCTGCCAACAGTGCAGGCACGGCGACGGCTTGGCCAAAGGTCACCAGGTCAATGCCGACCGTGGCCTCGCCAGCCTCCTCGCCATTGATGGCTGCGCCGTTGATGAGCGGGTAGCTCATGAGATCAGCCCTCGACGTAGAACCCGCGCCAGTAGAACCGGCCCGAGAAACGGCCACCAGCAGCAGGCGTGTCGACTCGGAAGGTCAGGGAATCCGACAACTGCCCGCCGACAGCGATGGGGATGCGGTGGGACTCGCCGCCGGCCGTGATCTGCGACAGCGAGACCGCATTGGCAAAGCGCGTTGGCCGCGCATCGGAAAACCCGAGGTCCGAACCGATGGAGACCGTTGGTGGCGTGCTGGCCGTCACCACGCTGGCGATGAACCCGACCTCCTCGACAACAATGCGCACGCCCTCCAGCCGCACCAGCAGGTCCACCGGCATCTGCACTGGCACCCAGTAGCCCAAGGACGGATAGGAGGGGTCCAGCGGCACATGCGTGCCCATGCCCTGGAAGTCCGGCACCGCATCCGCATACACCGCGTTCGATTGGTTGGTGCAGGCCCAGTACTGGCAGCCATCGGGTGTGCCCGGCACCACCACGTCCCCGTGGCCGAAGTTGCCCGCAGCCCAAGCCGGCGGCGTGCCCAGGTCCACGAACATTGAGCCGCCCACGATGGGCAGGCCGTTGCCCGCGCGATGCCAGTCGGACGTGGGGTTCGCCAACAATTGCGGCCATGCGCTCTTGAGAGCGGGATAGCCGAGCGCAGCGAACCGGTCAGCGCCGCTCAGGACCTGGCCGAAGAAGCCCGACTCTTGCATCTGCATGAAGGACTCCAGCATGCCCGCCGTGAGCCGCACGCTGACCTTGGCGCCAGCAGGCCAAGCCATGGGGCCGCCGGCATCCCATGGCAACTCGATCCCGCGATCTACCACAAGATTCACGCCGTCGATCTGGCGGATCCGCACCACCTCCCACTGTCCGGGCATGGTGGCGTCCGTGATGGTCGCGCGCAGGGAGCGCGTGCCGCTGGGGTTGGCAAAGCCGTCCAGGCCCGCGCCCGTGGTCACGATCGTGCCGTACCCCGGATCACCGCTGTCGTTGGTCAGGGCCGAGGCCAGCACGGTCTCGGCGTTGTTGGAGAACAGGTCCATGGCCCTGCCTCCTTACGCCGGCACCAGCGAGAAGATGCGCGCGGCGCCGTTGGACCACTGCACCACCAGGCCGCCGCCATTGGTGGCCAGCGGCAGGCCCAGCACATCCGTCACGCGCGCGATCAGCGGCGACGTGGCCGCCGTGCCCGTGTCCTTGTAGAGCACCACGCTGCCAATGGTCGAGCCGCTGGCAAGCGCGCCGAAGTTGGCATCGGCCGCGTCGAACAAGCCGCCCGTCACGGTCCTGCTGGTGAGCGCTTGGGCCGTGCCGATCACAGCACCGACATCGGGCAGGAACTCGTGGGCAGCGTCGTAGACGTAGGAGCTGGGCAACAGCGCCACCTTGATGTCGTCGGCAGAGAAGTTGATGGAGCCCGCCCACATCTTCTCGGCGCCCTTCGGGTAGATCGGCAGGGCGATGCGCGCGATCTTCTTGACGCCGTTGTCCCAGGGGATGGTCACGGCGCCGCCGTTGGTGGACATGGGCAGGCCTGTCACCGTGTCCAGGAAGAACAGCACCGGCGACGTGGAAGTGTTGCCCGTGTCCTTGAAGATCACGACCGAACCGATGGTCGAGCCTGGCGCCAGTGCGCCGAAGTCCAGATCATCGGCATCCAGCACGCCGCCGGTGATTGTCTTGTTGAGCAGGGTCTGCGCCGTGCCGATGATCGAGCCGAGCTGGCTCACGAACTCATGCGACACGCTGAAGGCGTAGCTGCTGGGCAGCAGCGCGGCCTTCAAGGTGTCGGTGGAGGCATTGATGGAGCCGGAGAGAAGCTTCTCCATGCCCTTCGGATAGCTGGTGTTCGACATTGGAAGCTCCTGCAGGTGTTGGCTGATGCAATACCTGCAGTGTTCCGGTGCGCGTCTGTATTGGCGAACCCTGGAGGGAGGATGCCGATGCACGAGGATTGCGCCTCGGATCCGCCCAGCCTACGATGCCCGCATGCCCGGCATCATCTTCTGGCTACTCGTCATAGCAGCCATCCTTTTCTTCAAGCTGACCACGCCCGCCGAGCGCCGCTCGATGATCGAGACCTACTGGCTGATCATCATCGGGCTCGGAGCCGTGGGCTTCATCTGGCAGTTCCTGCGCCAGGGCACGCTCAGTTCGTGAGCCCGGCCACGCGCTCGGCAATGGCGTTGCGGCGCTGCTCGATCTCGTTCAGGCGCTCGCGCTTGGCCTCCGCCGACAGCAAGCGATCCCCGTCGATCTTCTTCGCGCGCTGGCCCAGCTCTGCCATCTGCTGCTTGGCGACGTTGATGGCCATGCGGTTGCGCAGCTTCGGCCCCTCCTCTTCCTGGATGCTGCGCGCCAGCTCGACGTCGCCAGACTTGATCGCGGCCTGGTAGCTGGCCCAGGCCTGCTCCACATCCTTGGCCTGCTCGTACATGGTGGTGACGTAGCGGCTGGAGCCTGTGGGCAGCTCCTCGACGAAGTTGCCAGCAACGAAGGTGTCGCGCAGGCGCATGGCCGGGCGCTCGCCCCGGTCGAGCATGGGACGCGCGATGGCGTCCGTCGCACTGGTGCTGACCGTGGCCAACCAGCCGAAGTACCCGCGAAGCAGGAAGTCCACCTGTTTCGGGCTCAGGCCCGAGTACTCGCCCTTGGCCAAGCGCACCGGATCCGGCAGACCCCAGGAGCCCAGCAGGCGGGCCACTTCCGAGGTGCGCTCGTTGTACCGGTCCTGCGGGCGCAGGCGCTCGTCGGCCATGCCCTCGATGGCCCGGCCGCTGAAGCTGTCCTTGTTGGCGTATACGTCCAGGAAGGGCTTGATGGCCTGGGGCGTCGGGTCCATGGCGAAGGTGTTGAACACCATGTCGCTGATGCGCTGACCGAAGCGCTTGCCCGTCATCTCCTCGCTCATCATCAGCTCGGCCGTGCGCTCGGCCACCGTGCCGATGGCACCCACCTCAAAGGGCTTGGGGATGCGGAAGGCCTTGTCGCCGATCTTGAACCACCAGAAGTTGTCGCGGTCGAAGTCCTCGCGCTTCTTCCAGTCGTCGTCATCGGCGTAGGCGGCCAGCAGGCCCAGGCTGGCCAGCGACACGGCGCCGGCCATGGCAGCGAAGCGGCGCGGATCCTCCCCGGCGGCGCGCCCCAGCTTGTACAGGCCCTGCAGGCGCGCGTTCAGGAAAGGCACGGTCTGGGCCAGGAAACGCACCGTCTCCCATTTGCCGGACATGCTGAAGTCCATCAGGTCCCGGGCCTGGAAGCTGGCCTCGGCATGGCTCAGACCCTTGGCGCGCAGGCGCTCGTACAGCGCCGTGCGGTTCACGTTCTCGGTGCGGTCGCCGAATTCCTCGTACACCTCCCACAGAGAGCGCATCTGGTCCTTGAGCTTGTCGAAGCCCTGCTTGTCCAGCATGGTGCCGCCCAGGCGCTCGATCTGCCCGCGCAGCTGGTTGGTGTTCTCCTGCGTGCCGAACTTGATGATGCCGCCGCTGGCCAGCATGGAGGCGTAGGTCTGGCTGTTCTTGTCCGTGGCCTTCCAGCCCTTGGCGACGTTCTCCAGCGGGTTGTAGCTCAGGTCGCTCTGGGCGATGGCCGAGAGGCTGTCGCGGATCAGGTTGCGGATCTTGAAGGTGGGGTTCACCGTCACGCCGAAGGTGAGCAGGCGCTTGAACGGCGCCATGGCCTTGACGATGCCCGGTGGCGTGTAGCTCATGGCCGAGATGGCATCGACCAGCAGAGGGTCCTCGATGGCCCAGTGCTCAGCCACACCGTTGCGCATGACCTTCACCGACCCCTTGGTGTCCGCCGGCACGCGCTCGGCAGCGCCCATCTTCTCGGCCGCGTCCATGGTCTCCAGGGAGGCCCGGTTGCGCGCGGCGGCGGCGTACAGGTGGCTCCAGTTCATGAGCGTGTTCTGCAGCAGGTCGGCGTTGAGCTGCTGCGTCCCGCCCTTAAGCTTCTTCCAGGCCTGCTGGTTCACCAGCCCGGAGCTGAAGCGCGGGCCGCGCATGCCGCCTTCCTCCTCCATAAGGCGGTAGAACGGCACATAGGGCTGGTCCTTCATCAGGTCATAGGCGTCCTGGTCGATCAGGCCCGAGTCCCGCGCCACCTTCAGGCTGGCTTCATTGAAGGCGTTGAGCTCGCGCAGCGCTGCTGCGTACAGCGGCATGCGCGCCGTGCCATCGGCCATGCGGCCCGCATCCAGCGAGCGCAGGGCCGTGATGTCGCGGTCGGTCAGCAGGTTCTCCTTGCCCTCGGCCTTCAGGCGCTGGGCACGCTGGGCGGCCACCCACTGGAAGAATCGGTCGTGCTCGCCCTTGAGGCTGGCCAGCACCTTGGCGAAGCCGCCGTCCTTGATGTCCACGTCGGCCACGCCGTCGCGCAGGTAAGGCTTGCCGTAGAGCAGCGCCGCCTCCACAGCACCGTCGCTGCCCTTGGACAGGCGCGCCAGGATGTAGGCCTTCTCGCTGATCTCCTTGATGGGGGCGAACTGATCGACCAGGCCCTGGCGCAGCCGCGTGCCGAAGTTCTGGCGCATGGCCTGCGCACGCTCGGCCCAGGTCTGCTTCACCTGGACGCCGAAGGCATGCTCTGCGGCGCGGGCCTGCTCGGCGGTGTAGTCGCTGGCCGTGGGCGTGGCCGGCGCGGCGCGGCTGAACTGCACGCCCTGGGCGAAAGGCGCTGGCGCGGGCGCCGGTGCAGCCGGGGCTGCGGCTGGGCTGGATGCCTCCTGGGAGGTGGCAGCGCCGTCCAGCTCGCCAGCGAACGCGGGGTTCTCCCGCTGCGCGATGCCGAAGGCCAAGTTCACCAGGTCCTGGCTGGCGAAGTCGCTGCGGCTTCCCGCGATCTTGGCCCAGACCTGGCGCAGCACCTTGCGCACCTGGTCCAGCCAGCGCGCCACCGTGCCGGGCTTGGCCAGGGCATTGGGGCGCACGCCCATCTCCAGGGCAACCTGCACGGCGTAGGGGAACAGCTCCTGCGACGAGTAGGCTTGGGCATCTGCAGCGGCCGGCTGGGAATCGCGTACGCGCGCGGCGGCCTCGTTGTAGACCTGTCGCTCCAGGCTTCCCTCTGGCGCACTGGCCCAGCCGCCGATGGCGCCATGCAGCTGGTTCCAGCCCTCCTCGCCCAGCACCGCAGGTCCGTGCTTGTGCATCAGCTCGTGCGCCACCACGCCCAGCTCGTCGCCGGCCACGATGTGGTCGGAGATGATGAACACGGTCTTGGTGTTGGGATCGTAGAAGCCCTGGGCCTTGCCGCCACCCTCTGCGCCCATGGCCACGGGGCCGATCAGCGGCTCCCAGTTGGCGCGGATGTCGTCCGAGGTGGTGACCACGATGCGGCCCAGGCGGTTGGGCAGCATGCCCATGCCGCCGACCAGCTCGTTCACGGCCTGGCGCACAGAGGCGTTCGTGGCCGGATAGACCGGCGGGCGCAGGCGCCGGATGGCCTGGGCCAGTTCCTCGGGCATGCCACGGCTGAACTGCGCGGCTGTGCCCTGGTCTACACTGTCCGCGCCCCCCGCAGAGCGGATGGAAGTCAGGTCAGGGCCAGCGGCCCCGGCAGATGCGTCCACCCCTTGAGCTGCGGGGGGCATTTCGTTTTCGGGCGCCTGCAGCTGGCCGGCACGCGCCGCATCAGCGGCATCCACCTCAGCCAGGATCTGCGCCAGCCTCTTGCCCTTGGGATCTATTCCCAGACCCCGGGCCACGCGGCCGGCAGGAAGCGCGCTGGATCGCCAGTTGGCCGGGCGGGCCGCTGCTGCCTGCGCTTGTCCTTGCGAGCCTGGCGCCGCGCCGCCTTGCGCGCCATTGTTGAGAGTCGTGGTGCTGGCATTCGTCAGACCTTCCTGCGCTGCAGCAGCACCAGCAGCCGGCGCGCCTGGCGCTCCAGTTGCTTGCGGAGGTTGCGCGCCAGCTTGCTGGGCTTGATCGGCTTGCGGGGCAAAGGTCGCTCCTGTGGTTTGGGTCAGGGGGCCAGGCCCAGCGGCTTCCAGGGCTCCGGGTCCGGTCGAGGGAATGGCTGCTGGGGCGGCCACGGCGGCAGCTCGTGCCTGGGCACCTTGGGCATTTGCGATCTCCTGGGCGTGCAGCGCGGCCTGCTGGGTGGCGTCGAAGCCGGCATCAACAGCCATGGCGGCGCCGCGCGAGAGCGGGCCGTCTGCAGGGTTGATGCCCATGCGCTCGGACGGGCGCTGCAGCGGGCGCTGTGGAATCAGCGCCTCCATGGCGGCGTTGTCTGCGAAGAGGTCGACGGCTGGCGCACGGTCGGCTGGCAGCGGCGCAGGCTCGCCAACACCCCGGAACCCCATGTAGGCGTCCACCATGCGGCGCACGCGCTGCGTCTCGGCGGTGTCCAGCGGCTGCTCGTTGATGCGGGCCAGACGCTCGTTCAGGCCGCCCAGCACCTGCGCACTGTTCTCGGCCCCGCCATCCAGCAGGTTCTGCAGCCCGGACAAGATGCGGCCCGTGCGCACGCGGGCGTCCACGGCTGCGATACCGGCATCCTCGCTGGACTGCTGGAACTGGCCCTGCAGCTGCACGCCCATGGCATCGGCCGCCTGCAGCCCAGCACCAGGGGCTGGCGCACCAGCAGGATCAGCACCCACGTTCTCGGCCAGCCAGGCGTCTTCCATGGCATCGCGCACCGTGTCCACCGTCTGCTGGGTGGAGAACTGCGTGCCGCTGCGCACGGCGGCCTGGACTTCGGCCAGGTAGTCGGGGCCTGGCGCCTGGGGCGCGCCGTCGCCGTAGTTCTCCCACCAGCGGCGGGCCTGCTGTGCAGCTGGGTCGTTCACCTCGCGGATGGACTGGCCCATGATCCTGGCCCGGGCTTCCTCCCGCTGGTCCTCGGGCAGGTTGGCCAGGTAGCTCTCCACCTCGCCCACGCGGCCGACACTGCCATCAGGGAAGGAGATCAGGCGCTCGGGCGGCTGGTTGCCCAGTTGCAGGGGCTCTGGCCGTGTGCGCTGGTACAGGTCAGGATTGAAGGCTCGGTGCAGCGCATTGGCCGCAGCCTCCCGCTCGGTCACGGACAGGCTCTCATCCGTGGCGCGCGCCAGCATGTCGCGGTATTCCTGCTGGCTCTCGGGCAGGACCATCTGGTCGATGGTGGCGGCGTAGCTGCGCACGTCGGGCAGCGTGTCCTGGACCTGCTGCTCGCCCTGCTGCGGCTGCTGGGCCCGCGAGTGACCGCCGGTCAGCAGCGAAGTGCCGGCGCCTGTGACGCCGCCCAGGGCCGCGCCCATGCCGGCAGCCGCCGCCACGCCCTTCGAGGGATCGATGCTCGGGTCGAACGGCATGGCCGCCCGCTGGCCCTCGTACTGGGTGACGCCCTCTTCCAAGCCTTCCTGCGCCGCCTCGCTGGCCCCGGTCTTCAGGGCACGCGCTGCAGCACCACCAGCAAAGCCCTTGCCGCCGGCCAGCAGCCGCTCAGCACCGAAGGCACCACCAGCACCACCGATCACAGCCGGCAGCACGCTGGCACCGCGCGCCGCAGAAACAGCTTGGTCCTCTGTGGCGCCGCCCTGCTTGGCCAGGTCGTAGGCCGTGCCAGCAGCATCACCACCAGCCATCGCAGCACCAGCAGCAACACCGCCCGCGCGCCCGGCCATCTCCACGGCCTTGCCGCCAAGGCCAGCAGCGCGGCCAACCAGCCCGGCACCCTTCACCGCCAGGCCAGGCCCAGCGAACGAACCTGCCGCCTGCGCCGCAGCCAGCAGCGGGTTCTGCGCCACGTACTTGCCCACGGCCGCCAACTCGCCGCCAACACCATCAGCGTCCTGCACCTCCTGGCGGAACTGCTGCTTCGAGGCCTTGACCACATCGCTCTGCGCAGCTTCGCCGGCCTGGATGATGTTCTTGTCGATCCAGCCCGAGACATCGTTGCCGGGCTTCACGAAGTTGGCCGCCGCCGAGACACCGCCGGCTGCCGCGTTCGCTGCCTCGATGGCCGTGTCGTTCAGGACGGCCAGGGGGTTGCGGGACTTGGTTTTGGCAGAAGGGAGCCCGAACGCGTCTTCATAGGAGAAGCTGCCGCCCTGCTGTTGTGCAGTGCTGCCGCCGGCGGATGGAGGACCGAAGGCCTCCTCATAGGAGAAAGAGCCATTTGCCATGCCTCAGTCTCGCCACAGAGACCGAGGCAAGCGAACCCTGCAGGGGGTACGCTCAGACGAAGAAAAACCCGCAGGTGCGGCCCGAACGACGGTGCAGCAGAAGTGATTCCCACCGCATCCGCTACACCTCAAGTAAGGTGACTACTCCCACTGGGGGACGTAAACATGATCTAAAAGGAATTTCAATCCACGCGCCCTGCGAGGCGGACGACGGCTCGGCCGGCGACATCGCACTAGCCTACCTGTTTCAATCCACGCGCCCGCGAGGGGCGCGACGGGTAGAGGGAATCGAACCCTCGTATTCAGCTTGGTTTCAACCCACGCGCCCAAACGGGGCGCGACCCGGCTGCTGCTCAAACTGCCCACTCTGGCGATTGTTTCAACCCACGCACCCGCGAAGAGCGCGACCATTGCGATAGAGATGATGGTGATGATGAGGGAATTTCAATCCACGCACCCACAGGCGCGACTGCGTAGTTATATCGTAGTTGCGCCCCGCCAGCAGCCAAAGGGATCGCGCGAACCCTGGGCGGGGGCGTGGAGTGGTACGCTTTGGGCACTGCCGAGGAGGCAGCTCAGAAATACGTCGACTACAACCTCATCAAAGCCGAGCAGTTCTCTGCCGCATAGGCAGCTCAGAAAAGTTCAGGTGCTATGACAGCGACTGGCCCACTGTTCACTGCCGCATAGGCAGCTCAGAAAAGTTCAGGTGCTATGACAGCGACTGGCCCACTGTTCACTGCCGCATAGGCAGCTCAGAAAACTGCTGCTGCACGACCATGAGATCGATGTCGGTTCACTGCCGCAAAGGCAGCTCAGAATATGCGGGACTGGAACGTGATGCGTTCAGCCGGGTTCACTGCCGCAGAGGCAGCTCAGAAAGGATGGCACCATCATCATCAATGTCCCGGACGGTTCACTGCCGCACAGGCAGCCAGGTCCGCCCAGCGGGCCTTTTTCTTGCCAAGCAGGTGCCCATGGCAGGCACGCCCGGCTACTCGCGGCCCAGCTCGGCCAGCGTGTCCTGCAGCGTCTTGATCAGTCGTTCCACATCCTCGGGAGGCATATCGATCCAGGTCGTGGACACAGGCAGGCCTGCCGATGTCTTGGCCGTGTGCTTGAGGCCGATGAGCGTCTTGCCGCCCACAACGCTCGTGCGGACGCTGGTGAACTGAAGGAGTGGCGTGCGAGTCATGGCGCGATGGTGGCATGGAAAGCCCACTCATGGCTGACTGATGTTCAGACCTCAAAGGGCTTCCGATCTCGGCCCTCGATCCACCGAGGAGTCCGACCACGGCCCGTCCAGGTCTCGCCGGTCGTGGGATTCCGATACCGTGCGTTTGGGGGCGTGTTCAGTGCGAAGAGATCGCCGACTTTGAGATCGTGGTGCTTCACCAGAGCCCGTGCTGCATCAATCGCATCGAGCCTCATGGCTCCATAGTGCTCAGCGATCTGGGCGTCCAATGCAGCTTTCTCCTGCATCAGGGACTTGTACTTGCGTGACATGTGTTCGGGGCTCCGGCCAGAAATGTGCAGCGATCCGCACCTTGGTGGCAGAGGGGAATTCTCTACCCTCCTGAGGCACGACAAACTGCAGGCCGTGCTTGGAACAGGCCCAGAAACGGCGAAGCCCCAACTGCGCTTCATCCAGCCCCGCGCTTGGCTTCATCCTCCAGCGTGTGGATGTAGAAGAGGAGGCACTCCAACGCCGCCGCCTCTGGATCTCGGCCATGAAGCAGATTCTCCCTGGAGGAATCGTCAGGAAGAAACACCAGCAGCGTCTCCCCAAACGCCTCGTAGTCCGCGCTGTAGGTGACGCCGCTGCGGGTGATGGAGCACTTGAGCATGGGGAGCATTGTCCAAGGTGCAGGGCGCGCGCCACCAGCGCCCAGAAACGACGAAGCCCGCGCGGGGCGGGCTTCCTACTCTCACTACTTCCACTCTTTTGCGTCTCGACGTTTCCCAAGATAAATTTCATCCACTGCATAGGTCAACGGTCGAAAAGATGGGCAGCGCTGATAGATTTTCTTCAGATCCAGATGAGGAGCAATTAGCTGATTATGCGTAGCATTTGAATACCTCGGCTTGGCTCCATTTTTACATACTCGCTCGATTTCATTCTTGGGCTGTCTACACGACTCTGGAGTAACAACCTCCTTTTGCGCAGGTAGAGATAGAAAAACTTTACGGCAAGCATTAATATCTGCAAGTATCCAAGACTCTATCATTGAAATAGGCACTATAGACACAGCCTCGGAATCGCTACGAACGACAGGCCGAATTACTTTGTTATAGATCTCTTCATGCTTTTTGTTAGCGCAATAATCATCTGCATCGTGACAAACAATAACGGACTTTATGGTGCCAATATTTAAGAGAGCCTTTAACTCACGCGCGCCATCTTTCAACAACTCAGATCCAGATCCAAAACCCCTGCCTTTAATAGCCAAACTTTTATCACCGCAGAGCTTCCATATTATCTCTTTTAAAGTTAAAAAATCAGATCTATCTTCAGCAAGAATAGCAAACATTATCCCTCTATCATTGAAACGAAATTAAACAATGGTCCGTCACTGCGCAGATACTCGCACGCGGCCTCCAATTCATTGGCACTCAACTGCCTCACGGAAGTGCGATTTCCCACAAAATCAACAATACGTACTTCTTCTGGGTCAGATGCGTTCATCACTTCTGGGGAATGCGTTGCAACAAATAGCTGCCTTCCATCGGCATAAGCCCTAAGCATCGGAATAATCTGATGCAGCAAACCAGAATGGATTCCATCTTCAGGCTGCTCCAGCATGAAAACAGCGTCATCTTGATAAAAGAAATATACAAATAATTTAATTAATCGTCTAGTGCCAAATGAAAGATCTGTCCACGTTCTAGGCTCGTCGGAGTCGTAATGTTTAGGAAACCAGTTGAAAAGATGAAAACGAGGAACGTTTTTTTTATCTAGCGCCAAGTCAACGATTTCGAAAGATTTAATTATTCCAACATGAGAAAGCAGACTTATTACTTCATCAAACTTATCCTTGTTCTTGAGCTGCATATCAAGAAGCATTAGTTCAACCTGAGATGGATCTGAATTTGATAGCTCTCCACTTTTCTGCCACTGGACATAGTCCTGGTGGAGTGCGAAACGGGAAGTATTTTCAGATGATGGCGTATCCAAGTGGTTGTAGCTAACCTTACTAAGAAAGGCGTGAAACTCTTTTACTACTGCTGTGACGACGTGTGCTGGCAAAAGCGCCATAACGGCAGTACACGCCATTGACCTGTCGCCAACTGGGAACTGTGCGCCATCTATACCAACCTTAACAACACCATCTTTGCGAATAAAAATACGATCCTCTAGGCCATCCTGCAATCTTGCGGACAGGGATTCTTCCAAATGGTATAGGAACTCCGGGCTTCCATCCGCATTTTTGAACTCTGTCCTCAAGCCTACTTTATAGACAAGAGTTTTACCACCGATTTGCAGCTCCAGGCTTACTGCGGCAGGATAAATTGATCCCGGCTCTTCCTCGCTCAATTCGCCAGTTTTTACTTGTTTTGCAGCCCATGCTATTGCGCGAAAAATATTTGTTTTCCCCACTCCATTTTTACCGACAAAAACGAGAAAATTACTGAAATCAGAAATTTCAACATTCTCACAAGAGCGGAACTTTTCAATATAGATCTTTTTTAGCATTATCACTTTCGTAGTGCCACAACTCTTGCATATGACACGCGCCATGGGCGCAACGGTCTGAAGTGTGGCACACGACCACGTAGGTGATCCTTCGAACAGCCCTAAAAGGCACAGGCAGACCAGTCAATCTTCGCTGCTGTCGCGCCCTAGACACAACTTCACGTCGTCAATACGCAGTGGTCGCCGACCTGGGGCTCGCTGCGAAAGCTGACTCCGGCCCCCTCCCAGCCGCCCTGCTACATTCCGCCCATGCGCCCCCTCCTCTTCCTCCCCGCCCTCCTCCTGCGTGCCCCCGCCCTGGCCGACTGATTTCCCTGCGCCCTGGTCCACCTCGCCCCCATGCAGGCAGCCTACTGCTACATTGCGTCGAGGAGGTTCCACCTATGAGCGCCCCGGACATCAGAGCGATGGAAGACAGGCTGGACCATCTGCGAGCGAAGAAGGCCTTTGCAGAGGCGCAGCTCCAGGCATCCGAAGCCGAGGACCCTGAACTCGAACTGGATTTGCGCCGTATCGAAGGACGGATCGAGGTATTAGAGGAAATGCTTAGGGAAGCTGGGCATTGAGCCAATCCGCCTCCTGCTACATTCACTTTCAGGAGGAGCATCCATGAGCAGTGTGGCTACGGCGGAATGCGTTGAGCAGTATTGGCGCGAGGTTCGAATGCTGCGCGCTGAAGAGGCCCGAACCCTCCACCAGCTGGCAGCGCTGGAGGGCCAGCTGGAACAGCAGCACCAGCGGCTCAGGGAGATCCGGGAGAAACTCCTCAAAACTCACAAGCTCATTGAAGAGACCTCTTGATGAGATCTCGCTCCACGATCTTGGCGCTGTGCTTGGCTGCTGCAGGCCCCGCCCTGGCCGCCAACATGGCCACGTGCCTCCTCGACAAGCTCCCGGGCACGCAGAACGACGTCGCAGCCCAGGCGGTGTTCCAGGTCTGCAGCGCTGAGCACCCGGGCGGGATTCAGGCCGTGCCCCAGGGAGATGGCCGGGGCATGCTGGGGTTCAAGTCCGGGCCAGAGTGCACAGCGAAGAAGGCCGGGGACACGCGGAGCACCAGGGCGGCGGAGCTGATTGGGGTTGCGTGCAGGCGGCTGTATGAAAAGTCCTTCACCTACGAAGAGGCCTACGGCCTGCCACCCGCTCGCAACTGATCACACCGGATCGAAAGCCGTGCCGTTCCAGCGAGCTTGCCCTCGCGGGGTCTGGTAGATCTGGCCGCGCACTAGGCTTTCGCGCGACGGAGGCTGGCCGCCACCCTGCCCCATCGGCACCTGCTCCACCTGCCCCGTAGCCCTGTTGTGGCGAATGACGCTGCCCATCGAGGTCGAGCCGTCCAGGTTCTTGGTGGTCGGAGTGACCTTCACATCCCAATCGCTGGGGGTCTGGGCGCCCTCGATGTCCCGCATGTACTGCACCAGGCTGCGGCGCTTGGTCGGGTCCTGCTGCTGGGCCACCTGATTGCGCGCAGCCTCCACCAGTCGGTTCGTGCGGTTCGTGTATCCCTGCGTCTCACGGTCCATGTCCAGGCGCTGCTGAGTCAGCCCGGCCTGCATGCCGGCACGCTGGCTCTGACCCTGCTGCTCCATGGCTGCGCGCACGAGAGCATTGCCCTGGCGCATGCCCTCTGCCTGCAGACCTGGGGCGGCCTGCTGCAGCACTTGGTCAGTCGCCAGCATGGCCTGGTACTTCTGCACGGCGGGGTTGTTCTCGGCCCCACGACCGCCCCACTGCTGGGTGTTCTTGATGGAGCTGGCCGACACCTCGGCGTTGCGCAGCGCGTTGCGTGAGGCCCAGTCGTTGCCGCTGTGGGCAATGGCGGCCTGCACCAGGGGGTTGCCCAGCGAGGTTGACAGGCCGGGGGCGATGCCCTGCATCTGCGATCCTGGCGTGGCTCCGCTGGGCAGCGAGTTCATGGTGCCGCCAGGAGGCTTGCCGTTGATGGAGATGTCGCCGCTGATACCAGCGGGGCCGCTGTAGCTGTTGCCGTCGCGCGTGATGTTGGCCGGGCCAGAAGGTGCGGCAGGTCCAGGCATGGGCGCAGCTGCGGCTCCAGGGGAGCCAGGGGAGCCGGGCGCACTCGCCTGCTGCTCCATGGCCGCGGCCACGAGCGGATTGGACTGGCGCGTGATCGGGCTGGCGGGCGCTGGACTCTGCGCGCCGGCAGCAGTGGCCAGCGCAGCACCGCCGCCCACCACGGGCGCATAGGGTGCAGCAGCCTGGGCGGCCTGGCCCAGCCCCGACATGGCTGGCTGCGATGCACCGAAGGCCCGCGCAACCAGGCCAGTACCACGCAGCGCAGCGCCAGGGATGCCGCCAGCACTGGGCAGCGCGGCCAAGTTGCGGCCAAAGTCGTTGTTCAGGGGATTGTTCTGGGAGCCGTCGGGCGTGGGCGCCTGCGGATTGCCGCCCACCGGAATCTGGTTGATCAGCGCGTCACGCCGCTGGGCTGCTTCGAGGAGGGGATTCGTGGCCATGAGTGTTCCTTGCGGAGTTGCTCATGGCAGTGTGCGGATATGCTGTCGGCGCGTCGAACCCCAGTGGGGGTGTCGCAAGGAAGCCGTAACTCAAGCGCTCTATGCTATTTGCTCCACAACACAGGAATTTGAAATGAGCAAATTTGAACCGCAGGATTTGGCCGCAGCCGAGTTGGCAGATCGCTACATCGAAATTGTGCTTTCTACAAAGCCCGAATTGCTAATAGCCCCAATGTCAGGCACTGACAATTTAAACTACGTTCAGCAAGCCGCGACAGCATTGACCTTCTATCGTGCAAGTTTGATTCAGCAGCTGTCTCAGCAACCACTCGCACCATCTGAGCTTGACGACTGAGCGTCGCGCAATAAAACACAGCCCGCATTTCGCGGGCTTTTTTTACGCCAGCGGCCCCGGCACACCCACCTCGCGCGAGCGCACCCATTCTTCATTCCGCCCGCTGGCCTTGCGCCCGAACTCCGCCTCGAACTTGGCCAGGGCCACGGCGGCCTTGGCGTCGTTGTGCATGTCGGTGTCCTCACGGCCATAGGCCCGGTACAGCATCCAGTGCACCAGGGCGAAGTGCAGCTCGGGCCGGATCTCTGGCTTGTCCACGCAGGCGCGCATGGGCTTGAGCGGTAGGCGCTGCACCGTCAGGCGCAGCTCACCGTCTGCTGCAGGCCTGGGCCACAGGTGCAGCTTGCCAGTGGTCATGCCGGCCACCAGGCGCTGAGGCACGTCCTGGCGCTCCTGGAACTGCCAGCCCGGGTGGTAGCAGTCCATCTCGTCCACCGAGATCTCGCCGACCTCCTGGCCGTTGATGAAGGCGCGCAGGATGCGCACCACCCTGCTGTCCAGATCCACCGTCTCGGCGCCGGCCAGGAAGGCGATGCGGCACATCGGCGAGACCGAATCGCGCAGGAGCTGGCCACGGCGGCAGGCTTCGACCTGGGCCTCATTGGCGTAGATGGTCAGCAGCTCGTCGGTGCAGAAGACATCGCTGTCGCCACCGCCGACGGCCCGGCCCTGGTCGAGCGCGTCGGCCCGGTACTGCTTGATCAGGTCGTTGAGGGTCATGGCGGGCCTTCAGGTCAGGACGCGAGGATCGAACGCAGCCAGGCCTGGCCCAGTCGGTTGTCGTCGCGGTTCACCTGGAACGGGTAGCGCAAGCTGTTGATGGGCTGCACCACGTTCATGCGCTCGCCCAGGCGGTCGTCCAGCTCCTGGTCGTAGCCGGTCTCCTTGGCGCGGGCCAGGCGCTCGACGAACTTGCGCTTGACCACAATGGGACGGTTGCGGCGGAACATCTGGATGACGCCGTTCACCGAGACCTGCACGAACGGTGCCTCGTTGTCGCGGCCGCCGGACAGCACCGTGACCATCACAGGCTCGTTCATGAAGGCTTCCAGCTCGGCATCCTTGAGCGTCACCGGGCTGTCGATGATCTCGGGCGAGAAGTCGGGCACGATGCCGAACTCCATGGGAGGCGTGGCGCCCAGGTACTCGTTGGTGGCGTCCAGTTCATTCTTACGGGGGGTGGTTGCCATGGTGTGGCCCTTCTTCAGTCTGGAGAAAGAGCCCCGAGGCGGCGCGGCGGCAGCCCCGGGGTGGTTCGCCTATCGGCTTACAGGGCAGTCACGCCCGCCTCGGCCACCGCCATCCAGCCCTCGTTGAGCATGGTGCAGGCCATGTAGAACTTGGCGCCCACGTAGCCGCGCTGGCCCAGCGGATCGCTCTTGTCCTTCACCCCGGGCGGGATGTAGGTCGGGTCGATGGAGTCGGAACCACGCAGTGCCAGCTGGCCCCAGGCGTCCTCGCCGACCATGATGAACGGGTAGACGTCCACGTTGGTCGCGCCCGTCAGGCCGGTGCTGCCGATGGCTGCACCTGCGCCGGCATAGGGCGCCAGTTCCGCGCTGGTGATGAAGCGGAAGTTCTCGCAGGAGCCGATTTCCTGGGTGTGAACCGGCTTGCGGCTGCCGTAGGCACTGACGTGCGTGAAGCCCGGCAGATCACGGATGTCAGCCTCGGCATCGGTGTGCACGAAGACCAGGTAGCTGGCTTCCACGGGCTTCGTGGCGACCATCACCGAGGGAGCCAGGATGCCCGTGATGCGCTTGGCATGGTTGGCCTGCAGGTTGCGGCTGATCTTGCGCAGCAGGTTCAACCCAATCTTCGCGTTCACGGCTGCACGGCTGGCGCCACCGCCCGCGTAGAACGCATTGGTGCAGGCCTTGAGCACGCCGTAGCGGATCATCTCGCGCACCAGGGCAATGCGCTCGCCGCACTGCTTCTTCATCTCGGCGGGCACGTCGTCCTCGTACGTGTCCACCGTCTGGTCGGTGAGCTGGTAGAGGCAGCCGTACTGCTTGATGGTGACCTGGATGTCCTGCGGCACCAGCGTGTCAGCGCCGGGCGTGACGCCTTCGGTCAACTCGTGGGCCACCGGGTCCGCCTCGGGCCGGTTGCGGGTGTTCCAGTCCGTGTTCGCTGCACCCCAGGGGAGGTAGCGGCGGTGCACGATGGTCTTGCCCTGGTTCTTGGGAAGCGCGCGCTGCTGGCCAGTGATGCCCAGCACCTCGTTTATTACGGCATGACCAAGGATGTCGCCCTTGATCTTGCCAATCCGCGGCGCCGGGGTGCCGCTCTCAAATTGAGCCATGATGTTCTCCTTCGGGCTTGGCTATGTCAGCGCTGGCCCACGGTGGCCTGGAAGGCGGCCAAAAATTCTTCCTCTTCGGTGGGCGCGGTCTGGGGACGCGGCGCGTTGCCGCTGGGCGTCACGGCAGCCTTGAGCCGCTGCTGCCCCTTCGCGGCCTTGTCGGCGGCGGCGGAGCGGGCAGCGGTCCACTGGTCGTACTTGCCGATGACAGCGCCCAGGCTGTCAGCAGTGCCCGCTTCCGCGAACTCCTGCTGCACCTGCTCCCCCTGTGCGGTGAGCCACAGGTTGAATTCCTGCGAGCCCACCTTGTCGCGCCAGCCTGTGTGCATGCGGTCCAGCACGGCCAGCTCCAGCGCTGCAGGGTCATGCTCGGCCGGGGCTGTGTGCTCGCCACCCGTGGCCACGGGCTGCTGCACGGGAGCCGGCGGGGCTTCCTGGCGTTGTTGCTGGGGCGTGATGCCCAGGGCACGGACGTAGTTGGCAACGTCGGGATAGTCCTTCTCGAACTGCTGCAACTCCGGGGGCAGCTCGGGCGCCGGTGCTGGCGTCGGGGCTGCTGCGGGAGGCGGGGCTTGCAGGCGGCTGTTGAGTTCGCCGATCTTGCCGTTGGCCTTGCGCAGTTGCTGCTCGAGGGAGTCCACCTTGGCGGCGCTGCCCAGCAGGCGCTGCAGCTCGCTGCGCTTGTAGCCCTCGAACACCACCGGGTCGTCCTCCGCAGTCGCCTGCCCCGGCTGGGCTTGCTGCCCCTCGGGAGCGGGCGGAGCGTCAGCGCCGTCCTGTGGTGCATCGCTGGCCTGAGGCGCTGCGGCTGCGGGCGCTGGTGCGGGGGCTTCTGCAGGTGCCGGCGCGGGCGCTGCACCAGCCTCGGCCGTTGCATCCGAAGATGCTGCGGCGGGGGCCGGCGGCGGCTCCGTTCCGGTCACGCTGGCAAAGGCCTGCTCGAAAGCTGCCCGCTCCTGCGCCTGTTCCTGCTGTTGTTGCGGATCCATGCGTCATGCACTCCTGTGTTTCATGCCAAGGTCAGTAGCTCTCGCCACCAGCGTCGGCGGGTTGTGCCTGGGCTGACGGGGCCAGCGCAAGCAGTTCTTTCCAGGCCGCGATGCGCCCACGCAGTTCAGCGGTGCGCAGCGCGTCCATGGTTGGGCTGTCGTTCTTCTTGCGCAGGGTGTCGATCTGCGCGTTGGCATGGCGCTCAATGGCGCGCCACGTCGGTGAGGTGAAATCGATGCCCTGTGTCATGGAGGCCAGTGTTCCGGGAAGCGCCACCCCTGGCGAACCCTGGCCGGGGGTCAGCCCCGCGCGCCGTCAGCGGCCGGCGTCTCGATGCCCTGGCGCACGCCAAGCAGCGGGCTGTCCGGGCGCAGCGGCGTCAGCGGGTCGGTGTTGTTGGGCACGGCGCCAGGGTCGGGCTGCTGTTCCGGCGTGATCCAGCCCGACGGCTGCGGCACGATGGGCGCAGCATCCTGGTCGACATAACCGCCCGAGCGCAACAGCCCGTCGGCGACTGGCGCCGCGCCGGGGTTCAAGGCGAGGACTTGGGCGGCCTGGGTGCCGCTGTACAAGGTGTCCACGTTCACGCCCACGGTCTGTGCACGCGCCCTGCCTGCTTCTGCATCGGTCTTGCCGGCCTGAGCCTCCAGCAGCTTGGCCTTGGCCTGCAGCGTCGGGTCCTGGCCCTGCTGGGCACGCTGGGCCTTCTGCTCGTCCGTGTACTGGAAGTTGGTGGGATCCAGGCGCTGGCCCTTGCACAGCTCGGCCGCCAGCTTGGCGGGGTCCAGCTCGTAGATGGGATTGGCCGACACCTGCAGCAGCGTCATCAGGAACTGCTGCTGGGCGTCGCGCTCGACCAGGGCCGAGCTGGCGCGCACGTCGATCTGGAAGTCACCCTTGATGGACTCGTCGTCCGAGTAGGTCATCATCCAGTCGAAGTACCGCTGGATGTGCGGCCGGGTCATGTAGTCGTCGAAGCGCTTGGCCAGGCGCCGCAGCACGCTGGTGGCGTTGTTGTTCTGCATCTGCATGCCGCCCAGGGTGTTGGGCGCATCGCCGCGGATGCCCTGCAGCATGGCCGGCATGCCCGTGGTGTCCTCCGCCATCTTGAGGGCGAAGTTGATGATGTTCATCAGCGGGGCCTGCACGCTGGGCACCACGAAGGCATTGAAGGCGGCGCGCACGTCTGAGGCGTCCGCGTCGGCTTCGGCGCGCCAGACCTTTCCGGGACGCAACCCATAGTTGCCGTCCTGGGGTGTGATCCCGTTGCCGATGATCACCTGGGGCGAGGCCGACAGGCCGGCGTTGTCCATCATGGCGCGGGCCGAGCCATTGAGCATGCGCTGTGCCGTGCGGACCTGCCGGCTGATGCCGACACCCCAGGGCATGCCGGGACGGCGCTGCCAGGCCAGCACGTCATAGGGAAACTCGCCATCCTCCTGGGGGCTGAGCACGACCTTGACCAAGCGGTCATTGATCATCACGGCCATGGTGGGCACGCGGTCCTCGTCGCCCTCTTCCATCTCCACACCCAGGCGCGCCAGGTGCTCGCGGGCGCAGTGGCCGTAGAAGATCCACATCTCGAACTCGTCCTCGCCCGGCCGGTAAACGGCTTCCGTGCCCTCGCGGGTGCGAGCCGGGCCTTCGCGCAGCACGGCCAGCAGTTCGGCGGTCTCGTAGCTGGGGTCGGCCAGCATCTCCTTGATCTGGCGCCGGCCGATGTGCTCGCGCTCCCAGGTGTAGCTGCCGTTGTGGATGTTCTCCCCGCAGGCTGGGTCAGGGAAGAAGTTCCACGCGTCAATACGCTTGGAGCCGGGCTTGATCTCATCGAACTTGACGAACTGTGTGGTCTGCGTCGCTGGGTCCTTGATGGCCATCCGGCTGGTGCGCATCACGGGGTACGGCCCCTTGAAGATGCCGGAGCCGATGCGCGCCGAGTCCTCGATCAGCTGTCGCATTTCCCCATGCCAGTTGCTCTCGACCAGCGAATCCTCGATCGCGCGCTGCATGCCCTTGGCAGCTTCGGCCGCATTGCGGATCTGCTCCTGGACGAACTCCTCCACGGTCTTCTGCTTGTAGATCCCGCCCATGACATCCATCAGCCGCTGGCGCAATGCCGGGCTGAGCGTCGGCAAAGGCGTGGCCTTGATCTCCCATGCCCGGTCATCCGTGGGCAGCAGCATGTCCGCCACGCGGGCGCTGGCCGCATCGGTGTAGGGGCGCGTGATGTTCAGGAACACCACCGACCGGGCCGGGCCCTGCTGCTTGGGCTGGCCACCGATCATCGCCGCCTTCCTGCTGCGGTACAGCTGGTTGGCGTTCTGGAAATTGCGGTTGGCGTCGTCGATGCCCTGGTAGTGCTCCTCGTCCTCGGTCCACTCCTCCTCGATGCCGGAGCCGGCACGGCCGGCAATGGCCTCTCGGCGCTTGGACAGGAGCGTCAGGACGAACTCGGCGCGCAGGTCGCGCTGAGGCTCGCCGCTATCGTCGTGCTGCTGGGCCAGCAGGCCCCCATGGTTGGTGGTGGCTTGCATGTCAGTACCCTATCTCGTTGTCCAGTGGCTGCCAGGCCGAGGCTGCAGCGCGGGCCGGGGCCGGCCGCACGATGGCCTTGCGCTTCATCATCACGGCGTAGCGGGTGGCGCTCATCAGGTCGTCCTGCTTCTTCACGACCTTGCCGTCCTCGCGGTGGTACAGGCGGAACTCGCTGAACCAGTCCTCCAGGTGCGCGAACACCTTGAACCGTCCGGTCTGCATGCGCTGCAGCATCTCCATCAGGCCGGCCTCGACGCCGTTGCTGCCGTCCTCGAAGGTGGCGCGATCCTTGAGCATCTTCAGCCCGGCCCTCGCGTACTGGACGGCCAGCTGCTCGCCGCTGCCCTTGTCGTGCTGCAGGCCGTCGTGAGGCCATGCCGTGGGCACCCAGTCGCCCCAGGCCTTGATGGTTGCGGCGTGCAGGATGGGTGTGGCCTCCTTCTGCCTGTGGCCCTGCGTCACATAGAGGCAGTCGCTGTCCCGGTCCCAGGCCAGCTGCACGGCAGCAGTGGGATGGTCCCAGCCGAAGTCCAGGCCGTTGATGCGCACCCAGTGCGCAGGGATCGGGAAGGGCTGCACCTTGATGCTGTCTTCTTCCACGGGGAAGATCCGGCCGCTGCCCAGCGTCGGGATGCCCTTGGAGCGCGCCTCCCGCTCGTGCGCCGGGTAGCTGGCGACGATGGACTGCTTCTGCTCCAGCGAGTAGTGGTCAACGTCCCAGATGGTCATGCTGGTGACGTGCCGGGCCTTGGCGCCAGGGTCGTCGGCCTCTGGCATCAGGAAGCGCATCACCACGTCCGACATGCCCAGCAGCGGGGTGAAGGTGGTCTGCGCGAACTGGCCGCGCTGGCCGTTGTTGGTCCGGGTCAAGCCCTCGGCGTAGATGTCCTGCGGCGGCTCCTCGTCGAACCAGACGCCATCCACGGTCGGGCCCTGCCACTTCTCGCGGCCCTTCTCGTAGGACTTGAAGGCGATGATGGATTCGCCGGCCTGCACGTCGCCGCCACCACCCCAGCGGATCACGGCACTGTCCAGCAGGTTGGCAACGCCCATGGCGCGCGTGGTGGCCTTGATGGCATCGCGCGGCACCATGCCCGTGCCCCAGGCATCCACCGTGGCCGGCGGACCCAGCAGCATGCGCTGCGGGTTGTCGCGCGTGGCTTCGCTAGTCACGGAGCCGGCCCAGAAGGTCACGGGCTTGTCGAAGGTGGCGCCATCCCACCAGTCGGGATACCGGCCGGTCAGGTGCATGGCCCACTCGGCGCCGCCGGCCTTGGTCTTGCCGAGCTGGTTGCCGGCCATGAACAGGCGCTCGCTGAACGACGCGCCAGCACGGTGGAACTCTCGCTGCTTGCCGTAGGGGCCGTACTGGTCCAGCTGCCGCGCCGCCAGTTCCCGCTCGATCATGGCCAGCATGGCGGCCTGCTTCTCGGGAGATAGGCTCATGCGCGCGCCCTCACCAAATCGCGCATGGCCAGCAGCTCAGCTGTGGTCACGCTCTCCATGCCCTCGGCCGGTGGCTCGGGCATCTCGTCACGGATGCCATAGGCCTGGCGCTCCAGCCCGATGAGCACGCGCAGGGATTCGGACAGGGACCGCATGGTGCTGCTGCGGTTTGCCAAGCTGGAAGCCTTGCCCGCCGCCTCGGCCAGCTTGCTGCGCTGCTCCTTGGTCAGTTCCTCGGCCGGGGCGCTGCGCAGGATGGCGGCCACCTCGGCAAATAGCTCAGGACTGGCGCTCTGCTGCTCCAGCTCGTCCATAAGGCCCATATTGATCCGCCGGCACCGCACGATGTCCTCGCGCTGGCCGAGCCGAACTGAAGCCTGGGTGGAAGCAGCCGCCTCAACCGTCTCGCGCTCTGCCGCAGGAGACGCATTGTTAACCGGGGTGTTAACCAGGGCCGCGTTAACCAGCGCATCGGCCTTGGATTGGATCTTGGCGGTGAGGTCTCGCGTCCATCCCAGCTTCTTGGCGCGCTTCGAGATGTTGACGTGGCTGGTGCCGGAGCCCTCGGCGATTTCGCGCAGGCTCTTGATGCCGGCCCGGTAGTCCAGCTCTATGCGCTCCCAGTCAGGGGAGCGGGGGCCGGGGGCTGCGCCCCCTGCGCTGGGGGTTTGATCGGGATGCGGTGAAGATGGCATGCCCAAGAGTCTCCCGGGCGCGTGTCTTTTAGGCGAACCCTAAGGGGTGGTCTTAGTCTTCGCTGGGATCTCCAGCTTATCAATAAGTTTGCCGAGCAGTTCGTTCGCTCCAAATCCAGAGGCCTCAATAGCCATCAATGTCTCCGGCGGCACAAAAATCTTCTCCGCAATTTTCACCTTCAACGCATGCTGATCAGAGGCCGGAAGAGTTGCAATGTAAGTATTTATTCCACTCAGATCAAACGCCTTTTGCTGGTATTTGTGCTGCTGAGACCTATGTAAAGCAGATTGCTTTGCCAGATAAGCCACGACAAAAGAAGAAAATACAGCAAACCCGATTTTTAGGGCCACTACCGACGGATCCAAGAGACTGGAACCATTAGAATCAAGACTATGCCAAAGAAACCCAGCCATCCCTAACATTGCCAATATTGCAGCCCCCCTGAAGTAATCCGCAACCTTCTTTTCTTCCACTGCATTTTTTATAAATCCTCCGGATATAGCCTTACCGCCTATTACAGAAATAAGCACATCTATATCTTGACTCTTTTGATTCAACTTGGCGGACTCCTCGGTATACAGCTCATTTATTGAGTCGACGCTTTTCGCCAGTTCCCGCTGATTCTCCCTCATCGCCTCTTCCAGGGATCCCTTCAAGCTTTCAAAGTACTGCT
This sequence comes from Delftia sp. WSY_16, assembly GCF_043104415.1. NCBI lineage: Bacteria > Pseudomonadati > Pseudomonadota > Betaproteobacteria > Burkholderiales > Comamonadaceae > Delftia > Delftia sp. WSY_16. Next base: position 107,287 of record NZ_JBICKS010000045.1, on the reverse strand, counting down.
TTTTCTCTGCCTCATATTTTTCTACGCGAGCTTGAAGCTTGTTAATGGATTCCGAAATGTTTAGCTCGCGCTCCTGCAAATCTCTCAGACGCCCCTCTAACTTACCCAATTCCATTAACTTGGTTTCTTCGGTCGGCCTTCCTGCGGGGCCAAAATTAGCATTTTCAGTGTAATCGTAAAACTGACTAATTATTTGCCTAAATTGTTTAAGATCCTCTCCGGAGACGCCACCATACTGCGCAACATGGTGCTCTATATCCCTTGCAATATCTTTTAGCTCGGTGATGGTGTTTTTTATATTTTTATTAACCAACTTTTCATCATTTTTATCACTATCCAATAAGTATATAGACCTTAGACTACCGACCTTTCCACTAAAATTAACGTTGTTATATCGCTCATCCATCAATTTACTAAGCACCTTGAGGGCGCCGAACGCTTGATCTATATTATCTCGTTTATATTGCAATTGGTCCATAAATCACCAAAATCGAGTTTACTGAGTCTGCATGTTAGCAAATGTCTCACCTACGTAATTAGAGACATCTGCCCCGCATCCCCATCCTGCACCCTCTTCTGCAATTGCTGCACCACCTTGCGAAGCTCCAGGATCTCATCGGCCTGGTGCCGGTTGCGCACTGTGAACTCAGTCAGGATGGCGCCCATATCGTGCTGGGTCTGCATGTTGGAAAACTGCATAGCGTAGCCCTGGAACATGCGGGCGATGCGCCGGGCAGTGGCTTCATTGACGCGCAATTGCTGGTCACCGGCCTCAATGATCACCAGCCCCTCCGGCAACTCCGTCATCGATACGGCCTCGGGCTCGGGCCGGCCCATCATTGGCGCGAAGACACCATCCCGAATGCGGCGCAAGCGGCCGTCATCGATTAGGCGCGAGACGTGGTCGTCGATGATGGTCATCTTCAGTCCTGTGATGGACTGAAGCTCACTGCGTGCGCAGACCTGGCCCTGAGTGTGCAGGTCCTGGATAGTGGCCCAGATGATATCGGCGCTGGTGCGGTCGTCGATTTGCGGCGTGGTGGTGCTGGTGGTCAATGGCTTCTCCCGGTAGACTATTGCTTGCTCAGGACAACAGTCCGGGGAGGCCCGCCACGTGCGGGCTTTCTTTTTTTCAGGGCCAGCAATTCATCGCATCTCGTCCTCCCACGGTTTGAACACCACGCCGGCCTCGGTGCCGAAGGCATAGAGCCACTCGACGAAGCCCTTGGCCAGCTTGTTGGAGAACTTCTTCGTGGGCACGCCCAGCATCACGACCTCGCCGCGCAGGCCACGGCCCATCCGCATCTCGCCCAGGCGCACCCACTCGTCGCGGAACTGCACATCGTCCAGCGTGTCCACGCGGAAGGCGCTGATCAGGATGCGCTTGGCGTCCTCCACGTTGGCCAAGTCCCCACCCAACTGCTTGCTGATCTGGCGGATCTGGCCGTGGAAGTGGCGGCTGTGGCGCTCCTCCCGGCACTCGGGCCGGATCTCCAGCACCAGGCGCTTGCCCTCGCGCAGCCAGCCTTTGATCTGCCGCCAGGCGCTGAGGATGGCGGTATGCCCCTGCTCGGGCGTCTTGAGCAGGATGGTCAGGTGTTCGCTCATGCCAGCGCTCCCAGCAGGTCGATCTTCCCCCAGTGGGCCAGCAGCACCGCCTCGGCGCGGTTGTGGTCCTTCTGGCGCTTCAGCTCGGGCAGCTCGCCGTACAGGCCACGCGCCGTCTCCAGTGCTTCCTTCTTGTCGCTGCCCAGGCCGTAGCGGCGCTTCCAGCGCTGGGGTGCCACGTACTCCACGGGGAAGCGCAGGCACTCCAGCACCGTCTCAATGGCGCCCAGGCTGCGCATCAGGCTGCCCTGCGTCTGCACGGCGTTGTTAGCGCCGCCCATGGTGTTGACCTGCTCCAGGATCACCTGAGGCTTGGCCGCGTCGGCCGGGCAGTGCTTGAGCAGCAGGCTGCACAGCGCGCGGCTGTCGATCTTGCGCTTCACGAGCGCCTTGGGGCCGGCGCCGGGCACGGGCATGGTGGGCAGGTCGAACACGGCGCGCACGCCCTGGTGGTCCAGCACTGCGCAGGCGCCGGTCAGGCCTGGGTCGATTCCGATGATGATGGTCATGGGTGGGGCTTTCACTCGAAGTCGGCCGAACGGCCAGGGGTGGTGCTCGGCTTCTCGCCGTTCCAGTTCTCGAAGCGGACCAGGTGGCCCGTGTACTTGAGGTTCAGATCGCCCGTGGCGCCGCCGCGCTGCTTGGCCACGCGCAGGCTGGCGTAGTACCGCCAGGCATCGCCCAGGCTGGGCTTGAGGTGGATGGGGCGGTGGGGGAAGAGGATGATGTCGGCGTCCTGCTCGATCTCTCCGCAGTCGCGCAGGTCGGACATCATGGGCATCTGGTCCACGCGCTTTTCGACCTCGCGGTTCAGCTGGACCAGCAGCAGCACCGTGATGCCCAGCTCCTTGGCCAGCTTCTTGAGGTTGCGCGTGACCTCGCCCAGCTGCGCGGTGCGCGTGTCCTTGGGGTTGGTGCCCTCCATCAGGCCCAGGTAGTCCACGATCAGCAGGCGCAGGCCGTGCCGGCGCTTCAGGGCCCGGGCCTTGGTGCGCAGCGTGTTGATGTTCAGGCCGGTGCGGTCGTTCACGTAGAACGGGCGCTGGCGAATGCACTCCCCTGCCCTGCACACGGCCGCATAGTCGCTGTCCGTCATGCGGCCCTTGGGCTGCCGGATGATGCTCATCGACACCTCGGACTCCATGGCGATGCGGCGCTCGTACAGCGCTGCGCACGACATCTCCAGGGAGAACATGGCGACCGTCTGGCCCAGCTTCGCGGCGTGCTCGCCGATGGCTAAGGCCAGCGCGGTCTTGCCCATGGACGGGCGCGCGCCGATGACAACGAGGTCGCCCGGCCGCGTGCCGCCGTCGAGGATGCGGTCCAGATCGCGCAGTCCCGTGGGAAGGAAAGGCTCTTCCACACCGACGCTGCGCTGGTCCAGGTCCTCCAGGAACGACACGACGCCAGCGTCTGCGCCGATCCACTCGTCGCCCGGGCCATCGGAGGCCAGGCCTGCCAGCTGCGCCGACACCTGCTCAATGCGGTCGCCGATGGGCAGCGCATGGTCGCGCGCCAGGCTGCGGGCCTTGTCCACCACGCCCAGCAGCTGGCGGCTCTGGGCACGCTCCCGGACGATTTCGGCGTAGCGGCGGGCAGACGAGCCGTTGATGCTCCCGGCGTTGAACAAGGCCGTGAGGTAGCCCAGATCGACCTGGCCGCCCAGCTGCTCGTGCACCGTGATCGGGTCCACAGCCTTGGCGGCCACGGCCAGCGCGGAGATGGCGCCGTAGATCGCGCCGTGTGTCTCGTCCGCGAAGTCCTTGGCCTGCAGCAGGTCGCCGACCACGTCGTAGAGCCGGCTGTCCATCAGCAGGGAGCCCAGCACGGCGTGCTCAGCCTCGAAGCTGGCCAGCGGCATCGCGGTGGCGCCGTCGAAATCTTCGTCCAGGGGGGGCATGGAACGGGCGTTCATGCTGCGGTCCTTGTTTTTTCGATGACGTGCTTCATGCCCTTGTCGGTCAGCAGGAAGTCCAGATCGCACTGCCAGCCGGCGTGCTCAGGGCTGCGGTAGCCGCGGCCCATCAGGAAGTCGTTGTCGCGGGCACGGCCGAAGTAGTCGCGGATCCAGGCCGTGGCCTGCTCGGCGGTTTCAGCCCGGGGCGTGCCGTCGGATTTCTTGCTCGTCAGCACGAAGCGCCAGAGCTTGCCCACGGCCTTGCGGCGGCCATCGTTGAGCAGGCGCACCTTCGGCAGTTCGGGCAGGACTTCGTGGTACAGGTCGACCAGGTCCTGAACCGGGCACTTCGGCAGTCCGGTCTTGCCAGGTGCGATTTCGCCGGGCTGGTCGTCGGCGCTGCCGACAGAGCCGTAAGGCTCTTTCTTTTCCTGTTCCTGTTCTTGTTCTTGTTCTTGGCTTCGTAGGGGCTTGCAAGGGGGTTGCGTAGCCCCTTCCCCTCCCCTTCGTCCATGCAGGTGAAATGCTTCGGCGTAGCGGTCGAAGAACTCGCCCAGGAAAGGGTTGTCCGGCAAGGCGTCGTAGTCCTTCTGGATGCCCTTGCAGCGCAGGTCAGACCCCTTCAGTTCAGAGGCAATCTGGTAGCTGGCCATCTCGTGCACCCACACGAATTCCGACTCATCGTCATAGGAGCAGTAACCCGCTTCGATGCACTGCTGAAGCCCCTTGCGAGCCCCTTCTTCACCCAGGCCGGTTTCATAGGCCATGTACAGCACGGGCTGGGCATACAGGCCCAGCATGTTGGAGCTGGGCGAAGTCATCAGGTAAAGGGCCACCACAAGCCCCTCCGGGTGCTTGCGCAGGGCCTTGAAGGTCTTGCCGTGCCACATCTTGGGGACGGCTTTGGCGTAGTCACGCATCGGGAGCACCTCCCAGCACGCGCTCCATCTCGGCCTGGCGCTCGGGCGTGCGCAGCGCGATCAGGGCATACATGGCGCGCTTGGCCTGCTCGGCGCATTGGCAGTGGAGAGCCTTGCCGGTGCGCTGGAAGTCCAGCATGTCGGCGTGCAGCAGCAGACCCTGGGCCTGAATGCGCATCTCAAGGGCCTGCTGCTCCAGCGGCATGGCTTCGGGGATCTCGGCGAAGTGCACCATCAGGACGGGCTCCGGCGCTGGCCGGCCGTCGATGCGCACCTTGCAGGCCTCGACAAAACGGATGGAGAGATTCATGCCGGCTCCTGGACCTCGTAGGCGCGGGCGAAGGCCTGGCCAGCGGGCGTGGTGGCCGGCCAGGGGCATGCGTGTTCCAGGGACTGGCCAGCGGCACGCGCGGCAGCCGCCAGGGCCTTGATGCGGTCGAGGCTGACGACTTCAGACATTGCGGTCCTCCCCGCCCTGCTCCGATTCCTGCAGCAACGGATTGATAGGCGCCAGAGCTACGGTCATAGTTGCCCTATGCCATTGCTCAGAAGCCCACGCCTCCAGGATCTCGTTGATGACCATGTTCCGGCTCGCGCTCGGGTCGGCGTGGCGGATGCGGTGGTTCACCTCGGCGTCGATGACGTCCATCGTGAATTTGCGGACAGTGGCGCGCAGGTCCGTGCGGTCCAGTTCAGGGTTGCGACTGCGCGCGAAGGCAGGCTGCTGTTGGTTCATTTCTCGGTCCTGGCTGTGGTGGTGGAGGACTGCGAAGCGGACGAATGGGATGTCAGCCGCAGGGAGCTGGATGCGTTGCTGTATGGGCTGGCGCGGCGGCGGGCTGGGGGTGTCGGTTGAGACATGGGCAGCACCTCACGGCTTGGCCAGCGGGCGGTATGCCCAGGCATGGGCGATCAGGGAGACGGGCAGCGCAATCAGTACGATCAGCGCTTCGTCAACTGCTCCCCATGCGCCCAACATGAAGGCAATCACCAGGTGGCCAGCCAACAAGATGTCAGCCGCGTACCGGCGCAAGCGCTTCGTGCGCGCGGCCTTCATTCGAGCTTGGAGCCGGGTGCTCAGCGTGGTCTCGGCATTGGTGGTGCTGCTGTTCTTCATGAAGCCCACCGCGACAGGAATTGCCATTCAGGCGTGCTACGTGCTGGTCGCCGTTGGCTACCTGTGGACGGACGTGCACTACGGCGCGCAAGGGCTGCGATACCGCTACAAGAGCCGGAAGTCGCCACGCGAAGACCGCTGGGCCTACCTAGAGCTGTAGGCATCAGGCACCTCCGTTCTGCTGGGGGGCACCGAAGTCGCGCCCCATGGCGAACAAGCGCGCAGCCTCTTCAGGAGTCAGGCGCAGTTCGGAGAAACCCACCTTGATGACGACGCGGTCGTCGAGGTCGGTGATGGAGATTGCGCGCGGCGGCAGAGATGCCGGAGCTGTGTAGCTCGCGCTCTGCAATGCCGCATGAACCGCTTCGTGCGCAGCAGCGGCAGCATCAGCTGCTGCCTTTTCCGCCGCCCAGCGAACCTCGGCTGCGCGCCACTCGGCCGTCTGGGCATCCCAGATGCGGTCCATCCGCTTCATCCTCAGCTTGGCCTGCCACGGCAGACGCCCGAAACGGCGGGGCATGTTGGGCTTAGACATGGCCGGGCTCCTGGGCGGGAGCGGGGGCCGGGGCTGCAGATGGCAGTTCGGGAAGTTTCCGTTCGCCGAGGTCAACGAGGCGGAAGTAGTCCAGAAGAGGCTGGATGGTCTGCACGCCGGGGTTGTCTCGGTCGTTGCAAGCGATCTTCCGGGGCAGCGTTTTCGCTACTCCGGCATCCGCCGCAATCAACTCCCAGCGCGCGGCGCCCGCCTCGCGAAGACGACGCTTGAGGAAAGAGATGATGGGTTCCATGGCTGCCGAGGATAATCCCGAATTTGGGATGAAGTCAATCCCATGTCTGGGATTTCGACTTCGGCAAACTTGTGGGATGAGTTCGGAACCAAGGCACATCCTTGCCAAAAACGTGCGCGCGCTGATGCAGGCCAACCCTCGCCTGGGAACGATCGTGCGACTGTCTGCTGCCTCTGGCGTATCTAAGGGAGTAGTCGAGAGGATGACCAAGGCCGAGGCCAACACGGGCGTCGATCACTTGGCGGGAATTGCGCGTGCCTTCCAATTACCTATATGGGCATTGCTCTCTGAGGAGCTTGATCCGCTGCACGGGGTAGGCGCCTCGCCGTGGCCATTCGAGGACTTGACGCCGCAGCAATTCTCCGCGCTGCCAGACCGCCGGAAAGGCATGATTGAAGCGAAGGCGATCGATGTCTATCAGGAGTGGGAAGCTTCCAAAAAGGACGACGCCTCGTAAATTCCACCGCAGCCATTCGGCCAAGCCTGGATCAAATGCCCGCACCAGCGGGCTTTTCTTTGTCCAAAGGCCCTCGACTCACCCCCCCATACCCAGTTACGGGAAAAAATTTGCATCAACTTCCCAAATTTGGGTTGACTTTCATCCCACATTTGGGAAGAATGCACCTCAACGGCCCACAAGCCGCTGACCGCGAAGACCCCGTCGACCCCAAAGACGGCCGAGTGCGAGAGGGAAGAAGGTTGAGCTGCGTGACCGCAAAGAACGCAGCAGACGCAGGGACGGCTCTGGAAGTCGGATAGATCTGCAGCGGTGCACGCCCGGGGGTCCGGGCACTGGATAGCCAAGGATGCGCCGCAGCCCAAACCTCAGTCTTGCGCGCAGGGCTGAGTTTTGCGAGAGTCCAGCGGCATACAAATGCGCCAAGCATTGAAAACCACAAACCAGGAATTCCAATGATCTGGGACACGAAGCAACTGGAGGATCACGTTCGATCCTTGTATGGAGACCGCCTGAGCCGTCAACTGGCTCCCTCCCTTCAGTCATGGAAGTGGCGTACCGGCTTTGCCCAATACCACTATGACTCCGCCCAAAAGGAGATGCAGGCGGGTCTTGGAGAGCGGGATCCACAGGAAGTTGTGAGCCTCATTTTGGGCTTCGAAGACGATGAAGCGCTGCACGCCTACCATGTTGCTCAGAGGAAAGCCTTAGCCAACTATGTCGCCTGCATTCAGAGCATGCATGCCCTCGCGGACACCTTTGCTCACGTCATCTATTTCGGACTTGCGCTGGAGTTGAACGAGGACACGCGTCTCGAAGAACGGAACATCAGCCTCCATCGTGTGGAGAAAAAGCTGGCCAATGTACCGGATGCAGTGCACCTTCACGCGCTGGTTCAAGAGCTCAAGGACCATCCAGAGTTCAAGTATCTCAACCGGCTCACCAATCTTGCCAAACACCGAGCGGTCGTGGATGCGCGCTACACCGTGTCTTGTGTCGACGGCGTGCCAGACGGGTTTCAACTGCCAGCCTTCACAGTGGACGGCGAGACTTATCCTGCTCGCGCACTTGAAAATGTTCTATCACCAGAATTCCGTCGGCAAAACGTTCTGCACATCGATATTGGCCGCGAGTTGAACGATATCTTGGCCAAGCGTCTGAGCACCTGCCCCCCATAGCACCCGCTCTGGAACGTTCTACCCCAGGGCCGCCAGCATTACGGACCAACTGCCCGCCCCGAGCGTCATCGGGGCAAACAAAAGAGGCTTCTCGATGCGGGAGGCCTTTTCTGTTTCTGACCCACCACCACAAAGGAAAGCCATGGCGAACACCTTCGGGGCGCGCCTGATCCGCGCCCGTGTCGATAAGGGAATGAGCCAGTCGGACCTGGCCGCGAGCAGCGGCATAGCGCCCGCGCAGATCTCGCGGTATGAGGCCGACAAAAACCAGCCCCGTCTGCTTGTCCTCCGCAAGCTGGCCGCCGCGCTGGATATAGCCCCCGACCGACTGCTGGCTGGCGACGATGAGGCAGATACCGAGCCTGCAGACGCGGCACCGACGACGCAATGCAAGCTGCGCCTCCCCGTCGATATGCATGCGTCCCTCAGCAAGCTGGCGGCTTCGGCGAATCGCAGCCTCAACGCCGAGATCGTCCACCGCCTTGCCCAGACCCTGGGCGAGGACTTCGCCGCAGAGCAGCCAGCTGCGCAGCCGGTGCTGGCCGAGATGCTGGCCCAGATGCGCGGGCAGACCGGCCTGTTGCGCGAGCTGGTGGAGCTGGCGCGCGACGCTGCCAATCCCGATTGAGCGGATTGACAGCGGGATCGAAACGTCCCCGGCCACGTGCCGGGGCCATCAAGAGTGCTGACTGGTGGGCACGCGCCTTGGAGTGGCCCGCCCCGAAAGTGCGCTGCAGGTGGTATCTGCAGGGGCCAGCCAGCACCCTTGATGGCCAATCGTGACGGGTAGTTGCCCACCCGCAAGCGGTGAGAGTCCGCCAAACCGTCAATAGAAGGAAAGCCGGGGCGAACACGGCATGCCATCATCCATACCCTGGCCACGGGGTCGCAGAGGCCTCGCAAGCCGCAGCAGGTGGAAGCCCTGCACTTTCTTTACAAGCCGTAAAGCATTTCTTAAGAATCAGCCCCCATACTTCTTCTCCAGATTCCGCCGAGCCCGGGAGACTTCTCCTCCCTCCCTCTCAAATCCCTTCCCCGGGCACGCCAAAACGGCATCGGCATTTTTCTTCCAAGGCCCGCAGCTTCACCGCTCGCGGGCCTTTTCGTCTGGGGATCGGGACCCTCGCGCGGACCCCAAAAAACAAAACCCGCCGAGGCGGGTTCTGGAGTTCAGCAGTTGCCCTTCTTGGCTTGGCCAGGCGGGCATCCGTGGGGATGGCTCTTGTACCCGCCGCGGTAGCCATCGTCATACACAGCACAACCGCCGAGAACGAAGGCCGCAACGGCCATGGCGAAAGCGATTTTCATGTGGGAGCCTTTCATAGAGTTGTGGCCGGCAGTCTATGCCGAGCAACGACAGGCCTCTGTAAACCATTGTTCCGCAGCCCGTACAGGGCTGTTTTCATTTGGAGAACCGTCATGCTGATGACCGCCAACCCCTGCGCGGACGCGGAGCGCTGGGAGAACGAGATGGACCGCCGCGCCGCTGCGGCTGATGAAGACAGGGCCCGCGCCATGCAGAAGCTGCAGCGTGCCGCAGCCTTCATGACGCCCACGGACTGGTTCCACGAGCGCATGCCCGGCCCGTTTGGCCTGCCCATGTCCTTCGACGAGATGCTGGCCGAGGCCATCGCCGACGGTGACCACGACAGCATCACGGCGCTCGGCGCGCTGATGGTCAGCCAGCCGGCCCTGCAGCTGCGCACCGCCGTCATGGCACACATCGCCAACCGCTATCCGGAGGGCATCAATGCTGCCTGATACCCGCCCTCCCATCCAGCTCCAGCAGTTGCCCCGCCGCAAGAAGCCCGCCATCAAGCGGGCTTCGCTGCTTCTGGGCCTCGCCGCCCTGGTCGTGCTTGGCCTGCTGGCCCAGACGGGCTGCGCTGATGCCGGCGCACAGGAGCCCCAGCCCACGGCGCAGGAACAGCGCATTGCGCGCGCCGCGGCCCGGGCCTGCGAAGGCCTCACCCCAGTCTACGAGGCCGGCAGTTTTTCGTGTTTCAAGGAGAGATAGGCCATGCCCGAATACGCATTCCCGGGCCTCAACGCCCAGTTCACCGGCATCAGCAGCGACGGCGAGGAACGCTACGAGATCACACCCAGCGGCGGCATGCTGCTGCGCGACCACTTCGCCGGGCTGGCGATGCAGGCTTTCTTGTGCGGCTACATCACCCGCTACGGGCACGAGGGGCCGCACTTGCCCTGTGCTGCGCTGGCCAGCGAGGCCTTCGACATGGCGGACGAGATGATCCGCGTCCGCGAGAAGGAGCCCAGCTCATGAAGCGCGAGCACCCCAACACCGACGAGCTGCTGCGCCTGGCCGAAATCAACGGCGGCCTCGCTCTCGCGCTCCAGCGCCTTCTGGAGGTTGCCCAGAGCAGCACAGGAATCGTCGGCTACCTCGGCAACCCAGAGCCCATGTCATGGGGGCATTTCTGGGAGGTCGATGTGGCCGAGAAGGCCCTCAAGAAATTCATGGGAGAAAAAGCATGACGAACAAACACACCCCCGGGCCGTGGCGCATTGGAAAGCACTATGGCGCCGTGGTGGCCGATCACCCTGTGCCCGAGATGATCGGCTCGGACCATGTCGAAGCCTACGGCGGCTACATGGTGGGCGAGTCAATTGCCCCACGCAACCGGGCGCTGATCGCCGCAGCGCCCGAAATGCTCGATCTGCTCAAGGAGTTCCAGGCGTTCGTGCGGGATGGCAACTACTTCGGCTACCCGCTGGGCTCCGTCCAGAAGCTGGACGAGCTGATCGCCAAGGCCAGCGCGGAGGCTTCATGAACACCCTACTCCACCTCTTCCTCTGGCTGGGCCTGAGCGCCATCGGCGCAGGCCTGGCCGCCCTCACTTCCGGCGCCTTCTGAGCGCCGTTTTCATTTCCACCACCGAGGTTCCACATGAGCATTGCAGCCCCCCGTGACATCTACGTCCGCCACACCGGCAAAGAAGGCAACTCCTACGTCAACCAGCACCGTGTCTGGGACGCCGACCGCTTTATAGCCGCGCAGCAGGCCGAGGCAGCCAAGACCGGCGGCAAGGCCAAGGCTGAGCAGATCACCGAAGAGCAGTACCGCGCCGCGCGGAAGTGAGGTAACGATGACCACGCTGGCCGACGCCCCCCAGTTCATCGTCCACTACAGCGCCCAGGGCACGGACGAATGGAAGCGCGACCGCGCCGGCGTCATCACGGCCAGCATGTTCGCCACGGCGCGCGAGCGCGTGGGTGGCCTGACGGAGCAGCAGGCCGCCCTGGTGGCAGGCATCCGCGCCGGCATGGCCATGGATGCCGCGGCGGCCAAGGCCGGCTACAAGACGCGCCCCAAGATCACCGAGACCGTGCAGCGCGCCATCGAGGGGCTGCCCATCGGCGACTTCAGCGAGGCCGCCAAGAGCTACGCCCTGCGGCTGGCCATCGAGCGCGGCAGCCGCGAGCCGCTGGACGAAGGCTTCGAGACCTACGCCATGCGGCGCGGGCACGAGCTGGAGCCCATGGCGCGCGCCGCGCACGAAGTGCATGCCGGCGTCGAGGTGCTGCCCTGCGGCTTCATCACGACGCCCGACCGCTTCTTCGGGGCCAGCGCAGACGGCCTGATCGAGCCGGACGGCGGCGCCGAATACAAGTGCCTCATCGACCCGCTGCGCCTGCGCGCCAGCCTGCTGGACAACGACATCAGCGAGTTCATGGACCAGGTGCAAGGCGGGATGTGGATCACCGGCAGGCGCTGGTGGGACTTCTGCATCTACTGCCCGGCCCTGGCCGCCGTGGGCCGCGACTTCACCCGCTGGCGCGTGCCACGCGACGACGACTACATCGAAACCATGGAAGCCGAGCTGCTGCAGTTCAAGCAGCTGGTGGACCAGTACGAAACCGCCCTGCGCGGCAACACCCAGGAGCAACCTGCATGACCACCACCATTCCTCAGGCGCCCGCCGCCGGCCGCCCCCTGGCGCAGATGAAGCCCAAGGAGCAGATCGCGCACCTGCTGCAGAGCAAGCGCGGCGAGATCGCCAAGATGCTGCCCAAGCACCTCAACGCCGAGCGGCTGCTGAAGGTAGCCCAGATCGCGGCCACCACCACGCCGGCCCTGGCCAAGTGCGACGTCGCCAGCCTGGTCGGCGCCATCGGCCAGTGCGCGCAGATGGGCCTGGAGCCCAACACGGTGCTGGGCCACGCCTACCTCGTGCCCTTCAACACGAAGCGCAAGGACCCGGCCACGGGCACCGAGCGCTGGGTCAACAGCGTGCAGGTGATCATCGGCTACAAGGGCCTGATCGACCTGGCACGGCGCAGCGGGCAGATCGTGAGCATCGCGGCGCACGAGGTCTGCGAGGCTGACCACTTCGACCTGGTCTATGGGCTGGACGAAAAGCTGGAGCACCGGCCCGCCATGGGCGAGCGCGGCGAGGTCATCGGTTTCTACGCTGTGGCCAAGCTGAAGGACGGCGGCCACTGCTTCGAGTTCATGAGCCGCCTGCAGGTCGAGCGCATCCAGGCTGCGGCCGATGCCAAGAACAAGTCCCCCAGCAAGGTCTGGAAGGAACACTTCACGGAGATGGGCCGCAAGACCGTCATCCGCCGCCTGGCCAAGTACTTGCCGCTGTCCATCGAGTTCCAGACAGCCGCCGCACTGGACGGCATGGCCGAAGCCGGCAAGGACCAGAACCTGGACACCAGCACCATCATCGACGGCGAGTTCACCATGATGCCGGACGACATGCCGCACGGCGACGACCAGCAGCAGGACGGCGCGATCGATTCCGCTGCAGCGCCGGCCGCGTCCGCCCAGGCTCCAGCACAGCTGCCCGCCATCGGCTACAGCGCACCCGAGCTGCTCGCCCAGATGCTCAAGGCCAAGAGCCCTGAGAAGCTGGATGAGGTGGCCAGCTTCATCGGCGACCTGCCCGACCAGGAAGACCGGAAGAACCTGAACGCCAAGTACGAGGCCCTGCGCGCGGAGATGCCCGGGGCATGACCGCCGCCACCATCCCGGCCGCCGAAGTCGCGGCACGGATCGCGCGCCTCATCACAGGCCTGCCCATTGGCGCAGACCACCTAACGCCGGAGCAGGTCTCCGGCGCCTTCTTCCGCGTCTCCTTTGAGGCCGAAAAGCTCGGCCGCGAGTACGCCGCCCAGGCCCTAGGCCAGCCCATCCCTGTTTCCACCACCACCACCGAGGACCACCATGGCCTTTGAACTTGCCGAATCCACGGCCGTCACCATCACCAACGCCAACCCGCGGCGCGAGCTGCACGGCGAAGAGAAGGTACGCGCAATCGACATCTCGTTCACCCTCACGGGCGAGAACACCCTGCTGGACCTGTTGGAGCCCGGCCTGCGCGAGCACCACTATTGCAACAAGGCGGCCACGGCCGGCCAGGTCGAGCTGCCCGGCGTGCTGATCCCGCTGCCGAACCTTCGCCACCCGTTGCTGCCCACCAGCTTCGCCTATGCCAAGAAGCAGAAATGGCGCGGCTACCGCTTCATCTGGGACTACGGCCTCAACGACGCCCACGTGGACTTCGTGGACGCCGTCCTCAAGGGCCTGGAATACGAGATCCACGAAGGCGGCAGCGTCACGATCCGGGGCACGGTCGAGTTCAACGGCGACGAGCTGAACGACAACGTGCTCTACGGCGAGCTGTCGGGCCTGGCCTCCGAGGAGGAGGTCTACATCAAGCTGCTGGCCCCTGCCGAGCTGGTCCAGGCCAAGAAGGGCTACCGCGCTGGAAAGCCCGACACGCCGGCAAGCCAGCCGGACAACGCGGACCAGCAGGAGCTGCAGGTGGAAGGCGAGGACGAGTCGCCGACCGACCCGAACCACCCTGTGAACCAGACGCCCGAAGACGCCTTCGCGGCAGCCGTGACCGGCGGCGACCAGGCCTGACCCCACCCCATCCACCAACCCACGGCGCCCGCGCGGCGCCACGAAAGGAAATCCATGACCACCTATCAAGACCTGCTGCAGCAGAAGGCCGCCCTCGAAGCCCAGATCGCCACCGCTCAGGCCGAGGCCAAGGCGAAGGCTGTGACCGAAGCCCGCGCGCTGATCCAGGAGCACGGCCTGACCGCTGCCGATGTATTCCCGCCCGCGAAGTCCAAGGGCAGCGTGGGCGCCCCGAAGTACCGCGACCCCGCCACCGGCGCCACCTGGACCGGCCGGGGTAAGCCGCCGAACTGGATTCTGGGCAAGGACCGCGCACACTTTCTGATCGAGTAGCCATTTCAAATGCATTTGGAGGATTTTCGCCCTCCACCAGCACAAGAAACAAATGACGCAGCCGTTTGTACGAACTAGGCCGCCATTTTCTTTAAGTCTTCAGAGGATTTTATAACTCTCTCGGCAATTTCCTTGTAGCTAAATTCCTCTGAGGGCACTCCATTTATATTTGAATGAAGCATGCGCGATGCTCCATCAATGTATCCAGCAATATGCTCCAGAAATTTCACAAAATCCGAATTACTTTCAACTGCTGGATTTCCTTGATATCGCTTTGCTATTTCAGATAATTGAGCCGCTATTGAACGGATAGCAGAAAAAGCGTTCATTGCATGCGTTGGTAGCAGTTCAGATCTAACACCCCTTATTGATTGAATCATTTCGGCAAGTGCGATATTTGATAAGGCTATTGTTGGAATTTTATTATCTTGAAGCCCAATTCTAAATGAAGTTGTTATCTCAACTAAGCTCTTGGCAAAGTATCTAGCAGAGATAACTGCATTCTTTTTCTCCTGCCTGTAAGGCGCGCCAGACAACCATATGGCCACCCCCAACCCAACAGTAGCGCCGATAGCTTGCACCCATGCGGCCAAATCAGAGGAATTTTTAGGACTCCATTTTTCATAATCGATTTGGCAAGCAAGGATTCCCAACAAGAAGAAGAGAACGCACAAGAGAATAACCAGACGATATTTTTTGAATTTATTCATCATTAAATAAAAGATAGAAGATTTTATCCACCAGATACCAATCTTACAGAGCAAGTTTCGTTTCGTCTTTTGATTTCGCCCGTTTGGCATAGCCACTCGGGCTTTTTTGCATGGAACCCACAATGTCTGAGAACAGCAAGATCGAATGGACCGACCACACGTTCAACCCCTGGGAAGGCTGCCAGAAGGTGGGCCCGGGCTGTGACCACTGCTACGCCGAGACGCGCAACGCGCGATTCGCGGGTGGCCAGGCTGTGAACTGGGGCCCGGGTGCACCGCGCCGCCGCACCAGCCCTGCCACCTGGGCCATGCCGCGCCGCTGGAACGCCCAGGCCGATGCATTCATGGTGCAGCATGGCCGCCGCCAGCGCGTTTTCTGCGCCTCGCTGGCGGATGTGTTCGACAACGCTGTTCCTATCGAATGGCTGGTGGACCTGCTTGAGCTGGTGCGCACCACGCCGCACCTCGACTGGCTTCTGCTGACCAAGCGTATCGGCATCGTGCTGCAGCGCCTGCAGGAGGCCCACAACTGGGTGCTGGACAACTGGCCTGCCGTGGATGCGCAGCCGCTGTCGCAGTGGCTCCAGGACTGGACCGAAGACGACACCCCGCCCAGCAACGTGTGGCTGGGCGCCACCATCACCAGCCAGCCTGAGGCCGACCGCGACATCCACAAGCTGCTGGCCGTGCCGGCGCGCGTGCGCTTCCTGAGCATGGAGCCGCTGCTGGGGCCGGTGAACCTCACGACCACAGGGCGCATCCCTGCCGATGACGAAGGACCCGAGCGCATCGGCCACCTGGTTGGCCCGGACGATGGCAAATCCGGCCTGTGGCCGACGCCAGACCAGGCCCTGAAGAACAGCGGCCTCCACTGGGTCATCGTCGGCGGCGAGAGCGGCCCCGGCGCGCGACCCATGCATCCCGACTGGGCACGCAGCCTGCGCGACCAGTGCAATGCGGCCGGCGTGCCCTTCCTGTTCAAGCAGTGGGGCGAGTGGGCGCCCGCGAAAGAAGGCCGGAGCATCACCGGCAAGACCCTGGTGCTGGAGGGCGCCGCACCCTTCACCTCGCACCCGGAGTGGCATGCCTTTCCTGACGGCCAGCAACTGGCACGCATCGGCAAGAAGGCCGCCGGCCGCCAACTGGACGGCCGCACCTGGGTCGAGACGCGCGCCACCTGAACCCCGAGGCCTGTGCAGAGCGCGTGCTTCACGCTGTCATGATGAGCCTCTATCGGATACGCTTTTCAACTACCTATACCGAAAGACCAATAGCTATTTGAAATAGCTTCCGATATAATCTTGAGTCGAATCCATTTACTTAATGCGAATTAACAATCAAATCTATGTTCTACAAAGATGTAAATGATTTTAGAGATTCAGTGGATAAAGACGAAGGTTTATCAGGCATAAGAAAAACTCTTACCATAGTCTGCATAGTATTTCTAGCCATTAATTTGACAGGCGCAAGCGTCAAAGAAGCAAATACACTAATATTCAAAATTGACATACAAAATAGCGCAGGTTTAGGCTATCTTTTTTTGGCAAGCATAGTATTCCTCACACTAAGATATTATGCATATGCACAGCAGTATCAAAATAGACTAAATTACTTCTGGAGGAAGCGACTAATACAAAACTGGAAAATTCTTTCCTTTGACCCAGAGACAGAAGAGGCAGTAGGACTTCTTGGAAAAAGAATTAACTTCGGTCTAAGGGAAGAGCCAGGCGTTCGTGAAGCGACCTACGAAATCACAGGCATCTTCCAAAGATCCGTGGCATTTGTATATGATGAGGAATATGATGGCAATGCCTACACTCACTACATTGAATTGCACAAACGAAAAGATAATTGGAAGCTAAGACACTATTTAATGATCTTGCTATATGAATGCTACTACCAAATCGAGGCAACTATAAAATATCGGGAGAGCCTTGATTTGCGCGCACCGTACTTGCTCAGCATTTTATCTATCGCCTCGTACGTCTACAAAGACGAATTGCTATTTCTTTTGAAATAGCTGCATACATGCAATAAAGGATCAACTCGCAAAACGCGGGATACCCCCCCCCCCGAAGCCCACCCGGTGCATACCGCGTGGGCTTCTTTTTTGGCCCGAACTTCGAGGAGCCACATGCTCACCCCCCAATTTCTCCTGCCGCTCGCGGCCAAGCTGGTGATCGACCTGTTTGCCGGTGGCGGCGGCGCATCGACCGGCATTGAGCAGGCCATAGGCCGACCCGTTGATGTCGCCATCAACCACGATGCCGACGCCATCGGCATGCACGAGGTCAACCACCCACAGACCAGGCACTACCGTTCCGACATCCGCGAAGTGGATCCGCTGGCCGTGACACGCGGCGAAATGGTGGGCCTCCTCCACGCTTCGCCCGACTGCACGCATCACAGCCAAGCCCTGGGCGGCCAGCCGCGCAACGGGGAAATCCGGTCGCTCGCATGGATCGTCATCCGCTGGGCCGGCAAGACCCAGCCCGATGTCATCACGCTGGAGAACGTCGAGCAGATGATGCAGTGGTCCCCGCTGATTGCGAAGCGCGATCCAGCCACAGGCCGCGCCATCACGCTGGACCGCATCACGGACCCCGCCACGGGGAAAGCCACCTTCCGCGTCGCCGAACCCGGCGAGGTGGTGCCGCGTGGCAATCAGTTCCTGGTGCCGGACCCCAAGCACAAGGGCCGCAACTGGCGCCACTTCATCCAGGCGCTGCGCGACCTGGGCTACAAGGTGGAATGGCGGGTGATCTGCAACGCCACCCTGGGCTCCCGCAGCACCCGCACACGGCTCTACCTGATCGCGCGCCGCGACGGCCTGCCCATCGTGTGGCCAGCGCAGACGCACTGGAAGAATCCGAAGGCGGGCCAGAAGCCATTCCGCCAGGCAGCCGAGTGCATCGACTGGAGCATCCCCGGGCAGAGCATCTTCGGGCGCAAGAAGGAACTGGCGCCGGCCACCATGCGGCGAATCGCCCACGGCCTGGACAAGTTTGTGCTGAACAGCCCCCAGCCGTTCATCGTGAACATGGCCCACGGCGGGAAGATCGAAATGCTCGACCGGCCCATGAGCACCATCGCCACGGAGAAAGGCGGCTGCCGCGCCCTGGTGTCGCCCACCCTGATCCAGATGGGCTACGGCGAAGCCAAGGGCCAGGCCCCGCGCGTGCTGGATCTGTCCCAACCCCTGGGCACGGCCGTGGCCGGCGGCATCAAGCACGCCATCAGCTCGGCCTACCTTGTGCAGGCCGGGCACGGCGAGGGAAAGGACGGCGGCAAGCGCTGGAGCCACGGGGCCAACGACATCAAGGGCCCCCTGGGCACGGTGACGGCCAGCGGCGGCGGGCAGAGCCTGGCATCCGTGTTCATGGTCCAGGCCAACGGCGGGTTCAACAGCACGCCGGCCCGCGACCTGCGCGACCCTGTATCGACCGTGACCACCAGCGGCAGCCAGCAGCAGCTGATCGCCGCCCACCTGTGCACGCTGCGCCGAAACAGCGTGGGCCGCGATATGCGCGAGCCGGTGCCCACGGTCACAGCCGGGGCCGAGCACCACACACTGATCCAGTACCACCTGTCGCCCGATCAGGAGGCCGGCGCCCTGCGCTGCGCCGCATTCCTGATGCGCTACCACGCCAGCGGTGGCCAGTGGGCGGACCTGCGCGACCCCATGACCACTATCACCACGCGCGACCGCCTGGCGCTCGTGACCGTGTGGCTCAAGGGCGAGCCCTGGGTGATAGTGGATATCACGCTGCGCATGCTGGTGCCGCGTGAGCTCTACAACGCTCAGGACTTCCCACCTGGCTACGTCATTGACCGGACCGCTTCCGGCAAGCCCCTGACGAAGACCGCTCAGGTGCGGATGGTCGGCAACTCCGTGAGCCCCGTGCCCATGCAGCAGATCGTCTCGCTCAACTCGCCCGAGTCCACGGCCTCGCAGCTACGCCGGGCCGCCTGATCACTCCAACCCGGCCCACCACGCGCGCCACACCGCGACGACGAACCAATCACCTGGCCAGCACCCGCTGGCCTTTGTTTTTGAAAGGCCCGACAGATGAAAAGCGCTTCCAACACTGCGGCCTTGGTGGCCGCCGAAGAAAATGCCGCCGCCAATGGCCCCGAGTGGGTATTGGCAAGCAAGTACGAGGAAATGACAGGCGTCACCCGCGAAACCGTCAAGCAGCGCAAGAAAAACGGCACCTGGAAAATCGGCCAGCAGGTCGCTGTCGTTTCCCGCCGCCTCTACGTAAACATTAAAGCAGCTGACAAATGGATAAGCGACCAAAACTCGAAACACCACCTGGCGTAACTGTCCGGGAATTTGCCACCGGCAGCCGGATTCAGATCGCGTTCACTTTTGAGGGCCGGGAGTGCCGCGAAATGCTCCCTGCCGGCCCTGTGAACAAATCCAGCATCCAGCGCGCGGCGGTCCTGCGCGAAGACATCCGCGCCAAGATCAAGGCGGGAGACTTCGACTATGCCGAGCACTTCCCCGAGAGCCCGCGGGCCGGGGTGAGCCGGAAAAAGGCTGGCCTCATGCGTGCTCTGCTCCAGAAGCAACTGGAGACCTATGAGCGCCAGGTGCAGAACGGCCAGCTCTCGCCATCAACATACAACGGGTATGCGAAGGTGATCAACGGGGAGCGGATGAAGCACTGGCACGAGGTGCAGGCCTCGGATGTGACACCCAGCATGCTGCGCGAATGGATCACGGAGATGGACTGCACATCGAAGGCGATCCGAAATATGCTGATCCCCCTGCGATCAGTCTTTGAAGACGCGCTCAATGATGGGTTGATCGAATTCGACCCATTCGAGCGCATCGCATTGACTAAGCTGATCCGCCAGACCAGCCGGGCCAGCGACTATGTAGTCCAACCATTCACCCGCGCGGAGCGCGAAGCCATTTTGGTGGCGTGCCGCGAGGACGAGCGCCCCATGCTCCAGTTCTGGTTCAACTCTGGATTGCGTCCGGGTGAATTGCAGGCGCTGCAGTGGGAACACATCGACTTCGACAAGAAGATCGCGCGCATCGTGCTCAACCAGGTGGCTGGCGTCGTCAAGGCTCCGAAGACCGAGGCCGGCAAGCGGGACGTGGAACTCAATGCCGAGGCAGTCGAGGCGCTGAAGCAACAGCGCTCGGTCAGCCAGGCCCGCGGCGCCAGGGTGTGGCTGAACCCGCGCACCTTGAAGCCATGGACCACTGACGCCCAAATCCGGAAGACGCTCTGGCTGCCGGTGATGGAGCGGGCCGGGATCGAGTACCGCAACCCGTACCAGATCCGGCACACCTATGCGTCCACGCTGCTGACCGCCGGCGCCAACCCCTGGTATGTGGCCCAGCAACTTGGGCACGAGGACGTGGAGATGGTTTTCCGGACCTACGGCAAGTTCATCGGCGAGGACTACCAGAAGCCCAGGGCGGAACTGCGGCTCGTCAGCGGATCGTAGCCCGTGCGAATCGCGTGCGAAATCGGTGCGATTCTGACGACACCGCAGGACACTTCAAGGCAAGAAAAAACCGCCACGCACTGAGGTCTTCAGTGTGTGGCGGTGTCTTGGATGGTGGAGCTGGCGGGAATTGAACCCGCGTCCGCAAGCCTTCGCCGGGCAGATCTACATGTTTAGCGTTCTGTTTTGAGTCTCGCCTCCCGAGTCGCGCAGGCGCACGCTACCCGGGATGCCAGCTTCCTTGGATCTTGCCACGTACTAAGAAGCCCAGCACGCAGCCAGCTGATGTGAATTCCCTTGCAGCCGGGAGGTATTGCTACCCCCTTGCCCAGCCCATCAGCGTGCTGTTGCAAGGCTCACCGGATTTAAGCGGCGAGTGCGAAACGTTCGTCGTTTGCAGTTAGTTTTTTGAATGGAGATTTACGAGCGTCAATCAAGCTCGACATGCACCACACCGGTCCCGAACCCACGTCGAAACCAGGACAGCCCCAAGGCTCCTATCTTAGCCTCTTTCCAGCAGTTTCAAGAGCTCCAGCGGAGAATTGATTTGCGCATCCGCCTGCCAGTGCAGCGTATCGCCGGCTGCGCCAAGGTAGCCGTAGCAAGCCGCCACGGTCTTCATGCCTGCGGCCTTGCCTGCAACGATGTCGCGCTCGTCGTCACCGACATAGACAAAACTCTCGGGAGGAAGGCCGATACGCGCGGCAGCCTCCAGCAAGGGTGCAGGATGGGGCTTTGCGTGGGGCGTGGTGTCGCCGCTGACGACGGCTGACGCAGTTGCGAACAGCGGCATCTGTTGCGTCAGCGGATCGGTAAAGCGCATGGACTTGTTCGTGACCACGCCCCAGGGCATGGACACAGCCTGGAGTCGTGCAATCAGTTCCTCGACACCCTCGAACGCATAGGTGCGCTCTGTCATGCATTGCTCGTAGTTGCGGAAGAACTCCTCGCGCATCTGCGCAAACTCGGGCGAGTCGGGCGTGAGCCCGAACCCCACCCCCAGCATGCCCCGCGCCCCCGCGCCCGCCATGGGTCGATATCGCTCATAGGGAATTGAAGGCATACCCCGATCCGTACGCATCCTGTCTGCGGCTGCACCCAGGTCTGGTGCACTGTCGATCAAGGTGCCGTCCAGATCGAACAGCACGGCTCGGACTTCTTTCCACATGCGGCTTACCCTTCGGCCCGGCGCGTGGCCAGCATGTAGTTCACAGATGTGTCTGCACTGAGCCAGTAGCGCCCTGTGATGGGGTTGTGCTGCAGGCCTTTGCTGGCCTGCAGATCAAGGCCAGCCTGACGGGCGAACATGGCGAGTTCGCTGGGCTGGATCAGTTTCGCGTACTCATGCGTACCCTTGGGAATCATCTTGAGCAGGTATTCTGCCGCGACGATGGCCAGACCGAAGGCCTTTGCACTGCGGTTGATCGTGGAGAAGAACACCCAGCCGCCAGGCTTGACCAGCTCAGCACAGGCCGATACCACGGAGGCGGGATCGGGCACATGCTCCAGCATCTCCATGCAGGTCACCACGTCAAAGGAACCAGGCTGCTCCTGGGCCAGACGCTCCACACTCACTTCGTGGTAGTGAATGTTGGGCGTACCCGTCTCCAGTGCATGCAGCTGGGCCACGCGCAATGCCTTGGTGGCCAGATCGATGCCAACCACTTCGCGCGCACCCTTGCGCGCCATGGAGTCGGCAAGGATGCCGCCGCCACACCCGACATCCAGAATTCTGCGCCCCTTCAAGGGAACTTGCGCATCGATCCAGTCCAGCCGCAGCGGATTGATCTGATGCAGGGGTTTGAACTCACTTTCCGGGTCCCACCAGCGATGGGCCAGGCTGGAGAATTTCTCCAGCTCCGCCGGGTCGGCGTTGAGGTTGATTGCGTTGCTCATGGCGTCGATTGTCGGCGATTGCGGCGACCGTTCAGCCATAAAAAAAGCCCCGTTGCCGGGGCTTTTGCGAGAAGCAATCGAAAGATTACTGGGCGGCGCGGGTGCCGACCACTTCGATTTCCACGCGACGGTTCTTCGCGCGGCCTTCCTTGGTCTTGTTGTCGGCGATAGGCTGCTTTTCGCCCTTGCCTTCGGTGTAGACGCGGTTCTTTTCGATGCCCTTGGACACCAGGTAAGCCTTCACGGCTTCAGCGCGGCGGACCGACAGCTTCTGATTGTAGGCGTCAGAGCCAACGGAGTCGGTGTGACCCACGGCGATGACCACTTCCAGGTTGATGCCCTTGACCTTGGAGGCCAGGTCGTCCAGCTTGGCCTTGCCTTCGGGCTTCAGAACCGACTTGTCGAAGTCGAAGAAAGCGTCGGCAGAGAAGGTCACCTTGGAAGCCACGGCCGGAGCGGGTGCCGGTGCGGGTGCGGGAGTTGCCGGAGCGGGCGTTGCGGCGGGAGCCACAGCGGCGGCCACAGGCTTCAGAGCGCCGTCGCAGTCAGCAGCTGCAGTGGCGGGCGTCCAGTTGGCATCGCGCCAGCACAGTTCGTTCGTGCCGTTCTTCCACACCAGTTCGCTGGTGCCGTTTTGCCAGTTGTCGATGGTCTTGCCACCGTCAGCAGCCTTCACTTGTGCGCCAGCGGCCGTTGCGAGGGCGGCAGAGGCAAACAACATCGCCACTTTGTTCAGTTTCTTCATGGTTCTCCTCTTGGGGAAAAAGCCGCAGCAGGGCTGCGAATCTGTGGACGTCATCAGTGACCATCACCAAAAACGTTGAATTGATTGTGCCATACGTCACATGCAGACGGACCGCCAAGCGGGGGCCAACAAGTAGGACAGCGGCGGAATTCCAGGGTTATGTTGCTCGGCTGCTACACGTCATTCGACCTAAAATGGGCCTTTTCCCGCCGTCAGAGTATCGCCACACATGACCCAGTTTGCTAAAGAAACCCTGCCCATCAGCCTCGAAGAGGAGATGCGTCGCAGCTATCTCGATTACGCAATGAGCGTGATCGTGGGCCGGGCGCTGCCCGATGCGCGAGATGGTCTCAAGCCTGTGCATCGGCGCGTGCTTTTTGCCATGCACGAGCTCAACAACGACTGGAACCGGCCGTACAAGAAGTCGGCGCGTATCGTCGGCGATGTGATCGGTAAATACCACCCGCACGGCGACAGTGCGGTGTACGACACCATCGTGCGCATGGCGCAGGATTTCTCGCTGCGCCACATGCTGGTGGACGGTCAGGGCAACTTCGGTTCGGTGGACGGGGACAGCGCGGCGGCGATGCGTTACACCGAAATCCGCCTGTCCAAGATTGCCCATGAAATGCTGGGCGATATCGACAAGGAAACGGTCGATTACGGCCCGAACTACGACGGCAGCGAGCGCGAGCCGCTGGTGCTGCCTGCGCGGCTGCCCAATCTGCTGGTCAACGGTTCCTCGGGCATTGCCGTGGGCATGGCCACCAATATTCCACCGCACAACCTCAACGAGGTGGTGGACGCCTGCCTGCACCTGCTGCAGACGCCCCAGGCCACCATCGACGAGCTGATGGAGATCATCCCCGCGCCCGACTTCCCGACGGCCGGCATCATCTATGGCATCAACGGTGTCAAGGAGGGCTATCGCACGGGTCGCGGACGCGTGGTGATGCGTGCCAAGTGCCACTTCGAGGACATCGACCGCGGCCAGCGCCAGGCCATCATCGTCGATGAGCTGCCCTACCAGGTCAACAAGAAGACGCTGCAGGAGCGCATGGCCGAGCTGGTGCACGAGAAGAAGATCGAGGGCATCAGCCACATCCAGGACGAGTCCGACAAGTCGGGCATGCGCCTGGTGATCGAGCTCAAGCGCGGCGAAGTGCCCGAGGTCGTGCTCAACAACCTGTACAAGCTGACCCAGCTGCAAGACACCTTCGGCATGAACATGGTGGCGCTGGTCGATGGCCAGCCCAAGCTGTGCAATCTGAAGGATCTGGTCGAGGTCTTCCTGCAGCACCGCCGCGAAGTGGTCACGCGCCGCACGGTCTATGAACTGCGCAAGGCGCGCGAGCGCGGCCATGTGCTGGAAGGCCTGGCGGTCGCGCTGGCCAACATCGACGACTTCATCGCCATCATCCGCAACGCGCCCACGCCACCTGTGGCCAAGGCCGAGCTGATGACGCGCAACTGGGACAGCAAGCTGGTGCGCGAGATGCTGACGCGCACCCGTACCGATGGCGGCGTGGTCAATGCCGACGACTACCGCCCCGATGGCCTGGAGCGCGAATTCGGCATGCAGGCCGATGGCCTGTACCGCCTGTCCGAGACCCAGGCCCAGGAAATCCTGCAGATGCGCCTGCAGCGCCTGACCGGCCTGGAGCAGGACAAGATCGTCGCCGAGTACAAGGACGTGATGTCCGTCATCGAGGACCTGCTGGACATCCTGTCCAAGCCCGAGCGCGTGTCGGCCATCATTGGCGACGAGCTCAAGCAGATCAAGGCCGAGTTCGGACAGAGCAAGGTCGGCGCCCGCCGCAGCACGGTCGAGTACAGCGCGCAGGACCTGTCCACCGAGGACCTGATCACGCCCACCGACATGGTGGTCACGCTCAGCCACACGGGCTACATCAAGAGCCAGCCGCTGTCCGAGTACCGCTCGCAAAAGCGCGGCGGGCGCGGCAAGCAGGCCACGGCCACCAAGGAAGACGACTGGATCGACCAGCTGTTCATCGCCAACACGCACGACTACCTGCTGTGCTTTTCCAACCGCGGCCGCCTGTACTGGCTCAAGGTCTGGGAAGTGCCGGCGGGCTCGCGCGGTTCGCGTGGCCGCCCCATCGTCAACATGTTCCCTCTGCAGGATGGCGAGAAGATCAACGTGGTGCTGCCGCTGACGGGCGAGTACCGCAGCTTCCCGGCCGACCACTATGTGTTCATGTCCACCAGCATGGGCACCGTGAAGAAGACGGCGCTGGACGAGTTCTCCAACCCGCGCAAGGCCGGCATCATCGCCGTGGGCCTGGACGAGGGCGATTTCCTGATCGGCGCAGCCCTCACCGACGGCAAGCATGACGTGATGCTGTTCAGCGACGGCGGCAAGGCCGTTCGATTCGACGAAAACGACGTGCGCCCCATGGGCCGCAATGCGCGTGGCGTCAAGGGCATGACCCTGGAAGAGGGCCAGAGCGTGATCGCGATGCTGGTGGCCGAGGACGAATCGCAAAGCGTGCTCACGGCCACGGAAAACGGCTACGGCAAGCGCACCTCCATCGTCGAGTACACGCGCCATGGCCGAGGCACCAAGGGCATGATCGCCATCCAGCAGTCCGAGCGCAACGGCAAGGTGGTCGCCGCCACCCTGGTCCACGCCGATGACGAAATCATGCTGATCACCGACACTGGCGTGCTTGTGCGTACCCGGGTGTCGGAAATCCGCGAGCTGGGCCGAGCCACCCAGGGCGTGACGCTGATCTCGCTGGACGAAGGCGCCAAGCTGGGCGGCCTGCAGCGCATCGTCGAAAACGATGCCAACGAAGTCGAGGGCGAGGCCACGGGCGAGGAAGCCCCGGGCGGCGACGAAGCCGCTGCCGAAGGCACGGGCGAGCCCGCCTGATGACCCGGCCGCCGCTGGGGCTGCCTCCCACACCGGGAGCGCAGCCGTAGCGGCGGCCCAGATTTTTGACAGTTGCAGGCCCCGCCCGAACTGGCGCCTGCGCGTGACTTGACAGTGAACTCCATGAACCGCCCTTACAACTTCTCCGCCGGCCCTGCCGCCATTCCCGCCGAAGTGCTGCAGCAGGCAGCCGCCGAAATGCTCGACTGGCACGGGTCCGGCATGAGCGTGATGGAGATGAGCCACCGCGGCAAGGAGTTCATCTCCATCTACGAACAGGCCGAGGCCGATCTGCGCGAGCTGCTGGCCGTGCCGCCCGAATTCAAGATTCTG
The DNA here is from genome assembly GCF_043104415.1 of Delftia sp. WSY_16. NCBI lineage: Bacteria > Pseudomonadati > Pseudomonadota > Betaproteobacteria > Burkholderiales > Comamonadaceae > Delftia > Delftia sp. WSY_16. The sequence continues at coordinate 81,047 of NZ_JBICKS010000045.1, read as the reverse complement.
TTCATGCAGGGCGGCGGCCTGGCCGAGAACGCCATCGTTCCGCTGAACCTGTCGCGCGCCGGCACGGTGGACTTCGTGCTCAGCGGCAGCTGGAGCCAGAAGTCGGCCAAGGAAGCACGCAAGTACGTGGCCGATGCACACATCGCAGCCAGCGGCGAGGACAGCCAATTCACCACCCTGCCCGCCCCCGAAAGCTGGCAACTGAGCCGTGGCGCCAGCTACGTGCACATCTGCAGCAACGAAACCATCCATGGCGTGGAGTTCCAGGAACTGCCCGACCTGAAGGCGCTGGGCTGCGATGCTCCGCTGGTGGTGGATTTCTCCTCGCACGTGGCCTCGCGCCCCGTCGATTGGAGCCGCGTGGGCCTGGCGTTCGGCGGTGCGCAAAAGAACCTGGGCCCGGCCGGCCTGACCCTGGTCATCGTGCGCGAGGACCTGCTGGGCCACGCCCTGCCCGCCTGCCCTTCGGCTTTCGACTACAAGACCGTGGCCGACAACCAGTCGATGTACAACACGCCGCCCACCTGGGGCATCTACATCGCGGGCCTGACCTTCCAGTGGATCAAGCGCCAGACCGAAGGCGGCCTGACCGGCGTGGCAGCCCTGCAGGCGCGCAATATCGCCAAGGCCGACCTGTTCTACCAGTACGTGGACCAGTCCTCGTTCTACGTGAACAAGGTCGCTGCCAATTGCCGCTCGCGCATGAACATCCCTTTCTTCCTGCGCGACGAGTCGCGCAATGACGCCTTCCTGGCCGGAGCCCGGGAACGCGGCCTGCTGCAGCTCAAGGGCCACAAGTCCGTCGGCGGCATGCGTGCCAGCATCTACAACGCCATGCCCATCGCTGGCGTGCAGGCGCTGGTGGAGTACATGCGCGAATTCGAACAGCGCAACGCCTGACCGACCACACCCCCTTCCATGAGCACCCCACCCCAAGCCTCTCCCGATCTGGCGCATCTGCGCGTGCAGATCGACGATATCGACCAGCAACTGCTGGATCTGCTGAACCGACGCGCCCGCGTGGCCGAGCAGGTCGGCGAGGTCAAGAAGCGGGAAGGCACGCCCTTCTTCCGCCCTGACCGCGTGGCCCAGGTCATCCAGAAGATCGAGTCCGCCAACCCCGGCCCGCTCAAGAACGCCCATGTCTCGGCCATCTGGCGCGAGATCATGTCGGCCTGCCTGGCGCTGGAGTCACCCCAGCGCGTGGCCGTGCTGGGCCCGGCGGGCACGTTCTGCGAGGAAGCGGCCATCCAGTACTTCGGCGGCGCGGCCGACCTGATGTACTGCAACAGCTTCGACGAGGTCTTCCACGCCACGGCCGCGGGCAGCGCGCAGTACGGAGTGGTGGGCGTGGAGAACTCCAACGAAGGCGTGGTCACGCGCTCGCTGGACATGTTCCTGCATACGCCCTGCCACGTGGTGGGAGAGGTCAGCCTGCTGGTGCGCCACAACCTGCTGCGCAGCACCAACACGACCGAAGGCATCAAGGTGGTTGCGGCTCACCCCCAGGCCCTGGCCCAATGTCAGGGCTGGCTGTCCAAGCATCTGCCGCATGCCGAACGCCGCCCGGTGTCCAGCAACGCCGAAGGCGCCCGCCTGGCGGCGCTGCACCCCGATATCGCCGGCCTGGCCAGCGAACGCGCGGCCCAGCAATTCGGCCTGCACGTGGTGGCGCATGCCATTCAGGACGATGCCTACAACCGCACGCGCTTCGCCGTCATCTGCCTGCCGCACACGCTGGCGACGCCCGCACCCAGCGGGCAGGATTGCACCAGCATCATCATCTCCGTGCCCAACCGTCCCGGCGCCGTGCATGACCTGCTGGTACCGCTCAAGCGGCACGGCGTCTCCATGACGCGCTTCGAATCGCGCCCCGCACGCACGGGCCAGTGGGAGTACTACTTCTACATCGACCTCGAAGGTCACCCGGCCCAGCCCAACGTGGCCAGCGCGCTGCAGGAGCTGCGTGAGCTGTGCGCCTTCTACAAGGTGCTGGGCACCTATCCGGTCTCCAAGTAATGCAGCCGTTCGAACAACTGGGGTTGATCGGCTGCGGCCTCATGGGCGGCTCGTTCGCGCTGGCGCTCAAGCAGGCCGGGCTGGTCAAGCGTGTCGTGGGCTACAGCAAATCCCCGTCCACCACCGAGCGCGCACGCCAGATGGGCGTCATCGATGTGGAGGCACCCTCGGCCCTGCTGGCCGCCGCCGGCGCAGACCTGGTGCTGCTGGCGGTGCCCGTGGCGGCTACCGAGGCCACGCTCAAGTCCATCAAGCACCTGGTCACGCCCGGGATGATGATCATGGACGTGGGCTCCACCAAGGTCGATGTGGTGCATGCCGCCCGCTCGGCATTGCGCGACCAGCTCGGCTCCTTCGTGCCGGCCCATCCCATTGCGGGCAAGGAAGTCTCGGGCGTCGAGCATTCCGACCCCCAGCTGTACAAGGGCGCACAGGTCATCCTGACGCCCACGGAACGCACACTGACCGAGCACCTGCAAAAGGCCCAGTCCCTGTGGGAGCTGCTGGGCTGCCGCGTGCGCGCCATGTCGCCAGAAGCCCACGACAGCGCCTTTGCCACGGTCAGCCACCTGCCGCATCTGCTGGCCTTCGCCATGATGCAAAGCGTGATCACCCAGCCCGATTCCGATGAGGTGCTGTCCCTGGCCGGCCCCGGCTTCCGTGACTTCACGCGCATTGCAGCAGGCGACCCCAAGATGTGGCGCGATGTGCTGCTGGCCAACAGCGAACAGGTGCTGGCGCAGTCGCGCCAGTTCCAGCAGGCGCTGCAGCAACTCGAATGCCTGATCCAGGCCGGCGACGGCCAAGGCCTGGAAGACCACCTGACCCTGGCCAGCGCGGCGCGTGCCCACTGGCGCATGGGCGTACCGCGCCGCTGACGCGCAACGCCGGCCGCGCTCCAAGCGCCCCCGAGCGCATCTGTGGATTGCGGCCAGCGCGGCCGCAATGCCTTCCGACAGCCTGTTTGCCTCCGAATTGCCATGTTCAGTACCGCCTTCCTCGATATCCCCCCTCTTTCCCGCGCGCAGGGCACGGTGAGCCTGCCAGGCTCCAAGAGCATCTCGAACCGCGTGCTGCTGCTGGCAGCGCTGAGCCAGGGAACGACCGTGGTCCACGACCTGCTTGACTCGGACGACACGCGCGTCATGCTCCGGGCCCTGCAGCAACTGGGCTGCACGGTGGAGCCCGCGACCATCACCCTCGGCCAGCCTGTGCGCATCACCGGCCTGGGCGGCGTCCTGCCCTCCGGCGCCAGTGCCGAGCTGTTCATGGGCAACGCCGGCACGGCCATGCGGCCGCTGACGGCAGCCCTGTCCGTGCTGGGCGGCGACTTCCAACTCAGCGGCGTGCCGCGCATGCATGAGCGCCCCATCGGCGATCTGGTCGATGCACTGCGACAGCTCGGCTGCCGCATCGACTACCTGGGCAACGAGGGCTTTCCTCCGCTGCACATCCGCCAGCCCGATTTCTCGCAGCTGCCGCACAGCCCCATCCAGGTGCGTGGCGATGTCTCCAGCCAGTTCCTGACCTCGCTGCTGATGGCGCTGCCGCTGCTGGCAACCACGCGCGACATCACCATCGAAGTCGTGGGCGAGCTGATCTCCAAGCCCTACATCCATATCACGCTGGAGTTGCTGGCCCGCTTCGGCATCGCCGTGCACAACGAGAACTGGCAGCGCTTCACCATCCCGGCCGGCAGTCGCTACCGCTCGCCGGGCGAGATCCATGTCGAGGCAGACGCCTCGTCGGCCAGCTACTTCATCGCACTGGGCGCCATCGCCTCGGACAGCGCCGAAGGCATCCGCATCCTCGGCGTGGGACTGGACTCCATCCAGGGCGATATCCGCTTTGTCGAAGCCGCGCGCGCCATGGGCGCCGAGGTGGAGGGAGGCCCGAACTGGCTGCGCATACGCCGTGGCGCCTGGCCGCTCAAGGCCATCGACCTGGACTGCAACCACATCCCCGATGCCGCCATGACGCTGGCCGTCATGGCCCTGTATGCCGATGGCACGACCACGCTGCGCAACATCGCAAGCTGGCGCGTCAAGGAGACCGACCGCATCGCGGCCATGACCAAGGAGCTGCGCAAGCTGGGCGCCGAAGTCGAGGAAGGCGCGGACTTCATCCGCGTCACACCACCCGCATCCACCGCCGCATGGCGCGCGGCCAGCATCCACACCTACGACGATCACCGCGTGGCCATGTGCTTCTCGCTGGCGGCCTTCAACCCGGCCGCCCTGCCGGTGCGCATCGAAGACCCCAAGTGCGTCGCCAAAACCTTCCCCGACTACTTCGAGGCCCTGTTCTCGGTCTGCGAGACGGCCCGTGCGTGCATCCCCGTGATCTGCATCGATGGCCCCACCGCCTCCGGCAAAGGAACCATCGCCGCCGAGGTGGCCGAGGCCCTGGGATACCACCTGCTGGACTCGGGCGCGCTGTACCGCCTCACAGGACTGGCCGCGTCGCGGGCCGGCATGGTGCTGGACGAATCCCACGCCCCGCAGATTGCCGCGCTGGCGCGCGCGCTGCCCGTGCGCTTTGATGCCGAGCAGCGCATCTGGCTGGGCGACGAGGATGTCACCCTGATCCTGCGCAGCGAGGAGTCGGGCATGAACGCCTCGCGCGTCTCGGCCCTGCCGGCCGTGCGCGATGCACTGGTGGACCTGCAGCTGTCCTTCCAGCAGCTGCCGGGGCTGGTCGCCGACGGCCGCGACATGGGCACGGTGATCTTTCCCCATGCTCCCCTCAAGGTCTATTTGTCGGCCTCCGCCGCCTGTCGCGCCGAGCGCCGGCATAAGCAGTTGATTTCCAAAGGAATTGCCGCTAACATAAACGCCCTTCGGGCAGACCTTGAAGCACGCGATGCGCGGGACATGAACCGCAGCGTTGCACCCCTCAAGCCCGCCCAGGATTCCATGCTGCTTGACAGCTCCGAGCTTTCCATCGAAGAGGTGGCAGAGCAGGTGCTTTCATGGTGGCAGGAACGCCAGCCGTTCGGCCGCGACTGATTGCCAGTTGCGCCGCACGGTCGGCAACCCGCCCTCAGGGCCCAGACATGGCGGCACCGCCCCGTGTACGGCCCGAGGTTCATAGACTCCAACCCCGTGGTTGAACCCACAACACCTCCGCAAACAGTCCTAGAAACGCTTGGCAATGGTGCCAACGGAAACCTGTTTGCGGGCAAGGAAATACATGTCTGAATCTTTTGCCTCCCTGTTTGAAGAATCGCTGCAACGCACGGAAATGCGTCCTGGCGAGGTCATCACCGCTGAAGTGGTGCGCGTCGAGCACAACTTCGTCGTCGTGAACGCTGGCCTGAAGTCGGAAGCCTATGTGCCGATCGACGAATTCAAGAACGACCAGGGAGAAATCGAAGTCCAGGTGGGCGACTTTGTGTCGGTCGCCATCGGCTCGATCGAAAACGGCTACGGCGACACCATCCTGTCGCGCGACACCGCCAAGCGCCTGGCCTCGTGGCTGGCTCTGGAAAAGGCCCTGGAATCGGGCGAATTCGTGACCGGCACGACCTCCGGCAAGGTCAAGGGCGGCCTGACGGTGCTGGTCAACGGCATCCGCGCCTTCCTGCCCGGTTCGCTGATCGACACCCGTCCGATCAAGGACCTGACTCCGTACGAAAACAAGACGATGGAGTTCAAGGTCATCAAGCTGGACCGCAAGCGCAACAACGTGGTGCTGAGCCGCCGCGCCGTGGTCGAAGCCTCGATGGGCGAAGAGCGCGCCAAGCTGATGGAGACGCTGAAGGAAGGCGCCATCGTTCAAGGCGTGGTCAAGAACATCACCGAATACGGTGCGTTCGTGGACCTGGGCGGCATCGACGGCCTGCTGCACATCACCGACATGGCATGGCGCCGCGTGCGTCATCCTTCGGAAGTCGTGCAGGCTGGCCAGGAAATCACGGCCAAGATCCTCAAGTTCGACACCGAGAAGAACCGTGTCTCGCTGGGTCTGAAGCAAATGGGCGACGACCCGTGGATGGGCGTTTCGCGCCGCTACCCCTCCAGCACCCGCCTGTTCGGCAAGGTCACGAACATTGCCGACTACGGCGCGTTCGTCGAGCTGGAACCCGGCATCGAAGGCCTGGTGCACGTCTCCGAAATGGACTGGACCAACAAGAACATTGCTCCGACCAAGCTCGTGACCCTGGGTGACGAAGTCGAAGTCATGGTGCTGGAGATCGACGAAGACAAGCGTCGCATCTCGCTGGGCATGAAGCAGTGCAAGGCCAACCCCTGGCAAGAGTTCGCGCAGAACACCAAGCGCGGCGACCGCGTCAAGGGCCCGATCAAGTCGATCACCGACTTCGGCGTGTTCGTGGGCCTGGCTGCCGGCATCGACGGCCTGGTGCACCTGTCCGACCTGTCCTGGAACGAGCCCGGCGAAGCTGCCGTGCGCAACTACAAGAAGGGCCAGGAAGTCGAAGCCATCGTGCTGGCCGTGGACGTCGAGCGCGAGCGCATCTCCCTGGGCATCAAGCAGCTGGACAGCGATCCCTTCACGACCTTCGTGACCGTGAACGACAAGGGCCAGATCGTGTCGGGCAAGGTCAAGACGGTGGACGCACGTGGTGCTGAAATCGACCTGGGCGAAGACATCGTCGGCTACCTGCGCGCTTCGGAAATCGCCGTGGACCGCGTGGAAGATGCCCGCTCGGTGCTGAAGGAAGGCGACGAGATCACCGCCGTGGTGGTCAATGTGGATCGCAAGACCCGCAACATCCAGCTGTCGATCAAGGCCAAGGACCAGGTTGACCAGCAAGAAGCCATGGCTTCCCTGTCCGCCCAGTCGGCCAAGGAAAACGCCGGCACGACCAGCCTGGGCGCCCTGCTGCGCGCCAAGCTGGACAACTCCGACAAGTAATCAGCAGCCAGTCTGCTGACCGCTGAAGGTCGGATGCGACGGGTGCCTCCGGGCGCCCGTCGCCATTTCAACCCCTGATTCCTATCCTTGATGACCCGATCCGATCTCGTCGAAGAACTCGCAGCACGCTTTGGCCAACTGAGCCAACGCGACGCCGAGCAGGCCGTCAAGACGATTCTTGACGCCGTCAGCGATGCCCTTGTGCGCGGCCATCGCATCGAAATCCGCGGCTTTGGAAGTTTCTCGGTCAACCACCGCCCGCCCCGCATGGGCCGCAATCCCCGCAGCGGCGAGGCCGTCCACATTCCGTCCAAGCGCGTGCCGCACTTCAAGCCCGGCAAGGCCCTGCGCGAAGCCGTGGACCTGCGCCCCGGCGCGGCGCCCGACACGGTTGCCGCCAGCTCCGCAGGCACCGGCCCTGCCGCCTGAAAGCCGGCTTGCCGGCTGCGCGCACTGCAGCCGTCGTCACCGCCAGGCTCTAGAATCGTTCCCGTCACACAAGGGAACACATGAAGTACTTCCTGTGGCTGCTCAAGGCGGCCATTTTTTTTACGCTGTTCGCCTTCGCACTGAACAACCAGCAGGACGCGACGGTGCACTTCTTCTTCGGCACCTCCTGGACTGCGCCGCTGGTACTGGTGGTGCTGGCCGCCTTTGCACTGGGCCTGATCGTGGGCGTGCTGGGCATGGTGCCGCGCTGGCTCAAGCACCGCAATGCCGCGCGCTCGACCCAGGTCCCCGCGCCTGCAGCCGAAGGAGCGGCGCCAGCCACGGCGCCCAAGGCGCCCCCCTCCCCCATCCTGCCGGGCGACGTGCATGGAATTTGATCTGAGCTGGATACTGCTGGGCCTGCCCGTGGCCTTCGTGCTGGGCTGGCTGGCCTCGCGCTGGGACCTGCGGCAGATCCGCGCCGAAAACCGCCAGGCGCCCAAGGCCTATTTCAAGGGCCTGAACTTCCTGCTCAACGAGCAGCAGGACAAGGCCATCGACGCCTTCATCGAAGCCGTGCAGAACGACCCCGACACCTCGGAGTTGCACTTCGCCCTGGGCAATCTCTTTCGCCGCCGCGGCGAATACAACCGCGCCGTGCGCGTGCATGAGCACCTGCTGTCGCGCGGCGACCTCAGCCGCGTGGACCGCGACCGCGCCCAGCACGCGCTGGCCCAGGACTTTCTGAAGGCAGGCCTGCTCGATCGCGCCGAGGACGCGCTGCGCCGCCTGGAAGGCACGGCTTTCGAGGCCGAGGCCCGCCTGGCCCTGCTGGCCATTTACGAGCGCTCGCGCGACTGGACACAGGCCGCCGCCATTGCTCGCCGCATGCAGGATGCCAACCAGGGGGACTTCAGTGGCCGGCTGGCGCACTACCTGTGCGAAGACGCCCAGTCCTTGCTCACGCAGGGCCAGCAGGCCGAGGCGCTGCAGCGGCTGCAGCAAGCCATCACCACAGCACCCCAGGCTGCGCGACCGCGCCTGGAGCATGCCCAGTTGCAGCATCGCATGGGGCAATCGGCCCAGGCCTTGCAAACGCTGGAAAGCCTGGCCGAGCAGTCCCCCGCCGCGCTGCCGCTGGCAGCCCAGTTGCTGGTGGACATCGCAGCCGCCACAGGCCAACGCCAGCATGTCCACCAGCTGCTCAGCCAGCAATACGCCCAGGCACCTTCGCTGGACCTGCTGCAGGCGTTGGTTGCGCTGGACGCTCAAATTGAAGAACAGAGCACCGATGGTGAAACCAAGGCACCGGGACGCGCCCGCCTGGTCCAGCATCTGGACCGGGAACCTTCCCTGGTGGCTGCTGCGCAGTGGCTGGCTGGCGAGAAACTGTCCGAGGAGCAATACCACCCAGCCGTGCAACGCGCGCTGGACCACGCCGCCAAACCGCTGACCCGCTACCGCTGCGCGGCCTGCGGCTTCGAGGCGCGCCAGCATTTCTGGCACTGCCCCGGCTGCCAGAGCTGGGACAGCTACCCGGCCCGGCGCGTCGAGGAGCTGTGATGGGCCGGGGTGGCGAAAGGCGGCCATATCCCCGGCACCGCGTCACCCCCATTGGCAAACACGGCATGGCCAGTGTATTTTCAGAGTATTCCTAGAAACCGCCCTGGAGGGCGCGTGGCCATTGGCTTTGGGCGCGTGCGGCCGTGCCTGCGCCGGCCTCCTGGAGCCCGCGACTGCCTGGCGGCACGCCAGAGGCCTGCATAAGATGCTTCTGGGTCGCAATGTTGCGGCCCTCAACATTGAGGGATCAGGAGGTTTGTATGTTCAGAAAATTGATGGCTGGCTTCATTGCGCTGTTGTGGTCCGTGATGGCTTTGGCCGCTGTGGAAGCCAACAAGGCGAATGAAGCCGAACTGACATCCATCAAGGGCATAGGCCCGGCCATGTCGGCACGCATTCTCGAGGAACGCAAATCCGCCCCCTTCAAGGACTGGCCCGACTTCATCGCACGGGTCAAGGGTGTGGCGGAACCGACCGCCACCAAGTTTTCGGGCGAAGGCCTGACTGTCAACGGCAGCAGCTACAAAGGCCACAGCGCCAAGCCTGATGCCAAGGACACTGCGGCCAAGGGGGGCAAGGACACGGCCGCGCAGGGCGCCAAGCCGACCAAGGAGCAGGCGGCAAAGCCGGCCACTCCAGCCAAGGCCGGCTCGGCCTTCTGAAGACGCGAACTGTCTCTATCCAACCCGCTTCGGCGGGTTTTTCATGCGTACGACCCTCGGGGTATGCGCGGCCATAGCCTGAAACATGCTCAGGTTTTCATAGCGAAGCAAAAAACCTTGCCCGTAAAATGGACCGCCCATGCCCCTGATCACCCTCATACTCCTACCCTTCATCGGCAGCCTGATTGCCGCAATGCTGCCCGCCAATGCGCGCAATACGGAGTCGACTCTGGCCGGCGTGATCGCATTGGGCTGTGCCATACAGACCGCATTGCTGTTTCCACAGATCGCCGATGGGGAAGTGCTGCGCCAGGAGATCGAGTGGCTGCCGGCACTGGGACTGAACCTGGTGATCCGCATGGACGGCTTTGCCTGGATGTTCTGCATGCTGGTGCTGGGCATAGGCTCGCTGGTCGTGCTGTATGCGCGCTACTACATGTCGCCGGCCGATCCAGTGCCGCGCTTTTTCTCTTTCTTTCTGGCCTTCATGGGCGCGATGGCGGGCGTGGTGCTGTCGGGCAACATCATCCAGATTGCCTTCTTCTGGGAGCTGACCAGCCTCTTCTCCTTTCTTCTGATCGGATACTGGCACCATCGCAAGGATGCACGCCGCGGCGCGCGCATGGCGCTGACGGTGACGGGCACGGGCGGCCTGGCCATGCTGGCCGGCATGCTGGTGCTGGGCCACATCGTGGGCAGCTATGACCTGGACAACGTGCTCATCGCCGGCCAGCAGGTGCGTGACCACCAGCTGTACCTGATCGCCCTGGTGCTGATCCTGCTGGGCGCGCTGACCAAGAGTGCGCAGTTCCCCTTCCACTTCTGGCTGCCGCACGCCATGGCCGCGCCCACGCCGGTGTCGGCCTATCTGCACTCCGCCACCATGGTCAAGGCCGGCGTGTTCCTGCTGGCGCGCATGTGGCCCGTGCTGGGTGACACCGATGCCTGGTTCTGGCTGGTGGGCGGAGCCGGCGCGGCAACCCTGCTCATCGGCGGCTATCTGGCCATGTTCCAGCACGATCTCAAGGGATTGCTGGCCTATTCGACGATTTCCCACCTGGGCCTGATCACGCTGCTGCTGGGCCTGAACAGCAAGCTGGCCGCCGTGGCTGCGGTGTTCCACATCATGAACCACGCGACCTTCAAGGCCTCGCTGTTCATGGCCGCGGGCATCGTCGACCATGAAAGCGGCACGCGCGACATCCGCCGCCTCTCCGGCCTGCGGCACATGATGCCCATCACGGCCACGCTGGCCTGCGTGGCCAGTGCGGCCATGGCGGGCGTACCGCTGCTCAACGGCTTCCTGTCCAAGGAGATGTTCTTCGCCGAGACCGTCTACCTGGATGCCGCTCCCTGGGTGCGCACGGCCTTGCCGGTGGCCGCCACGGTGGCGGGCATGTTCAGCGTGGCCTATTCGCTGCGCTTCACCATCGACGTCTTCTTCGGCCCCAAGGCCACCGACCTGCCGCACGACCCGCACGAGCCTCCGCACTGGATGCGCGTGCCCGTCGAGCTGCTGGTGCTGGCCTGCCTGGTGGTGGGCATGCTGCCGGCGTGGGCCGTGGGCAGCTTTCTCGCAGCGGCCGCCACGCCCGTGGTCGGCGGCGACCTGCCCGAGTACAGCCTGGCCATCTGGCACGGCTGGAACATGCCCTTGATCATGAGCCTTGTGGCGTTGATTGGCGGCATCCTGCTGTACATGCTGCTGCGCTGGCAGCGCCAGGCCGGCCATATGGATACCGCGCCGCTGGTGGGCACGCTCAGCGGCCAGCGTGTTTTCGAGAATCTGCTGGCCCGCCTGTCCCTGCTGGGCCGCTGGTCGCGCCGGCGCCTGTCCACCATGCGCCTGCAGTGGCAGATGCTGTGGCTGGTCTGCACCGCCGTGCTGGCGGGCGTTCTGCCGCTGTGGCTGCAAGGCATCAAGCTGGGAGACCGGAGCATGCTGCCGCTGTCGCCCGCCTTCGTGATGCTGTGGGCCGTGGGCATTCTCTGCGCCCTGGGTACGGCCTGGAAGGCCAAGTACCACCGGCTGACGGCGCTGATCATGCTGGGCGGCGCCGGGCTGTGCACCTGCCTGACCTTCCTGTGGTTCTCGGCGCCTGACCTGGCGCTGACCCAGCTGGTCGTCGAGGTCGCCACCACGGTGCTGATGCTGCTGGGCCTGCGCTGGATGCCCAAGCGCGACAAAAGCCTGCACATTCCCGTGCTGTCCGCCGAGCTGCGCGCCCGCTCGCGCCGCATGCGTGACCTGCTGCTGTCGCTGGTTGCAGGTGGCGGCATGGCCTGGCTGGCCTTCGCCATGATGAGCCGCCCCTTCTATGACGGGGCCTCCACCTTCTTCCTGGAACATGCGCTCAGCGATGGCGGCGGCACCAATGTGGTCAACGTCATGCTGGTGGACTTCCGGGGCTTCGACACCTTCGGCGAGATCGTGGTGCTGGGCATCGTGGCCCTGGTCGTCTATGCGCTGCTCAGGCGCTTTCGCCCGGCCCGCGAGACGCTGGACCTGCCCGAGCAGCAGCGCTACATGCCTGGCGACCTGCAGACCGATCTGTTCAATCCGCGCAACGCAGGCGATACGGCCGTGGGCTACCTGATGGTGCCCGCCGTGCTGGTGCGGCTGCTGCTGCCGTTTGCCGCCCTGGTTTCCGTCTACATCTTCATGCGTGGCCACAACGAGCCCGGCGGCGGCTTCGTGGCCGGCCTGGTGTTCTCGGTCGCCTTGCTGATGCAGTACATCATCTCAGGCACGCAGTGGGTCGAGGCCCACCTGCCGATCTTCCCGCGCCGATGGATCGGTGTCGGCCTGCTGTTCGCACTGGGTACCGGCATGGGCTCCATCGTGGCCGGCTATCCCTTTCTCACCAGCCACACCTTCCATATGACCCTGCCAGTCGTCGGCGACGTGCATCTCGCCAGCGCCCTGTTCTTCGACATCGGTGTGTTCTCGCTGGTGGTCGGCGCGACCATGCTCATTCTGACGGCCATCGCCCACCAATCGGTGCGCAGCCACCGCTACCACGCCCGCCTGCTGGAGGAGCAGCAGCAACAGGCCGAAGAGGCCGAAGCCGCCGTGCAGCAGGCCACCGCTGCAGCGCTTGCACGAGGAGGTTTCTGATGGAAGTCGTGCTTGCCATTGCCATCGGCGTACTGACGGGCTCGGGCGTGTGGCTGCTGCTGCGCCCACGCACCTACCAGGTCATCATGGGCCTGGCCCTGCTGTCTTACGCAGTCAACCTGTTCATCTTCAGCATGGGCCGCCAGGGCCTGGCCATCGACAAGGAGCCCGTGCTGCGCGCCGGCGTGCCGCAGGATCTTGCGCACTATGCGGATCCCATGCCGCAGGCGCTGGTGCTCACGGCCATCGTGATCGGCTTTGCCATGACGGCACTGTTCCTGGTGGTGCTGCTGGCCTCGCGCGGCACCACGGGCACCGACCATGTGGACGGAGCCCATTCCCGCACCGAGCAGGAGATGCCATGAACGAGCTGACCGCCCGTCTCATGCCGCACCTGATGCTGGCGCCCATCGTGCTGCCCATGCTTTCGGCAGCGCTGATGCTGTTGCTGCGCGAAGAGCGCCAGCGCCTCAAATTCGCTCTTGGACTGGTATCCACCCTGATGGGGCTGGGCGTGGCCGTGATGCTGATGCTGTGGACCGACCAGGCCGGCGCGCCCGTCAACCTGGGCGTCTACATGCCGGGCAACTGGCCCATGCCCTTCGGCATCTCGCTGGCACTGGACCGCCTGACCGGCATGATGCTGGTGCTGACCTATACGGTGGCCCTGGCCTCGCTGGTCTTCTCCAGCGCCCGCTGGCACCGCGCGGGGATGCACTTTCACTCGCTGTTCCAGTTTCAGCTGATGGGCCTGAGCGGCGCCTTCCTCACGGCGGACCTGTTCAACCTGTTCGTGTTCTTCGAGATCATGCTCGCGGCCTCCTATGGACTGGTCCTGCATGGTTCCGGGCGGACGCGCATCCAGGCGGGCCTGCACTACATCGCCATCAATCTTGCAGCCTCGTCGCTGTTCCTGATCGGCGTGTCCATGCTCTACGGCCTGACCGGCACGCTGAACATGGCCGACCTGGCACGTGCCATCCCCCAGGTCAGCAGCGACGACCGCGGGCTGCTGCATTCGGCCGCTGCCATCCTGGGCATTGCCTTCCTGACCAAGGCAGCCATGTGGCCGCTGAACTTCTGGCTGGTGCCGGCCTACAGCGCAGCCACCGCTCCCGTGGGCGCCGTGTTCGCGCTCATGACCAAGGTGGGCGTCTACGTGGTGCTGCGGCTGTGGACGCTGCTGTTCAGCTCCGAGGCCGGCGCCTCCGCCCTGTTCGGCAGCACCTGGCTGATCGTCGGCGGCATGCTGACCATGGCCTTCGGCGGCCTGGGCATGCTGGGCTCGCAGCGCCTGACGCATATCGCGGGCTTTGCGGCCGTTCTCTCTTCGGGTACCTTGCTGGCCGCCACGGGCTTTGGCCAGAACGCCTTGACGGCCGGGCTGCTGTACTACCTGCCCAGCTCCACCCTGGCCGTGAGCGCCCTGTTTCTGATCGCCGACGTGGTGGACCGCTGGCGCGTGGATGACGATGCGGGCGAGCCCTATGAGGATGACGAGGCTCCCTTCCTCAACGCCGAACTGCTGCCCACGGAGGGCTTCAACCTCGACGAATCCGAAGAGGTGCTGATCGGCCGCGCCATTCCCGCAGCGGCCGCCTTCATCGGCCTGAGCTTCATGCTGGCCACCCTGGTGGTCACCGGCCTGCCCCCGCTTTCGGGCTTTGTGGGCAAGTTCGCCATGCTGTCTGCACTGCTCAACCCGCTGGGCCTGGGCAACTCCAGCGGCTTCCAGGCCGGCTGGGCCGGCTGGGTGCTGGTGGCGCTGATGATCGCCACGGGACTGCTCGCCCTGCTGTCGCTGGTGCGCGCCGGCATACGCCATTTCTGGGCGACCGAGGAGCAGAACTCGCCCTCGTTGCGTGTGGCCGAAGGCCTGCCCATCGCCGTGCTGCTGGCCTGCTGCGTGGCGCTCACCGTGCAGGGTGGCCAGCTGATGGGCTACACGCAGCGTGCGGCCGATGCGCTGCTGGCGCCCGATGTCTATGTGCGCTCCGTCATGGGCACGCAGCCGGAGCCGAGCCCGGCAGAAAAGAAGGCGCGGCTGGAAGCCGGCCCCGAAGGCGCCGCGCGCGCCGCTGCCCAGGCCAGCGGCGCGCCCATGCCCGCAGGCATAGGCGATGCAGGCCCAACGGCCGGCAAGGAGGATTCCCGATGATGAAAACCCTGCTGCCCGCGCCGCTGCTGTCGGTGGCGCTGTTCCTGCTGTGGCTGCTGCTCAACCGCTCGTTCAGCAGCGGCCAGATCCTGCTGGGCGCCCTGCTGGGCCTGTTGCTGCCGCTGCTGCTGCGCGGCCTGCGCCCCTTGCCCGTGCGCGTGCGCCATCCGCTGACCATCGTGCGCCTGGGGCTGCGCGTGGTCTGGGACACCTCGGTGTCCAACTTCAACGTCGTGCGGTTCATGCTGTTTCCGGGCATGCGCAAGCACCCGGCCAACTTCGTGCGCATCCCGCTGGAACTGCGCGACCCCAACGGCCTGGCCGTGCTCGCCATGATCGTGTGCATCACGCCCGGCACGGCCTGGGCCGAGATCTCGCGCGACCGCTCCCAGCTCATGCTGCATGTGCTGGAGGTCGATGATCCCGAAGAGATCGTCCAGCACGTCAAGCGCTCCTACGAGCGCCCCCTGATGGAGATTTTCGAATGATGCCCTGGTTCCACTGGACTTTGATGTTCGCGCTGGGCCTGCTGGTCGCCGCCATGGGCTGCGCCGTGCTGCGCCTGCTCAAGGGCCCGCACGCCCAGGATCGCGTGCTGGCGCTGGACTGCATGTATTTGAACGGCATGCTGGCCATGCTGCTGATGGGCATCATCTATGACAGCACCAGCTATTTCGAGGCCGCCCTGCTGGTTGCGCTGTTCGGCTGCGTGGGCTCCACGGCCATGGCCAAGTTCCTGCTGCGCGGCGAGGTGATCGAATGATGCCGGAAACCACCACGCTGCCGCTGTGGTGCCAGATCCTGGTGGCTGCGCTGGCGCTGGGCGGCGCCATCATCGCCTTTCTGGGCTCCATGGGCCTGTGGCGCCTGGACAGCTATTTCGAGCGCGTGCATGCGCCTTCCATCATCGCCACCATGGGCTGCTGGCTGATCATGCATGCCACCTGGATCTACTTTTCCGTCAGCGGCCAGAGCCTGGCCGTGCATGCGCTGCTGATTGCGGTGTTCATCTCGGTGACCGTTCCCATCACGACCATCTTCCTGATGCGTGCAGCCCTGTTCCGCGCACGCCGTGCAGGCCAGGACGTGCCGCCGCCGCTGAGCAGCGTCGTGCGCAACGAGCCGGCCGAACACCCGGACGTCTGAAGCGCAATCGGGCCTGAAAATACCCGCCGATGCGGCAGGCAGCGGCAGGCAAAAGCCCTACTGCCAACTGTCCAGCATACGAATTCGCCCACGGCTGCGTCAATGCGCCAAAGCACCCGGTGCACGAGCCCCGCGGCTATGAGTTTGTGAGCGTATAGTGCAGTCATCATCTGCGCTGGCAACGTATTTGATGGAACGGCCACAGGCGTGGCCGCCCTGGTTTTTCCTGTGTACGAGGGTTCATGCAAATCTCTTCCCCCCTGACCGATACCGACCTCGCCAACGGCTGGTCGGCCCTTCACAACCAGGCACACAACGGCATGGCATTGCAGCAGAACTCCAATCGCCTCGCCTTCGCGGACCCGGAATTCATGTTCCGCCGCGAAACCCGCGGCATCCGCATGCAGCTGGAGCTGCTCAAGCCGGACCTGGCCCAGATCGAGCGCGGCATCGAGCACACCGTCGTGGTCTATGGCAGCGCCCGCTTCGTGGACCTGGAGCAGGCCGAGCAGCAATTGGCCGACGCACAGGCCAGCGGCGATCCCCAGCGCGTTGCCTTGGCCGAGCGCGCCGTGCGCAATGCGCACCGCTATGAACAGGCCCGCGCCTTCACGCGCATCGTGGCCGCCGACAGCCTGAACCAGCCGCCCGAGGAGCGTCTCTACATCTGCACAGGCGGCGGCCCCGGCATCATGGAGGCGGCCAACCGAGGCGCCCATGACGTGGGCGCGCCCAGCATCGGCCTGAACATCGAGCTGCCGCACGAGCAAAACGGCAACCGCTTCATCTCGCCGGACCTGAGCTTCAAGTTCCACTACTTCGCCCTGCGCAAGATGCATTTCATGATGCGCGCCAAGGCCCTGGTGGCCTTCCCCGGCGGCTTCGGCACGCTGGACGAGCTGTTCGAGGTGCTGACCCTGATGCAGACCGGCAAGACGCATTCCGTGCCCGTAATCCTGTTCGGCACCGAGTTCTGGAAGCGGCTGCTCAACATCGACCTGATGATCGAGGAAGGCACGATCTCGCCCAAGGACCTGCAGCTGTTCCGCTATACCGATGATCCGGTCGAGGCCTGGGCGCTGATCAAGCAGTTCCACGCTGGCGGCTGGTAAGCCGCAGCGGCCGGCAGGCCGCCACCGCATCGCAAGGCGATCTGCGCACCAAGGCGCAGGTCGCTTTTTTTCATTCCGGCTTGCGCGGCGTCAGCCCCATGAACCAGGCCGTGCGGATGCCCGAGGCCACGGCCGCGCCCACCACCCAGAACAGCGCAGACACGCCGATCAATGCCCCCGCCGAGCCGAACAGCACGGGCATGGCCACGCTGGAGGCATTGATGGCCATGAGCCGCAGGCCCAGTGCCTCGCCATGGCGGTGCTCGGGCGTGATCTGGTGCAGCATGCTCATGACCATGGGCTGCACAGCTCCCAGTGAAAAACCCAGCATCACTGAACACATGCCCATGGTCAGCGCCGAGTCCATGAAGGGGTACAGCGCAAAGACGAAGGCGGTGATGGCCATGGCACCGGAGATCACGGCGCCTTCGCGCAAGCGCTCGGCCACCAGCGGCATGGCCAGGCGGATGGCGGCGGCCGCCACGGCAAAAATGCCCAGCAGCGTGCCGATGACCGAGGCGCTCAGGCCCTTCTCATGGCCCAGCAGTGGCAGCACGAAGGTGTGCACATCCCAGCACGCCGACTGCAGCCAGTTGACCAGCAGCAGGTTGCGGAAGTTGCGGTCGCGCAGCAGGTCCCAGGCATGCTGCTTTGGGCCGCCTATGGGAGCACGCACGGGCGGCAGCTCCTGCGTGTGGCGCACCCAGCTCCAGGCCAGCACGGGCACCAGGGCCAGCAGGCCGAAGGCGACGCGGTAGCCCATGGTGCTGCCCTCGCCGCCAAAATTCGCGTGATCGATCAGCAGCCCGGTGCTGAAGGGCCCGATGAAGTTGGAGATGGCCGGGCCTATGGCCAACCAGCTGAACACCTTCTTGAGCGCCACCGCATCGTGGGTGACACGGCCCGCATGGCGCTGCACGGCGATCACCACGGCGCCGCTGGCTCCGCCCGTCAACAACGCCGCAAGGCATAGCACCGGGTACAGCGGCAATGCCAGCGCCAGCGCGCAGCCCCCGCTGGCCGCCAGCATGGACAGGAAAAACGGCTTGCGAAAACCATGCTTGTCCGCGAAGCGCCCGGCCGGCAGCGCCAGGAACACCTGGGTCAGCGCGAACAGCGCCAGCAAGATGCCCACGGCAGCCGCGCTATAGCCCTGCTGCAGGGCCAGCAAGGGCGCTGCCAGCCGCATGCCGGCCATGGTGGCATGCACGCTGACCTGCGCCATGATGACCTTGAACAGGGCCAGGTTCATCTCAATCCTGCTCCGATCCCGGCTCCATTCCGGCCGCTGCGTCCTTGTCATCCGGCAGGCCGGGCCGCGCTGCACTAGAGGTCGGCGCGGGCAGCTCCTGCACGTCGCGCAGCTGGCGCTGGATGGCGCGCGTGCGCACGCCCACCTGCTCGAAGCGCTTGGCCGCCGCGTCTATGGACTTGCGCGTGGCTTCCACCACCTCGCCGAACTTGGCGAACTCGGTCTTGACCTGGCCGAGCACCGCCCAGACCTCGGACGAGCGCTTTTCGATGGCCAGCGTCTTGAAGCCCATCTGCAGGCTGCTGAGCATGGCAGCCAGGTTGGCCGGGCCGGTGACCATCACGCGGCAGCCGTTTTGCACGGCCTCGACCAGGCCGGGGCGGCGCATGACCTCGGCAAACAGGCCTTCGGTAGGCAGGTAGAGCACGGCAAAGTCCGTGGTGTGCGGCGGGCTCACGTACTTGCCGTGGATCTTGCGCGCCTCGAACTTGATCGATGCCTCGAAGGCATTGCCTGCCGCGGCAATGGCCGCCTTGTCCGCCGCATCCTGGGCGTCGAGCAGGCGCTGGTACTGCTCCACCGGGTACTTGGCGTCGATGGGCAGCCAGACCGGCGCCTCGTCGCTGCGTCCGGGCAGGCGGATGGCGAACTCCACCATGTCGTCGCTGCCGGGCACGGTCTTGACGTTGCGCGCGTACTGCTCGGGCGTGAGCACGTTCTCGATGATGGCGCCCAGCTGCAGCTCGCCCCAGGTGCCGCGCGTCTTCACATTGGTCATCACGCGCTTGAGATCGCCCACGCTGCCGGCCAGCGTCTGCATCTCGCCCAGGCCCTTGTGCACCTGCTCCAGCCGGTCGCTGACCAGCTTGAACGATTCGCCCAGGCGCTGCTCCAGCGTGGCATGCAGCTTCTCGTCCACCGTGCGCCGCATCTCTTCCAGGCGCGCCGCGTTGTCCGACTGGATGGCGGCCAGCCGCTCGTTGAGCGTGCCGCGCAGCTGCTCGGCATGGACCTGGCTGGATTGCGCCAGCCCGCCCAGCTGCTGCTGGATGTCGTTCTTGAGGGAGTCCAGCGTGCTGCGCGTGGTCTGCGCCAGCGCCTCGAAGCGCTCCTGCACATGGGCGTTGAAGCGCTGCGTGCTTTCGCCCTGGGCCTCGCGGGCCTGGGCGCTGTCGGCGGCCAGCCGCACGGTGAGCCGGCCCAGTTCCATTCGAAAGGCTGCCAGCGCCTCGCCCTGCTCGCGCCGCGCCGCCTGGGCATCGAGCTGGGCCTGGGCCAGATGGGCCTGCAGCTGCTGCGAGACGCGGTCCAGCCCGCCATCGCTCTTGGCCACGGCCATCTGCGTGGCCTGGGCACCGCGCTCGAGCTGCTGCAGCCGCACGTCCAGCATCTGCAGCGCCTGCAGCACCTGCTGGGGCGCCACCCCGTCCTCGCGCTGCGCCGAGCGCCTCCACAGCAGCCAGATCACGGCCGCCTGCCCCAACAGCAGCACGGCCCAGGCCGCCCACCACACTCCGGATATCTGGGTCAAGATTTTGCTTGCGCTCCATGCAGCGGGAAGCGGCCAGGGCCAGCCTTCCCGCGATTGTCACAACACGGTGTTCAGGCCTTGGCGCGCGCGCCGGCGGCCGCCGCTTCGGGCTGGTTCACGGGCGTGCGCGGGCCCTTGCCGGACAGGAAGTCGATCAGGTTGTCGGCCGCCAGCTCGGCCATGGCGCTGCGCGTGCCCATGGTGGCGCTGGCGATGTGCGGGGTCAGCACCACGTTGGGCACGGTCAGCAGGTCGGGATGGACCGAGGGCTCGCCCTCGAACACGTCCAGGCCTGCTGCAGCAATGGTCCTGTCGCGCAGTGCCCTGGCCAGCGCCGCGTCATCGACGATGCCGCCGCGCGCGATGTTGATCAGCGTGGCCGTGGGCTTCATCCGGGCGATCTCGGCCGCGCCTATGGTGTGGTGGTTTTCCTTGGTGTAGGGCAGCACCAGCACCACATGGTCGGCCCTGGCCAGCAGTTCATCCTTGCCCACGTAGCCGGCCTTGCATTCGGCCTCCAGCTCGGGCGACAGGCGCGAGCGGTTGTGATAGACCACCTTCATGCCGAAGCCATGCGCCCCGCGTTTGGCGATGCCCTGGCCGATGCGGCCCATGCCGATGATGCCCAGCGTGCTGCCGTGCACTTCCGAGCCCGCAAACAGGTCGTAGCGCCAGGAGTTCCACTTTCCGGCGCGCAGGTAGTGCTCGCTCTCTGTCACGCGGCGGGCCGTGGCCATCAGCAGGGCAAAGCCGAAATCGGCCGTGGTCTCGGTCAGCACGTCGGGGGCATTCGTGCCCTGCACACCTGCAGCCGTCATCGCAGGCACGTCGAAGTTGTTGTAGCCCACGGCCATGTTGGCCACCACCTTCAGGCGCGGGCAGGCGGCCAGCAGCGCCGCATCGATGGTCTGCGAGCCCGTGGTCAGCACTCCGTCCTTGTCCTGCAGATGCCGGGCCAGTTCCTGCGGGCTCCAAACCACGTCATCCTGGTTGGACTCGACCTCGAAGTGCTGCTCCAGCTTGCGCACCACTTCGGGCGGGATGGCACGGGCGATCAGGATGCGGGGTTTGCTTGCCATGTCTGTCTCTTTCCTTGTCTTGGCGTTAGGCGGTTCTTCAGCGGAACCAGATGAAACTCATCAATACGAACAGCGGCACCAGAATGCACAGCGACCAGGCCATGTAGCCGAAGAAGCTGGGCATCTTCACGCCGCGCTCCTCGGCAATGGCCTTGACCATCAGGTTGGGCGCATTGCCGATATAGGTGTTGGCGCCCATGAACACCGCGCCCGCCGAGATGGCGGCCAGCGTCGAGGCCATGGCCGTCATCATCTGAGCGGCGTCTCCGCCCGCCGTATTGAAGAACACCAGGTAGGTCGGCGCGTTGTCCAGGAACGAGGACAGCAGGCCCGTGGCCCAGAAATACATCAGCGGATCGGGCGTGCCGTCGGCGCGCGTCACGGCCCCCACGATGGCGCCGAAGGGTCCGGCCGTTCCCGCCTTGAGCATGGCGATCACGGGAATGATGGTCAGGAAGATGCCCGCGAACAGCTTGGCCACTTCCTGCATCGGCCCCCAGCCGAATTCATTGGCCTGGTGCACGCTGCGCGGCGTGAGCCTGAGGGACAGCACAGTCACGGCGACGAGGCCCGCATCGCGCACCAGACCCGGCAGGCCCACATGCGTGCCGGCCAGCACCAGGCCGGCATCGGTACGCCACAGGCCGCTCATCAGCACCAGTGCCACCACGGCCAGCAGCAGCACGAAGTTCACGCCGCCATCAAAGCCCAGGCGGCTGGCGCGGCCCAAGGCATCGACGCTGGGCGTGGGATCGGGCAGATCCGCCTCGCCGGCCTTGCGCAGCAGCCAGGCATCGATCGCGTAGAACAGCGCCAGCAGCGCGCCCACCAGGAACAGCGTCTCGGTGAAGATGTGGCGTACCGTCCAGAAGAAATCCACCCCCTTGAGAAAGCCCAGGAACAGCGGTGGATCGCCCAGCGGCGTCAGCGAGCCGCCGGCATTGGAGACGATGAAGATGAAGAACACCACCACATGCACCTGGTGCCTGCGGTTGTCGTTGGCACGCAGCAGCGGCCGGATCAGCAGCATCGAGGCGCCCGTGGTCCCCATGAAGCTGGCCAGCACGGCGCCGATCGCCAGAATGGCCGTGTTCAGCCCCGGCGATCCCTTGAGATTGCCGCGCACATAGATGCCGCCCGACACCGTGTACAGCGCCGTCAGCAGGATCACGAACGGCAGGTATTCGGCCAGCAGGGCATGCACCAGGTTGGCCATGGCCGCGCCCACGCCGAACACCGCCGCGAAGGGCAGCAGAAAGACCAGCGCCCAGGCGGCCGTCACCTTGCCGAAATGCCGGTGCCAGAAATGGGGCGCCGCCAGCGGCACCAGGGCGATGGACAACAGCATGCCCGCAAACGGCACGCCCCAAAGTACCGAAAGCTGGCCGCCGTCGATATCGGCGGCCAGGGCCCAGGATGGCGCGCAGGTGGCCAGCAGCGCCAGCAATCCGCGCAATGCCTTCATGGTCCCGTCTCCTCTTTGTTCTCTATTCACTGTCCCCTCCTGGCGGCAGATGGTGCCGCAATCAAGCCTGCGCCGCAGGCGGCGCAATCTCGAACACCTGGCGCAGGTAGGCCAGGTACTTCTCGTCATCGCACATGCTCTTGCCCGGCGTGTCCGAGAGCTTGGCCACGGGCTGGCCGTTGCAGCGGGTCATCTTGATGACGATCTGCAGCGGCACATGGTCGGGCGCGTCGCCCAGGTCGTTGGTCAGGTTGGTGCCTATGCCGAAGGCCAGCTGGCAGCGGCCATGGAAGCGCTGGAACAGCTCGATGGTGCGCGGCACCGTCAGGCCGTCGCTGAAGATCAGCGTCTTGGTCAGCGGATCGATGCGGTTGGCACGGTAGTGGGCCAGCAGCCGCTCGCCCCATTCAAAGGGGTCACCGCTGTCGTGGCGCGCACCGTCGAAGAGCTTGCAGAAGTACAGGTCGAAATCGCGCAGGAAGGCCGACATGCCGTAGACGTCCGACAGCGCAATGCCCAGGTCGCCCCGGTATTCGCGTGCCCAGGATTCGAAGCCGAAGATCTGGCTGTCGCGCAGGCGCGGGCCCAGGGACTGGCAGGCCTGCAGGTATTCATGCGCCAGCGTGCCCAGGGGCCGCACGCCCAGCTTCATGGCGTACAGCACATTGCTGGTGCCGGCGAACTGGCCTTCGGACTCCGCGGATGCGCCGGGCCGGCCCAGGCGTGCGCACAGCACGCGTAGCACCTCTTCATGCCAGGCCCGCGAAAAGCGACGGCGCGTGCCGTAGTCGGCAATCTTGAGCTGCTCCAGGCCGGGCTGCTGCAGCAGCGCAATCTTGGCGTCGAGACGGCGCCGGCCTTCCGGAAAATCGGGCACCGGCTGGGTGTTGCGGAAGTACACCTCGTTGACGATGGCCAGCACGGGAATCTCGAACAGGATGGTGTGCAGCCAGGGCCCGCGGATGGTGATGTCGATCTCGCCATTGGGCAGCGCCTGCACCGTGATGCATTTCTCGTTGAGGTGGAACAGGCCCAGGAAATCGACGAAGTCGCTCTTGATGAAGCGCAGCGAGCTCAGATAGGCCAGCTCCGCGTCCTGGAAACGCAGGCTGCACAGCGAGCGGATCTCGGAGCGGATCTCGTTCACATAGGGTGCGAGCTGCACGCCGGGGTTGCGGCACTTGAAGCGGTACTCGACCTGTGCTCCGGGAAACTGGTGCAGCACCACCTGCATCATCGTGAATTTGTACAGGTCGGTATCGAGCAGGCTGGTGATGATCATGGACAGAGCCGGGCGGTAAGCGCCCCAGCGGTCAGATGGCAGACAGCTTTCGAGTGTAGGCCATACACACGCTGCCGCGCTGCGAGCGCACGCCTTGCATGCGCCCCGGACGCCATCAGCCGCGCAGCAGCGGCTCCAGCACCTGTCGCAGCGCCTGCGGAATCTGGGCAGGCCGGCGCGTATGCCGGTCCACATAGACATGCACGAAATGCCCGGCCGCCGCCGTCAATGGCTCGCCCTGCGCGAACAGCCCCACCTCGTAGCGCACGCTGGAGCCACCGATGCGGGCCACCCGGATACCGGCCTCCACCTCCTGCGGGAAGGCCAGCGGCGCAAAGTAATTGCATTGCGTCTCTATGACCAGGCCTATCGTCTCGCCCGCGTGGATATCCAGCGCGCCCTGCTCGATCAGATGGGCATTCACCGCCGTATCGAACCAGCTGTAATACACGACGTTGTTGACGTGCCCGTAGACATCGTTGTCCGACCAGCGCGTGCTGATGCGTCGGAATGCCGCATAGGCCGAACGGGGCTGCGGCGCGGGGCGGCTCGGGGGCGATTCATTCATGGCGGCCATTGTGCCGCCGGCCGAATGCGCCCTGTCCCCAGCCACTGTCGCCATCACGACGCGCACTGCTGCCAATCACTCGCCAAGCGAGTAAGCATGCAAACCGAAAAATGTCGTCAAACCGACATAAAACCAATTCAAAATCAAAGACTTACAAAAAACCCACAGCTTTGCCGATTTTTTTGCTGCACCGCAGCATCAGGTACTTGATTCCTTTTTTGCAATCCCTACAATAAGACCCATGCTGCACTGCAACATGACACTCAGTCAGGTCAGCGCAGGCAATTCCCCGTAACCCGAGACCCCTGTGGTCCGTTTTTCTGGAGACTGACATGAGCTTGACCCCTGACCAAATCCTGAGCGCACAAAAGGCCAACCTGGAAACCCTGTTCGGCCTGACGAGCAAGGCCTTCGAAGGCGTTGAAAAGCTGGTGGAACTGAATGTGACCGCCTCGCGCGCCGCACTGAACGAAGCCGCCCAGCACACCCAGGCCGTCCTGAGCGTGAAGGATGCGCAGGAGCTGCTGTCGCTGCAGGCCAACCTGTTCCAGCCCCTGGCTGAAAAGACCGCTGCCTACAGCCGCCACCTGTACGACATCGCCAGCGGCACCGGTGCCGAGCTGGCCAAGGCCTTCGAAAGCCAGGCGTCCGATCTGCAGAAGAACTTCAGCGCCCTGGTGGACACCACCGCCAAGAACGCACCCGCAGGTTCCGAAACCGCCGTGGCCGTGATGAAGAGCGCCGTGTCGGCTGCCAACAATGCCTTCGAGTCGGTGCAAAAGGCCGTCAAGCAGGCTTCGGACCTGGCGGAAGCCAACTTCACGGCCGTGACCAACACCGCCAGCGAAGCCGTCCAGTCGGCCCAGACCCGCAAGCGTTGATCACGCCGTCTTACAACAGGACTGCGTGCAAGAATCAGTGATTACCCTCATAATTGCATGCATCCCGGGTCGCAAGACCTGACCAGTTGTCTCCTTGGATCCTCTCGAAACCCCCGTTTCTGGATCCTTTCAAAACCCAGTCCTTGGACTGGGTTTTTTTTATTCCCGTCCTCGATACCCCGGGCTGCCATAGCCCTCCAGAACCACCCCCTTTATTAAGAACAATTCGCGTTTAGCCTATCATCGCGCTTTGCCAACAAAGAGAGGCCTGTCTTCATGTCGAAATCCCTGAAAGCCCTGTTTGCCGCTTGCGCCCTGGTGGCTGCCGGCACAGCCATTGCCGACTCCCAGGTCGTCAACCTCTACTCCGCGCGCCACTACTCCACGGACGAGGAGCTGTACAACGGCTTCACCAAGGCCACCGGCATCAAGATCAACCGCGTGGACGGCGACGACGCCGGCATCATTGCGCGCCTGAAGGCCGAGGGCCAGGCCTCGCCGGCCGACGTGATCCTGCTGGTCGATGCCGCGCGCCTGTACCGCGGCGAGGTCGATGGGCTGTTCCAGCCCATCCACTCCAAGCTGCTGGAAGACGCCATTCCCTCCAACCTGCGCGCCCAGCCCACGGCCGATGGCATCAGCTGGTTCGGCCTGTCCACACGCGCCCGCGTCATCGTCTACAACAAGGCCAAGGTCCAGCCCGCCGACGTGCAGAACTACGAATCGCTGGCCGACCCCAAGTTCAAGGGCCAGCTGTGCATCCGCTCGGGCTCGCATCCCTACAACCTGAGCCTGTTCGGCACCGTGGTCGAACACATGGGCGACCAGAAGGCCGAAGGCTGGATCCAGGGCATGAAGGCCAACCTGGCCCGCCCGCCCAAGGGTGGCGACACCGACCAGATCAAGGCCGTG
This sequence comes from Delftia sp. WSY_16, assembly GCF_043104415.1. Lineage (NCBI taxonomy): Bacteria > Pseudomonadati > Pseudomonadota > Betaproteobacteria > Burkholderiales > Comamonadaceae > Delftia > Delftia sp. WSY_16. The sequence goes on along the minus strand of NZ_JBICKS010000045.1, from coordinate 54,992 downwards.
GCCTCGGGCGAATGCACCATCGGCGTGACCAACAGCTACTACCTGGCGCGCATGATGCGTTCGGGCAAGCCTGAGGACCAGGCCGTGGTCGGCAAGATCGGCGTGGTCTTCCCCAACCAGTCCAGCTGGGGCACGCACCTGAACATCGCGGGCGGCGCCGTGGCACGCCATGCCAAGAACAAGGACAACGCCGTCAAGTTCCTGGAGTACCTGGCCAGCCCTGCGGCCCAGAACTACTTTGCCAACGGCAACAACGAGTGGCCAGCAGCCAAGGGCGTGGAACTGGACAACCCCGCACTCAAGGAAATGACCGGCGGCAAGCCCTTCAAGAGCGAGACCATCCCGATCACGGCCGTGGGCAAGAACATGACCAAGGTCCAGCAAATGCTGGACCGTGCCGGGTTCCAGTAATCCCCATCGCGCCCATCACCAGCCCGGCACTGCCGGGCTTTTTCTTGGGCGCGACATGGCTGCGGCCGGGGCTGCATGCATAATTTGAGAGTTACGTTTACGTCAACGTCAGATAACCAAGGAGACATTCCATGCAGATCAAGGACCGGGTATTCATCGTCACGGGCGGCGCCTCCGGGCTGGGCGAAGGCACGGCGCGCATGCTGGCGGCCGAGGGCGGCAAGGTGGTGATAGCCGACATGCAGGCGGACAAGGGCGAGGCCGTGGCGCACGAGATCGGCGGCGTCTTCGTCAAATGCGACGTGAGCCAGGAGGCCGATGGCCAGGCCGTGGTGGACAAGGCCGTGAGCCTGGGCAAGCTGGCAGGCCTGGTGAACTGCGCAGGCATTGCGCCAGCCGAGAAGACCGTGGGCAAGAACGGCGCGCACAACCTGGCGCTGTTTTCCAAGACCATCACGGTCAACCTGATCGGCAGCTTCAACATGATCCGCCTGGCCGCCGCCGCCATGTCGGCCAACGAGCCCGAGAGCACGGGCGAGCGCGGCGTGCTGATCTCCACGGCCAGCGTGGCGGCCTACGACGGCCAGATCGGCCAGGCGGCCTATGCGGCGTCCAAGGGCGGCGTGGTCGGCATGACGCTGCCCATTGCGCGCGACTTGGCGCGCAACGGCATCCGCAATATGACGATTGCCCCCGGCATCTTCGGCACGCCCATGCTGTTCGGCATGCCGCAGGAAGTGCAGGATGCGCTGGCCGCCGGCGTGCCCTTCCCCAGCCGCCTGGGCACGCCCCAGGACTATGCCAAGCTGGTGCGCCACATCCTGGACAACGACATGCTCAATGGCGAGGTGATCCGGCTGGATGGGGCCATTCGGCTGGCGCCGAAGTAAGCACCCCCTGAGCGGCTGCGCCGCTTCCCCCTCTCTTTCTCGCTTCGCGAGGGAGGGGGACGACACCCTCGCGGCGGGGCGGCGCGGCCGGCATAGGCCCTTGCTCGGTGTCCCTCGCTTTGGGCCGTGCCGGTTTTTGAGATATGCGCGTTGTCACACCGTGGTGTCTGCAGGCGTGTCTGCAGGCGCTCTGGCCATCATCTCCAGCCCCTTGCGCAATGCAGGGAACAGGCTGTGCTGGAAGTTGTTCCAGCGCAGCTCAAGAATCGTGTCTTGGGGATCGATGTCGGTGCCCAGCACGTCGGCGATGACTTCGCCGGAGTCGATGCCGTTGTCCACGTAGTGAAAGGATGCGCCGGTCTTGAACAGGGGCGGGACCGGGCGCTGTTCCATGGTCTTCCAGTCCACGATCTTGTAGCCTTGTGCGCCATGCAGCGCGTCCAGCGTGGCGCAGGCGCCCCGGCGTTCATAGGGTGACTCCAGGCGCGTGATGCCGGGGTGGATGTTGGCGATCCTGCGGTGGAACAGGGCCCCGGGCCGCACGAGCCGGTCCAGGATGACGAGCAGGCCATCCAGCACCACCCGCTCGGCACCCAGCTGCACCAGCCTGTCCTGCAACTGCGCCTCGAACATCTGCTTGCCCACGGCGCGCTGCGGATCGTTCAGCGGCAGGCGCCGGTAGGAAGACGGCACGGCCATGAGCAGGTCATTGACCCTGCGCCCCTGGATGCGCAGATCCGGCGGATAGAACCAGCGGCCGCCAGGCTGGTAGCTGAAGCCGTAGTCGCCGATTTTTTCGCGGTCGCGCGGCGAGGCCTCGTCGTCGTCGTGGATCACGGCCTCCAGGCTGTAGATATCGCCCAGCGGGCTGGTGTCCAGCAACTCGCCCAGGTATTCGAGCGGCGACTTCATGTAGCGCGTTGCGCCCTTGTAGGCGATGTGCTGGCCGGCCTGGTCGGCGGCGGCGTTTCTCAGGGACCAGATGTAGACGAGTTTTGTCTTTGCCATGTTCGTGGATTCAGCAGGAATTCAGATGTCGGCCAGCACGCCTTGACTGGCGGGACTGGCCGATGCAGCCGCCACCGGCTGCGCCCCGTCTTGCGGCAGGACCATGCGGCCGGCCTCCATGCGCACGATACGGTCGGCCAGGTGGAAGTAGCGATCGTCATGGGAGATCACCACCAGCAGGTGGCCCCTGGCGCGCAGCTCGGGCAGCAGCTCGGTGTAGAACAGGTGGCGGAAGCTCGGGTCCTGGTCGGCCGCCCATTCGTCGAAGACCAGCACGGGCCGGCCCTCCAGATAGGCGTGGACCAGGGCCAGCCGTTTTCGCTGCCCGGTGGACAGGTCGATGGTGCTGAAGCTGCCGTTGCGCACGCTGACCTTGTGGGCGATCTCCAGCCGCTGCAGGTAGGGCAGCGCGGCCTCGGGCAGCGCGGCGGCCTGGCCTTCCTCGCCACCGGCCACCAGGTCCTCGAACAGGTAGAAGTCCGAGAACACCGTGGTGAACAGCTGGCGGTAGTCATCGCGCGTCTGTGCCGTGACGGGCTGGCCGTCATGCAGGATCTCGCCCTGCTGGGGCGCATACAGGCCCAGCAGCAGCTTGATCAGCGTGGTCTTGCCCGAGCCGTTGTCACCCACCACAAAGACCAGTTCGCCCTTGCCCAGCTTCAGGTCGATGGGGCCGATCTCGAAGGCCTTGCCGCCTTCGGGCGCATCGAAGGCATAGCGCACGCCCCGCAGCTCCAGGCCGTGGTCCAGGCGGACCTCGCCGGGCAGGCTGTCCAGGTGCAGGTGCGACTCGGGGCTGGCAAAGCGCGCCGACAGGTCGGCAATGCGCTGCAGCGCCACCTTGGCACGGCCCAGGTTGGGCAGCGCGCCTGCGATCTGGTCCATGGGGCCCTTGAGGAACAGCAGCACCAGCACGAAGCCGCTGAGCACCACGGGCTCGGTGGTGCGCAGCGCGGCCCAGCCCAGGATGAGGGCGATCAACAGAAAGAACAGCGCGGAACCGAAGGCCGTGGCCAGCACATAGGTGTTGATGGCGCGGCTGTTGATGCGGCGGATGGCATCCACGGTGGAGCCGATCTGCCCGTCGAAGATGCGGCCCCGGCGCGCGCGGTGCATGCGCAGCTCCTTGGCGCCTTCGCTGATGGCGCGGTAGGCCTTGTGCAGCACTTCCTCGTGATCGCGCGCCTTCCAGAACCCCGCCACGCCGCGCGACTGGGCCAGCGCCTGCAGGCTCACGCCCAGCACCAGCGCCACCACCAGCATGGCAAACAGCGGCGGCGACAGCAGGGCCAGATAGGCCAGGCAGCCCAGCGCAATGGCCAGGGCGATCACGTTGGAGGCCAGCACGAAGGCCACGTCGCTGATCATGTCCACGTCCTGCGTGAGCACGGGCATGAGGCGGTGCGTGCGGTAGCGCTCCAGCGCGTCGATGGGCGCGGCCAGGATCTTGCTGGCCAGTTCCTTGCGCAGCCGGGCCACCAGGCGCTGCCCCACGAAATTGCCCGACATGTCCGACGCGGCCCGGCACACCAGCACGGTGGCGCACAGGGCGATGAAGGTCAGCAGCAGCCCGCCCGCCAGCCCACCGGGACGATTGAGCACCTGGTTGATGGTCGCCAGCAGCGCCACCGTGGCCCCACCCGCGCAAATGCCCGTGACCACGGACAGGGCCATCCACGGCAGGAAGGGCCTGAGCAGGCGCAGTACCTCGGATGGCGGTCGGCTGGCGTTTTCCATAAGGGATTCCTCTGGCGCCCGTGGGCGCATGGCCTTGCAATACCGGCGCGGCCCGGCGTTTTCCTGGGGATGCGGCGCACGGCGCACGCTGCCCACTCCCTGCAAGACGTGCGAGCGCGGGAAATGTTCATCGTCCCGGCGATGAACAAATTCCGCCGCCCAGCGTCATCACGGGGAAGGGGCAGCGCGGGCGCCATGCCCTGCACCGGCCCGCCCTGCCTTGTCTGCCGCACACCCGAAGGACGCCATGGCTCTCCACCCCGACCTGCAAGCATTTCTTGAACTCGCCAACGCCCAGGCATCCAGCCGCCCGCGCATGAGCCAGATGACGGCAGCGCAGGCGCGCGCCGCCTACGACAACGCCACGCTGGCGCTGGACCTGCCGGGCGACGATCTGCCCACCGAGGACCTGGATCTGCCCACGCGCGACGGCGCGCGTATCCGTGCCCGGCTCTACCGCGCAGCCCCTGAATACACAGCCGCGCCCTGCCTGCTGTTCCTTCACGGCGGCGGCTACGTGCTGGGCGGGCTCGACTCGCATGACAGCCTGTGCCGCAGCCTGGCGCTGGGCACGCCCTGCAATGTGCTGGCCATCGACTACCGGCTGGCGCCAGAGCACCGCTTTCCCACCGCCTTCCTCGACGCACAGGACGCCCTGGCCTGGCTGCTGGAGCACGGCGGCCGCCATGGCCTGGACGCGCAGCGCCTGGCCATTGGCGGCGACAGCGTCGGGGGCACGCTGGCCACGGCCCTGTGCATCGCCGCACGCGACGCGGGCATGCCCCAGCCCTTGCTGCAGTTGCTGCTCTACCCCTGCACGGCAGCGCAGCAGGACAGTGACTCGCATGCGCGACTGGCCACCGGCCATCTGCTGGAAGATGACACCCTGGCCTGGATGTTCGGCCAATACCTGCGCAGCGATGCGGACCGGCAGGACTGGCGCTTTGCCCCGCTGCAGGCATCCGACCTGGGCCGGCTGGCCCCCACGCTGATGGTGCTGGCCGAGTACGACCCGCTGATCGACGAAGGAAAGCGCTATGCCGAGCGGCTGCAGGCCGCCGGCGTGGCCGTGGACCTGCAGATCTACGCCGGCATGGTCCATGACTTTGCGCGGCTGGGCGCCCTCACCGAAGAGACCGAGGTGCTGCGCGGCCGGATCTGCAAGGCACTGGCCCATGCCTTCCAGGCGGCCCGGATCCCGGCCCTGGCATGAACGGCCCTGGCATGAACATTTGCCGCGCCTGCACGTCATCCCGGTCATGAGGCTGCCCTGCGTCCCCTGCGTCCCCTGCGTCCCTTGCGTCCCTTGTGCCCTTGCCCCCATCCGTGTCCCGCACGCGGGGCACTCCACCTGAAAGAGTCCACGTGCGTCCAGCCGAAGCCACCGCTACACCGTCACCGGACGCCTCCGGCGCCAGCTACCTCGCCCATGCAGGCGCCGAGACGATCAGCGTCTTCGGCCATGGACAGCGGCTGCGCCTGGAGCGTTCGGGGTCCGTGGATGCCGGCAGGCCCGGCAAGCACAGTCTCTGGAACCTGTCACCCGCGGCCGCGCCAGGCCTGCTGCGGCTGCAATGGCTGGGCCCCTGCTCGGGCATGCCCGAAGCGGATGAACTGCTGGCCGCACTGCAGGCCGGTTTCGGCCTGCGCCCGGATGCCCGGGAAATCGAGCTGTCCCTGCCCCGCCTGCCACCGGGCCTGCGCGACAGCATCGCCACAGTGCAGCCGGGCCAGGCCCCGTGCGTGGCAAGAAGCGTGCTGTGGCAGCAGCCCCTGTGGCTGCCCCGCCCGCGCCCACCCTATGCCCTGCACTACACGCTCACCGAAGGCCGGCGCCACCCCGTGCGCCTGCACAAGCCGCGCGGCGAGGTCTACCGCCGCTTCATCCCCTGGCTGGGCCGCACGCTGAGCTTTCGCACCGTGGAGCCCGAGGCAGACCTGCCCCTCATCCACCGCTGGATGAACGACCCGGTCGTCGCGCATTTCTGGGAGGAAAGCGGCGACCTTGCCCACCACCGCGCCTATCTGCAGCGCATGGCCGGCGACCCGCATGCGCTCGGCCTCATCGGCTGCTTCGACGGCGAGCCCTTCGGCTACTTCGAGGCCTACTGGGCCAAGGAAGACCGCATCGCCCCCTTCTATGACGCGGGCGACCATGACCGGGGCTGGCATGCGCTGGTGGGGGAGGCGCGGTTCCGCGGCCAGCCCTACCTGACGGCCTGGCTGCCCTCGCTGTCGCACTACCTCTTTCTGGACGACTGCCGCACGCAGCGCATCGTCGTGGAGCCGCGCGCCGACAACCGCAAGATGCGCAAAAGCCTGCCGCGCTGCGGCTATGCGCTGGTCAAGGAATTCGACTTCCCGCACAAGCGCGCCGTGCTGGGAGTGCTGCTCAGGGAACGCTTTTTCGCAGACGCCTTGTGGATACCGCAGACCGACGCAGCCGCGCCGGACGCACTGGACGCATCGACCCAATGAAAGGACCTTCCATGCAAACCCACCCGCTGATCGGCATCGGCTTCGGCCCCTCCAACATTGCCCTGGCCATCGCCCTCAAGGAGCGCGAAACCACCGCGCGGGCCATGCACCCCGTCTTCATCGAAAAGCAGCCGCGCTTCGCCTGGCACAAGGACATGCTGCTGGAGCAGGCCCACATGCAGGTGTCCTTCCTCAAGGACCTGGCCACGCTGCGCAATCCCACCAGCCGCTTCACCTTCATCAACTACCTGCACGAGAAGGGCCGGCTGCAGGACTTCATCAACCTCAAGACCTTCTTTCCCAGCCGCCACGAGTTCAACGACTACCTGGCCTGGGCCGCCTCCAAGTTCGAGGACCGCTGCGTCTACGGCCAGGAAGTCATCGAGGTGCTGCCTGAAAAACGCGACGGCAAGGTGGAGCTGCTGCGCGTGCGCTCGCGCGATGCGGCCGGCAACGTGCATGAGCGCCTGGGCCAGAACCTGGTCATGAGCATCGGCGGCACGCCCAGCATTCCCGAACAGTTCAAGCCCCTGCGCGGCGATGCGCGCGTCTTCCACTCCAGCGCCTACCTGCGCAGCATTGCCGAGCATGCCAGGCCGCTGCGCATCGCCGTCGTGGGCGCGGGCCAGAGCGCCGCCGAAATCTTCATGGACCTGCACGGCCGCTACGCCAAGGCCGAGATCGACCTGGTCATGCGCGCCCGCTCCATCCGCCCCTCGGACGACAGCCCCTTCGTCAACGAAATCTTCAACGCCGACTTCGTGGACCATGTCTACAGCCGCCCGCACGACGAGCGCGGCGCTCTGCTGCGCGAGTTCTGGCACACCAACTACGCCTGTCCCGACCTGGAGCTGATCGAGAGCATCTTCAAGGTGTTCTATGAACAGAAGGTCGTCGGCGACACGCGCCACCGCTTCCTGCGCCGCCACGAGGTGCAGGATGCGCGCGCCGCCAGCGACGGCATCCACCTGGGCCTGCGCGATCTCAACAGCGGCATCGACCATGCATCGCGCTACGACGTGGTGGTGCTGGCCACCGGCTATGCGCGCGAGCACCACAAGACCCTGCTGGACCCGCTGGCCCCCTACCTGGGTGACTTCTCCGTGAGCCGCGACTACCAGGTGCACACCACGCCGGACTTTCGCCCCGCCATCTTCCTGCAGGGCGCCTGCGAGGGCTCCCACGGCCTCAGCGACACCCTGCTGTCGGTCACCTCGGTGCGCACCGGCGAAATCGGCGACGCCCTGCTGGCAGCGCAAGCCCAAAAACCCGATGTTGCGCGCACAGAACAGCTGGCGCTGCAGGACTGAAAGATCGCACCGGGCATGATGGCGCACGAATCTCCCATGCCATAATTTGAATGCAAACCATTTGCATTTGAATTCGAATCACCTGCGCCGCTGAATCCCATACCCGCTGCTGCACCGCCCCGGCCCTGGCCGGGGTTGCGGCATCCGGTAGGCCCATCTCTGTACGGACCCAGGGGTTCCAACCCATCGCCCTTGCGGAAAGGCAGGTATCCGGATGCGTGACCTGATCCAGGAACTCGTGGCTCACTATGGCGATCTGCGCCGCCAGCTCACGCGCGATCTCCGGGATCCGCACTATGCGGCCGACATCGCGCAATCGAGCTTCGAGCGGGTCTATGTGCACGCCCTGGGCCTGCGCAGCGGCAAGAAGGCCGAGGCGCTGCCCGATGCCGACATCGAATCCCCGCGCGCCCTGCTGTTTCGCGTGGCACGCAACCTGTGCATAGACGATGCGCGCAAGCGCAAGACCTCCCAGGACTGGACGCGCCAGCAAATGGCGGTGCAGCACAGCGCGCCCTCCAGCGAAACCCTGGCCGCCCAGCGCCAGATCCTGGACCGCGTCGTCCAGGCGCTGGAAGGCCTGCCGCCGCGCCGGCGCGAAGTCTTCATCCTCTTTCGCGCCCATGGCTACACGCGCGCGGAAATCGCCGATCAGCTCAACATCACCGAAATGGCCGTCGCCAAGCACATGGTGCGCGCCACGCTGGACTGCTCGCGCGTGCTGGCCCAGCTGCGCTCCGAGCTGATCGAGGACCATGCGCTGGGCAGCGCCATGGATTTCGACAACAGTACACTGACCGACGACGCATCCTGACCCCCCCTTTCCATGGCAAGTGCACCTAGCGAGCGCATGGTCGAGCATGCGCTGACGCTGATCGTTCAAAGCGAAATCGCTCCCGACCCGGTGGCCCACCAGGCACGCCTGACCCTGGGCGCATGGCGCGGGAAATCAGCCCGGCACGATGCCGCCGCACGCGAGGCGCACCTGCGCTGGAACATGCTCGGCGGCCTGTCCGGCGGCCTGCGCGAGCAATTCCAGGAAACCGCCCTGCTGGCGGACAGCGCCTCGCGCTCCACCCAGACCGTCCGGCGCCGCAAGCTGCTGCTGTCGATTGCAGGGCTGCTGGGCACCGGCGCGCTGGCCGGCCGGGGCGCCTACTGGTACTGGCAGCAGCCCCTGCACACCTCGGCCTATGCCACGCGCAACTCGCAGATGCTCAAGGTCACGCTGGCCGACGGCAAGGCGCCGCTGCAGGCCAGCCGCATCGAGCTGGCGCCCCAGAGCGCCATTGCCGTGACGCTCTACCGCCAGCGCCGCAGCGTATCCATGTCGCGCGGGGAAGCGCGATTCGAAGTGGCCTCGGACCCCGACCGCCCCTTCGAGGTCATCACGCGGGAGGCGCGCATCGAGGTCGTGGGCACGGTGTTCACCGTGCGCGACCGTGGCGGCACGGTCACGGTGGGCGTGGAGCATGGCCATGTCAGGGTCCGCGTGCTGGGCAGGGATGCGCAGGATCCGACGACCGAGGCGGCGGCCACGCTGGACCTGCTGCCAGGCCAGGTGGTGGACATCCGCAATGGCCAGCCCGAGGCCGTGCGCCAGGCCGATGCCGCCACGCTGTCCGCCTGGCGCGAAGGCTGGCTGGTCTTCGAGAACACCCCGCTGGCCGAGGCCCTGGCCACCGTCAACGCCTACCGCACCCAGCCCATCGAAGCCGCCGATGCGCGCGTGGCCGCGCTGCGCCTGACGGGGCGCTTTCGCGCCAACGACTCGGCCGGCCTGCTGGCCGTGCTGCCCTCCATCCTGCCGCTGAGGGTGCGCGCGCAGGCCGATGGCAGCGTGCAGCTGCAGGCGCTCTGAACGGCGCCTTCGGTTCCCCGACAAAGAAAAGGCCACGGCCGGATCGCTCCAGCCGTGGCCCATGGCCCATGCCCGCTTACCAGCGATAGGTGGCCGTGCCGATCACCTTGCGGGGCTCGCCGTAGAAGCAGCCGTAGGAGCAGCTGGCGATATAGGTCTTGTCGGTCAGGTTGGTGAGGTTCAGGGCGAAGCGCCAGGGTCCGGTGGTATAGCTGACCATGGCATCCACCAGGGTGAACGCCGGCAGCGAGACGGGAACGCCATAGGCCAGGCCGCGTGTCTGGCCCAGGTACCTGGCGCCCATGCCCACCTTGAGGCCGGCAAGCCCGAAGTCGCCAAAGCTGTAGTCGCCCCACAGCGATATCTGGTTGTAGGGCACGCCGATGGAGCGCTTGCCCAGCTCGTCCGGCTGCAGGGGGCTTGCCTGCGTGGTGCGCGCATCCGTGTAGGCATAGGCGGCAATGATGTTCACATTGCGGCCTATGGAGCTTCGCGCCTCCAGCTCGAAGCCGCGTGAGCGGACTTCACCGGCCTGTATGTTGAACGCTCTGCTGGCGTCCTGGGGATCGGGCACGAGCAGGTTCTGGCGGGTGAGCTGGAAGACCGCTGCCGAAACCATGGCCCTGGAGCCGCTGGGCTGGTAGCGGACACCGGCCTCGTACTGCTGTCCCGTCGTCGGCTTGAACCGCGATCCGAGGCGGTCCTGGCCCTGGGTGGGCTCGAAGGACTCGCTGTAGCTGAAGAAGGGGGCAAGGCCATTGGCGGCGAGATAGACCACGCCCAGCCGGCCCGTGAAGGCCGAGCTTTTCTCATTGGCCGCGCTCACGTCCCCGGTGAAGAAGTTCGTCTCGTTGAAGCGGACCTTGTCATAGCGGCCGCCCAGCAGAACCACCCACTTGTCATCGATCTTGATCTGGTCCTGCGCATAGATGCCGAGGCGCTTGTAGTCGTTCTTCCAGGACGAGCGGTAGTAGGGGGAGACAGGGCCCACCGGCTTGCCGTAGACCGGGTTGAAGACATCGAGGTCGGCGGCCTGCTGTTCATAGCGCTCGGTCTCGTGCTTTGGCAGGGCGTAGTCGAAGCCCACCAGCATGGTGTGCTTGATGCGGCCCTGGTCCAGCTGGTACTGCAGCGAGGTATCGGTCACGAAGGCCGACGAGCGGTCCCAGCGCGGCTGGTAGTAGCGCTCCACCACCGAGCGCTGGTCGGCGGACAGGCCCCAGCCGTCCGTGCTGAAGTAGCTGCTCTTTGCGTTGTAGTAGCGCATGCTGTTCCTGAGCTTGAGCTTCTCGGAAAAGGCATGTTCGAAGAGATAGCCGATGGAGTAACGGTCCAGATCGAATTTGTCCCGTCCCGCCTCTCCGATGAAGCGGTTGCGGGGAATCTGTCCATTGATGTTGGGCAGCAGGGTGCCGTAGGCGGGCAGCCCGTAGACGTAGGTGGTGCGGTCCTTCTGGACCTCGGCCAACAGTGTCAGCGAGGTGTTCGCATCGGGCTGCCACTTGAGCGATGGGGCGACATAGGTTCTGTCATCGGGGACTCGGTCGATGAAGCTGTCGCTGTCGCGCTTGAGCGCCACCAGCCGGTAGGACCATTTGCCCTCGTCGTCCAGGGCACCCGCAAAATCACCCGAGACCTGCCTGCGCCCGAAGCTTCCGGCATCGATGTTCAATTCCCGGATTTTTTCCGCGGTGGGCCGCTTGCTCACGGTGTTGACCACGCCGCCCGGGGAGACCGAGCCAAAGATCACCGAAGAGGCACCCTTGAGCAGCTCGATGCGCTCCAGGCCGTAGGGCTCCTGCCGTCCGTCGTAGATGTTGGCCGTGAACAGGCTGCCGTCCCGGTACATGCCCGTGGTGCGGAATCCGCGCAGGTACAGGCTGTCCGAGGTCCGGTCCAGGCCCTCGGCGCGGGTGACGCCGGCCGCGTAGCCCAGCGCATCCTGCAGGCTTTGCGACTTCAGCGTCTCGATCTCCTGGGCACCGATGACCGTGATGGACTGCGGTGTCTCCAGGATGGGCGTATCGGTCTTGGTGCCCGTTGAACTGCGCCGGGCGACATAGCCCTGCACGGGGCCGGCTGCGGTTTCGCTGTCCGTGACGTTGATGGTCGGCAAGGTCGCGCCGGAGACCGCGGGACGGCGGATGGCGAAGCCTCCGTTGTTCATCCTGATGGCTTCCAGGGACGTGCCGGCCAGCAGCTCCCGCAAGGCCTGCTCCGATGTCAGGCGGCCGTTGACGGCGCGGGAACTGAGCCCGGCAACCAGCTCGCCTGCGGCAAACATCTGGGTTCCCGTCTGGCGGGACAGCTCGTTGATGGCCGAAGCCAGGGCCTGGGCCGGCACATGGATATCGAACACTTGGGCAGCCTCCTGCCCTGTGGCCTGGGCCACCGCCTCGGTGCTCCAGAACGAGACGGAACCAAAGGCCGTGGCAAGGGCCAGGCTCAGCAGATGTTGACGGGGCAAGGAAGGCATGGTCGAAGAATTTCCAAAGGCATTGAATGAGACTGGTTACCAACCGGGCACGGACCTCCGCCCGGGTTGTTGTGCATTCCAAAGACGTTCTGCGCGCAAAAATGGAGACAAGGTGTAACCCGGTTTTCACGAAAAAGACCCGGGACGGGGCGGGCCGGGGGGGCACCCCGGCCGCCGTTGCCCCTCAGTCCAGCGCGTACTCCAGCGCCAAGGCGTCGAGGATTTCGGCCGTCAGCCCCTCGTTCCTCATGATGGCGTAGTGGTCGGCGCGGATCACCGCACCCTCTGCCCTTTCGGCCCTTTCGACCTCCTCGGCCCCCTCCTGGCGCAGCTGGTGCGCGAGCCGCAGCCGGTGCCCGGCCGCGGTTTCATCGCTCCACCAAAGGCTTGCCGCCGCTTGCACGGGCGCCAGGGCCTGCGCCTGCAGCGCCAGGTGCTTCAGGTGCAGGGTGGTCAGAAAGGCCTGGGCCAGGTCGGCGCCGTCCATGCAGGCATGGCCGCTGGGCCCCCCCGGTCCCTGCCTTGCAGCTTCGCGGCCCAGCGCGGCAGCCAGCAGATCGGCGCGGGGCGGCACCGATGCATCGATGTCCGCAAGGTCCTCGATGCGTGCCAAGGGCAGCATCTGCGAGACGAAGAGCCGGAAGTCATCCCACCACGACGGGGACCCGGCCGCATCGCCAGCAGGCACGAACGGGTCCACCAGCCCCAGGAAACCCACCGTCTGTCCCTGGCCTTCGAGCCGGGCGGCGATCAGGGCCGCCAGGCTGCCGCCCAGGGACCAGCCGAGCAGGTGGTAGGGGCCGGCGGGCTGTACCTGCCTCACCATCGCGCAGTAGTCGTCGGCCATCTGCTCCAGCGAGCGGTCGCGGTAGCCGGGATCGCCCAGGCTGCGGCAGGGTATGGCGTGGACGGTGCGCCGGTCCTGCAAGGCCCGCGCCAGCGGCTGGTAGTCAAACACCGTGCCGAACCCGGCATGCACGCAAAACAGCGGTGGCGCGGCTTCACACACGGCGTTGAGCGCCACGACGCCCCCAGCTCCACCGGCGCCGGCTGAGCGAAGCTCCAGCAGGCCGGCAATGGTGGGCCGCTGCAGCAGGTCGCGCAGCTTGAAGTCCAGCCGCGGATCGCCCAGCTTGCGCACCTTGGCGTGCATCCTGAGACTGAGCAGGGAGTCCCCGCCCAACTCGAAGAAGTTGTCGGTCTCGCCCACGCGTTCCACGCCAAGCACCTCCTGCCAGATGCGGGCCAGCGCCATGGCCGACGCTGTGGACGGTGGCACGTGTACCCGCGCGGCATCTGCCTGCGGCAGCGGCAGCGCACCACGGTCGAGCTTGCCGCTGACCAATCTTGGCAGGGCGGGCAGGACCAGCGTATGGGCCGGCAGCATGTAGTCGGGCAGGTGCTCGCCTGTCTGCTGGCGGATGCGCTGGACCAGGGACTGCGCGGCCGTGCCCTCCTCGCCCACCACATAGGCCACCAGCTGCTTGCCTGTACCGGCATCCTGGACCAGCACGGCGGCATCGACCACGCCGGGCACGGCCCGGACGGCCTTCTCGACCTCGCCCAGCTCGATGCGGAAGCCCCGGATCTTGACCTGGTGGTCGGCCCGGCCGATGTACTCGATGTTGCCGTCCGGCATCTCGCGCACCAGGTCCCCCGTGCGGTACAGGCGGCCGCCACCGCCGTCGAAGGGGTCGGCGACGAAGCGCTCGGCCGTCAGGCCGTGGCGCGACAGATAGCCGCGCGCCAGGCCGTAGCCGCCGATGTACAGCTCGCCCACGACGCCGTGCGGCACCCGGTGCAGGTCGGCATCCAGGATGTGCACCGTGCGCTCGCCCACGGGCCGGCCGATGGGGGCGTAGGCGCAGTCGAAGGTCTCGCTGGCCTCGGCCTTCCAGATCAGCGGCGTCACCACCGTCTCGGTGGGGCCGTAGCCGTTGATGAGCAGGCGCGGGCGCAGGCTCTGGCGCACCTTGTCGTAGGCGGCCTTGGGCATGGCCTCGCCACCGAAGACATACAACTCCACCGGCGGCGGCTCTTGCGACTGTTCTGCGGCCCAGTCCGCGATCTGCGCCAGATAGGCCGGCGGGAACGCGGCATTGGAGATGCCGTGGTGGCGCAGGGCCTCGCAGGCCTGCTCCGCCGTCCACATCTGCGGCTCGCGCAGCACCAGGCCGGCGCCGATGCTCAGCGCCGTCAGCCAGCGCTCATGCGCGCCGTCGAACGAGAAGGACATGAAATGCAGCTCGCGCGAGTTCGCCCGCATGCCGTAGATCCCGGCCGTGGCCGCGCAGTGCATGGCCAGCGGCCCGTGCTCGACCACGACTCCCTTGGGCTGCCCGGTCGAGCCCGAGGTGTAGATCACATAGGCCAGGTCGCGCTCGTGCACGGCATGGGCCGGCGCCGCGTTGCAGGCCTGGGTGAAGTCCACCTCCTCGGCCACCACCAGATGGGCCACGGCCGGCGTGCCCAGCTTGTGCAGCGCCGCCCTGTGGGCGATCAGGTGGGAGGCACCGCTGTCTGCCAGCATGAACCTCTGGCGTTCGGCCGGCGACGCCGGGTCCAGGGGCAGGTAGGCCGCGCCCGCCTTGAGCACGGACAGCAGGCAGATCACCATTTCCAGCGAACGCTCCATGGCGATGCCGACGATGGCGCCGCGCCCCACGCCGGCCTGCACCAGGCGGTTGGCGAAATGGTTGCTGCGCGCCTGCAGCTCGCCATGGCTGATGGTCTGCTCGCCCATGACCAGCGCCACCGCGCCCGGGTCCCGGTGCGCCTGCAGCGCCATGCCGGCATGCACGGGCAGGAATGGCGTGCGGCAGGCATCCGTGCCCGTGCCCGTGCCTGTGCCCGCCGGCCCATCGCGTCCGGGCTCGGGCAGCAAGGCGATGTCCCGCAGGCAGTGCACGCCCTCGCCCGCCATGGACGCCAGCACCTGCCCCAGTTGCCGCAGCAGGGCCTGCACGGTGTCATCGCCGAAGCTGCTCCGCTGGTAGATCATCTTGAGCGACAGCACATCGCCCAGCCGCACCTCCAGGTCCATGGGATAGGAGGTCACGTCGATGGCATGCGTCACCGCAAACCGCAGATGCGGGTCGTCGTGCGCGGACAGCACGGCATCCATGGGGTAGTTCTCGAACACCAGGATGCTGTCGAACAGGCCGCGCTGGCCCTTGCCCGCCCAGCGCTGGATGTCCGAAAGCGACGTCTGCTCATGCTCGCGCGAGGCCAGGTTCTGTGCCTGCAGCGTGCGCAGCCAGGGGCCCAGCTCCAGCGCGCCGTCGCAGGCCACGACCACCGGCAAGGTGTTGATGAACAGCCCCTGCATTCTTTCCACGCCGGCCAGCTCGGGCGGGCGGCCAGCCACCGTGGCCCCGAAGGCCACCGTGGCCTGGCCCGTGTACCGCGCCAGCACCAGCGACCATGCGGCCTGCACCAGGGTGTTGGCCGTCACGCGCTCGCGCTGGGCAAACTCCACCAGCTGCTGCGTGGCACCGGCATCCAGCGCGGCGCCGGCCTCGTGGTGCCCCTGACGGGCTGCAGGCAAGGCACCAGGCCGGACAGCAGGCCGGGCAAGCGCATCCACCAGCAAGGTGGGCTCGTGCAGCGGCTGCACCAGGCGCCTCCAGTAGGCCTCGCTGGCCCCGTGGTCCAGGCCTTGCAGCCATGCGATGTAGTCGCGGTAGCTGGTGTCCATGGGCTCCACGGCAATGCCCTTGTAGTCGCGCAGCACCTCGCCCAGCAGGCTCGATGAACTCCATCCGTCCGTGAGCAGGTGGTGGGCGGTCCAGATGCAGTGGTGGCTGCCATCGGACACCCGGACCAGGGCCAGCCGCATCAGCGGCGGCTTGCTGAGGTCGAAGGCCGCGAACTGCCCGGCGGCCAGGGCATCCAGGGCCCCCGCCACATCCTCGCTGTGCCGGCAGTCATGCTCGGTGATGTCCAGCAGGACCTGCCGGGCCACCCATTGCAGCGGCAGGGACGCATCGGCCAGGAAGCCGCTGCGCAGCACGGCATGGCGGTCCAGCACCGCCTGCCAGGCCTTTCGGAAGCGCGCGGCATCCAGGCCATGCGCGTCGATGCGCAGCTGGGTGACATAGGACAGCCCCGAGGGATCGGACAGGCTGTGGAACAGCATGCCCGACTGCATGGGAGACAGCGGATAGAGGTCCGCCAGATTGCCCGCAGGCAGGTCCAGGCCGTCCAGTTGCGCCTGCGTGACCCGGGCCAGCGGGAAGTCCGAGGGCGTCACCCCCTGCGCGCCGCTCAGGCAGTGGTCGATCAGGCCTTCCAGCTCCTGCCGGTAGCGCCCCATCCAGGCCTGCACATCGGCGGTGTCGTGGCGGGCCGTACTGAAGGCGGCCGTCATCACCAGCTCGCCGTCGTAGACGCGGCCATTGATGGTGAACTCGTGCGACAGCGGCGCCGAGGCGTCGGCCGGCATGCCGCTGCCCTCGGCAGCCGGCAGCCATTGGGCCGCGCTGTCAAAGCTTGCATCGAACTGCCCCAGGTAGTTGAAGACCAGGCTGGCCTGGGGCAAGGCCCGCATGGCCTGCCTTTGCTGCTCCGTGCCCAGGTACTTGAGCACGCCATGGCCCAGGCCGTGCAGCGGCACCTCGCGCAGGCTTTGCTTGACGCGCTTGATCGCGTCGCCCGGGCCTGTGCCCGCATCGAGCGCCACCGGGAAGACGCTGGTGAACCAGCCCACGGTGCGCGAGACGTCCACGCCGGCCGACAGCTCCTCGCGGCCATGGCCCTCCAGGTCCACGAGGATGCGCTGCTGCCCGCTCCACGCGCACAGGGCGCGCCCCAGGGCGGCCAGCAGGATGTCGTTGATCTGCGTCCTGTAGGCGGCCGGCACGCGACTGATCAGGGCCTCGGTGCGCTCGCGGTCCAGCCGCAGCTCGACGCTGGACTGCCATGCCAGGGTGTTGGCCCCCCCGGGGCGGGCACAGGGCAGGCTGGCCGGCACCTGGGCCAGCGCCTGCCAGAAGGCCGGCTCGCCGCCGCATTGCGCGGCATGGGCCTGCAGCGCCTGCGACCAGCGCTGGTAGCTGGCGGTCTTGTGGACCCTGGCGGGCTCCAGGCCCTGCAGCCGGCTGGCATAGGCCGAACGCAGGTCTTCGAGCAGGATGCGCCAGGAGACCCCATCGACGACCAGGTGGTGGGCCACCAGCAGCAGGCGCCAGCTGCCGTCGCCCACCTCGATGCACAGCCCGCGCAGCAGCGGCCCGTGGACGATGTCCAGGCTGCGCTGCGCCTGTTCGCACAAGGCCTCGATCGCGCCGGCATCCCGTGCCTGGCGCACCCACAGCAGTGCCTGCAGATCGGCCTCGGACGGGCTTGCGTAGGCCTGCTCCCAGGTGCCCTGCGCCGTGGGGCGAAAGCGCAGGCGCAGGCTGTCGTGCCGGGCCAGCAGATCGGCCAGGGCCTGGCGCAGCGGCGCAGGCTGCAGCGGCTGCGTGCTGCGCAGCAGCAGGGCCTGGTTCCAGTGGGATCGCTGCGGCACGTCCGTTTCGAAGAACTCCGCCTGAATGGGCAGCAGGGGAACGCTCCCCTGGACCGGGGTCTCCTGCTCCACGGCCTCGTCCTGCACGGGCTCGGCCACACGCGCCAGCTCGGCAATGCTTTGCCGCTCGAACAGCTGCCGTGGCGACAGCTTCCAGCCGAAGCGGCGCAGGCGCGAGACGATCTGCAGGCTGAGGATGGAATCGCCGCCCAGCGCGAAGAAGTTGTCGCTGCGCCCCACCCGCTCCAGGCCCAGCACCTCGGCCCAGACACGGGCCAGCAGCGTCTCCAGTTCGCCCTCGGGCGCCTGGCTGGCGGCTGGCATGCCGAACGCGGGCAGGGCCTGCCGGTCCAGCTTGCCGTTGGCGTTCTGCGGCAACTGGTCCAGCACCATGATGGCGCCCGGCACCATGTAGTCGGGCAGTACCGTGGCCAGGCGCTCGCGCATCTCCTGCCCGTCCAGGGTCCGCCCGCTGCGGGCAGACACATAGGCCAGCAGCCGCGTGCCCGCCGGTCCCTCGCCGGCCACGACCACGGCCTCGCGCACATCGTCCAGCGCCAGCAGTTGCGACTGCACCTCGCCCAGCTCGATGCGCAGGCCGCGGATCTTGACCTGGTGGTCCACCCGCCCCAGGTACTCCAGCTGGCCCTGCGCATTCCAGCGCACCAGGTCGCCCGTGCGATAGAGTCTTGCGCCATCGCGGCCGAAGGGGTCGGCGACAAAGCGCTCCGCGCTGAGCCCTGCCCGGTTCAGGTAGCCGCGCGACAGCAGGGGGCCGCCTATGCACAGCTCACCGGCCACGCCCAGGGGCACGGGGCGCATCCGGTCGTCCACCACCCACATGTGCCGGCCCGCCAGGGGCCGGCCTATGGGAAGGTCCTGGGGCGCCGCGCCGGCGCCTTCCACCAGGCCGGTGCAGTCGAAGAGGGAGGCCGTGACGGTGGCCTCGGTCGGGCCATAGGCATTGAGCAGCCTCACATGGCCCAGCCCGGCATCGCGCCAGGCCTTCAGGCCGGCGCCCGGCATGGCCTCGCCGCCCACATGCACCTGCCTGAGCCGCCCGTACCCGCGCAGGCCCTGGCGCGCGAAATCCTGGACCAGCAGCAGCCAGTAGGCGGTGGTCAGATCGGCCACGCTGATCTGCCTGGCCATGAGTTCCCTGTGGAAGGTGGCGCTGTCCCAGAGTTCGGGCCCGCGCAGCACCATGGCCGCGCCGGCCACCAGCGGCGCGAACAGCTGCTCGATGCAGCCATCGAAATTCAGCGTGGCGAACTGCAGCACGCGGTCCTGCGGCGACAGCGCGGCAAAGCCGACGGCCAGCTGCGCCTGCTCGGCCAGGCAGCGGTGGGAGATGCCCACGCCCTTGGGCCGTCCGGTGGAGCCCGAGGTGTAGATCACATAGGCCAGGCATTCGCCATGCACGGCGGCACCGGGGTTGTGGTCGGGCCCCGGCATCGCGCCGATGGCATCCAGGTCCAGCGCCTTCACGCGACCGGTCACCTCCAGCCCCAGGCGGGACTGCGTGAGCAGGCAGGCCATGCCGCTGTCCTCGACCATGTGGGCCAGGCGCTCGGCCGGATAGCCGGGGTCCAGGGGCACATAGGCCGCGCCCGACTTGAGCACGGCCAGCACGGCCACCACCATCTCCACCGAGCGTTCCACCGCAATGCCCACGCGCACCTCCGCGCCCACGCCCTCGGCGATCAGGCGGTGCGCAAGGCGGTTGGCACGCCGGTTGAGCTGCGCATAGCTGATGCATTCGTCGCCAAAGACCAGGGCCGTGGCCTGGGGCTGCCCGTCCACCTGCTGCTCGAACAGCCTGTGCACCAGGGGCTGGGCGTCGCGGCGCGGCGGGTTGCATCCAGACTGCACCGATTGCGCCCATTGCGTCAGCAGCGCCCATTCGTCCCGGTCCAGCAGCTCGATATCGCAGGCCGGCAACGCAGGCGTTTCGGCCAGGGCCGCAACAATGCCTTCCACGGCGGCCAGCATGTAGGCGCACAGGCGCTGCGCGCCCACGGCCTTGCTGGCCTGCCCGACCAGGCGAAAGCCCTGGCCCAGGTCATCGATGGACATGTCCACCGGGTAGTTGGTGCGCTCCTGCCCGCCCAGGGCCGTCATGCCCTCCCACGCGCCCGAGGCTGCGTCCGCTGCGGCGCCCTCTTGCGGGGCCACGCTGTAGCGGTAGTTGAGCAGGGCCGAGAACAGCGGCGTTCCCCCCGCCAGAGCGCTGCAGCGCTGCGCCAGCGACAGCGTGGCGTGCTCGTGGTGCATCAACCCCGTCAGCCCCGCATGCGTCTCTTGCAGGCACTCCTGCACGCTGCGCCCGCCCAGCCGTATGCGCAGCGGCAGCGTGTTGATGAACATGCCCAGCGCACTGTGCGCGCCCTCCCCGCCCTGCATGCGGCCAAAGAGCACGGTGCCAAACACCACATCATCCTTGCCCGTGGTCCTGCCCAGCACCAGCGCCCAGGCCAGGTGGAACAGGCTGGCCGCACTCACCCCATGGCGCTGCGCCTGCCGGCGCAGCTCGCGCGACAGCGGTGCATCCAGCGCAAGCCTGGCCTCCTCCACCGCGCTGCCGTCGCCCTGCACATCCAGCAGGCCAAACGGCGCCGTGGGCTCATCCACATCGCCGAGCATGGCGCGGAAGAAGTCCTCATGCTCGCTGGTGCTCACGCCCAGCCGGGCCTGGGCCACGAAGCGCCTGAACGGCAGGGGCCTGGGCAACTCCGCCTCGCGGCCCTGGGCCATCAGCGCGATCTCCTCGACGATGCGCTCCAGCGTCGTGTGGTCCAGCACCAGGTGGTGGGTCAGCAGCTGCAGCAGCCAGCGGCCGTTGCGCGCATCCTGCGCCGCCACGGCGCGGATCATGGGCGCGCGGCGCACATCGATGCGCTGCACGCGCGGGTCCAGGCGCTGCTGCAGTGCGGCGGCCACATCGCCTTCGCCCTCGCTTTCACCAGGCTCCAGCCAGTCGAGCAGCACCTGCGCCTGCCGGCAGACCACCTGCACGGGCTCGGCCAGCCCTTCCCACAGCATGGCCGTGCGCAGGATGTCGTGGCGTGCGATGACCTGATTGAGCCGTTGCACAAAACCCAGCAGCCGCTCGCGCGTGTCGAAGCCCAGCAGCGTCGGCGTGGCATAGGCATCGCCCTGCTGGTGCAGGGTGTGGTGGAACAGAATGCCTTCCTGCAGCGGCGCCAGCGGATAGATGTCCTGGATGTTGGCCGCGCCACCGGGCACGGCGGCCTCGACCCGCGCGATCTCCTGCACGTCCAGTGCCACCAGTGTCAGCATGTCGGGCATGATGGCCGTGCAGCCTTCGGGAATGCCATTGGGCGGCACCTGCACCTGGGCGGCGTCGTCCGCCTGCATCAGCTGCGCCGCAAAATCCGCCAGCTGCGGATGCTGGAACAGGCTGCGCACCGAGGCCGACAGGCCATGCGCGCGCATGCGTTCCAGCATGCCCATGGCCAGCAGCGAGTGCCCGCCCAGCTCGAAGAAGTTGTCGCGCCGCCCCACGCGGTCCTGCCCCAGAAGCTCAGCCCATATCGCCGACAGCTGCTGCTCGACCCCGTTGTGCGGCGGCTCGTATCCACGCTGCGCCCATTCGGGCTGCGGCAGGGCCTTGCGGTCCACCTTGCCGTTGGCATTGAGCGCAAGCGCAGGCAGCACGACGATGGCCGAAGGCTGCATATAGTCCGGCAGCCGCCCGGCCAGCGCCTGGCGCAAGGTTTCGGCCAGCCCCGCATCGGCGTCCGGGCCGGCCACATAGGCGACAAGGCGTGCGCCCGCCGCGCCCGACGTGGCTTGTGCCGCGACCACCACGGCCTCGCGCACGCCGGGCTGAGCCAGCAGATGGGCCTCGATCTCGCCCAGCTCGATGCGCAGGCCGCGGATCTTCACCTGGTGGTCCAGGCGCCCCAGGTACTCGATCTGGCCCTCGCCGTTCCAGCGCACCAGGTCGCCCGTGCGGTACAGCAGGCCGCCCTGCGTGTCCAGCGGGTCGGCCACAAAGCGCTCGGCCGTCAGTGCGGGGCGGTTCAGATAGCCGCGCGCCAGGCCCGTGCCGCCCAGGTACAGCTCGCCGGCCACGCCCTGTGGCGCCGGCCGCATGGCGCAGTCCAGCACATAGGTGCGGATGCCGCTGATGGGCTGGCCGATGGGAACCTGGCGCCGCCCGTCGTCGCGGCAGCGCCAGTGGGTGACGTCGATGGCCGCCTCGGTAGGGCCATAGAGGTTGTAGAGACCGGCTCCGGGCAGGAGCCTGAAGACGGCGTTCTGCGCCTCGGCCGGCAGGGCCTCGCCGCTGCACAGGATGCGCCTGAGGCCCGTGCATGCTGCAACGCCCGCGTGCGCCACAAAGGCCTGCAGCATGGAAGGCACGAAGTGCACGGTGGTGACGCCATGGCCCGTGATCAGCGCCACCAGCCTTGCGGGGTCACGGTGATCGCCAGGCGCGGCCATCACCAGCCGGGCGCCGGCCATCAGGGGCCAGAAGAACTCCCAGACCGACACATCGAAGCTGAACGGTGTCTTTTGCAGCACGGCGTCCGAGGCATCGAGCGCATGGGCCTGCTGCATCCAGGCCAGCCGGTTGTGCAGGGCCGCATGCCGGTTGGCCGCGCCCTTGGGGCGGCCCGTGGAGCCCGAGGTGAAGATCACATAGGCCAGATGCTCCCCATGCACGGCAACCACGGGGTTGCGCTGAGATTCACCGGCCAGATCGATGCGGTCGATGTCCAGCCACTGCAGATCCTCGCCTGCGGGCAGGCGCTCGCGCAGCGCGCTGTGGGTGAGCAGGCGCCGCACGGCGCCGTCTTCGATCATCTGCGCCAGCCGTTCGGGCGGGTGATCGGGGTCCAGGGGCACATAGGCGCCACCGGCCTTCATGATGGCCAGCAGGCCCACCACCATCTCGATGGACCGCTCCATGGCGATGCCGACCCGGGTCTCCGGCCTCACGCCCAGGGCCATCAGCCGGTGTGCCAGCTGGTTGGCGCGGCGGTTGAGCTGGTCGTAGCTCAGCACCTGATCGCCAAAGACCAGCGCCACGGCGTCCGGCCGTGCCTGGGCCTGGCGCTCGATCAACCGGTGCACAGGCTGCATCCCTGGTTCGGTTCGGGCGCCCAGGCTCCAGGCCTGCAGCTGCGCCCATTCCTTGCCGTCCAGCATGTCCAGCGCCGCAGCCTCCAGGCCGGGCTCGCTTTCCAGCGCGTGGACCAGGGAGGCCACGGCCGCCGCCATGTATCCACACAGCCGTTCAGCCCCCAAAGCAGCATCGGCCTGGGCCACGATGCCAAAGCCTTCGCCCAGGTCATCGATGGACACGGTCACGGGGTAGTTGGTGCGCTCCTGCCCGCCCAGCGCCGTCATGCCTTCCCATGCGCCCGAGGCTGCGCCCCCCTCCTGCGGCGCCGCGCTGTAGCGGTAGTTGAGCAGGGCCGAGAACAGCGGCGTTCCCCCCGCCAGAGCGCTGCAGCGCTGCGCCAGCGACAGCGTGGCGTGCTCGTGGTGCATCAGCCCCGTCAGCAGTTCATGCGTCTGGCGCAGGCATTCCTGCACGCTGCGGCCGCCCAACCGTATGCGCAGCGGCAGCGTGTTGATGAACATGCCCAGCGCACTGTGCGCGCCCTCCCCGCCCTGCATGCGGCCAAAGAGCACGGTGCCGAACACCACGTCGTCCTTGCCCGTGGTCCTGCCCAGCACCAGCGCCCAGGCCAGGTGGAACAGGCTGGCCGCACTCACCCCATGGCGCTGCGCCTGCCGGCGCACGCTGCGCGCCAGGGGCTCATCCAAGGCCAGCCTGGCCTCTTGCACCGCACTGCCGTCGCCCTGCACATCCAGCAGGCCAAACGGCGCTGTGGGCTCATCCACATCGCCGAGCATGGCGCGGAAGAAGTCCTCATGCTCACTGGTGCTCACGCCCAGCCGGGCCTGGGCCACGAAGCGCCTGAACGGCAGGGGCCTGGGCAGCTCCGCCTCGCGGCCCTGGGCCATCAGCGCGATCTCCTCGACGATGCGCTCCAGCGTCGTGTGGTCCAGCACCAGGTGGTGGGTCAGCAGCTGCAGCAGCCAGCGCCCGTGGGGCGCATCCTGCGCCGCCACGGCGCGGATCATGGGCGCGCGGCGCACATCGATGCGCTGCACGCGCGGGTCCAGGCGCTGCTGAAGCGCGGCGGCTACATCGCCTTCGCCCTCGCCCTCGCCCTCGCTTTCACCAGGCTCCAGCCAATCGACAAGCACCTGCGCCTGCCGGCAGACCACCTGCACAGGCTCGGCCAGCCCCTCCCACAGCACGGCCGTGCGCAGGATGTCGTGGCGTGCGATGACCTGGTTGAGCCGTTGCACAAAGCCCAGCAAACGCTCCCGCGTGTCGAAGCCCAGCAGCGTGGGCGTGGCATAGGCGTCGCCCTGCTGGTGCAGGGTGTGGTGGAACAGAATGCCTTCCTGCAGCGGCGCCAGCGGATAGATGTCCTGGATGTTGGCCGCGCCACCGGGCACGGCGGCCTCGACCCGCGCGATCTCCTGTGCGTCCATCGCCACCAGCGTCAGCATGTCGGGCGTGATGGCCGTGCAGCCTTCGGGGATGCCGTTGGGCGGCACCTGCACCTCATGCCGGGGCAGGCCCTGCTCGCGGCGCAGCGCCAGCGCCAGATCCGCCAGCCGGGGGTGCTGGAACAGCGTGCGCACCTGCGTCACCCAGCCCTGGGCGCGCATGCGCTCCAGCAGCTTCAGGGCCAGCAGCGAGTGCCCGCCCAGCTCAAAGAAATGGTCGTGGCGCCCCACGCGCTCCACGCCCAGCACCTCGCTCCAGAGTGCGGCCAGACGCTGCTCGCCGTCGCCCACGGGCGCCTCGTAGTGCAGGCTGGCCAGCAGTTCAGGCTCGGGCAAGGCGGCCCTGTCCACCTTGCCATTGGCATTCAGGGGAAGGCGGTCCAGCACCATGATGGCGGCCGGCACCATGTAGTCCGGCAGTTCAAGGGCCAGGCGCTCGCGCAGTTCGGTCGCCGTGACCTGATGCCCCTCATGCGCCGAGACATAGGCCGCCAGGTGCATGCCCGCCGGGCCCTTGCGGGCCACAACCACGGACTCCCGCACCTGGGGCTGGGCCAGCAGCCGGGCCTCGATCTCGCCCAGCTCGATGCGAAAGCCCCGGATCTTCACCTGGTGGTCCAGGCGCCCCAGGTACTCCAGCTGGCCTTCGTCGTTCCAGCGCACCAGGTCGCCCGTGCGGTACAGGCGGCCGCCGCCCTGGTCGAACGGGTCGGCGACGAAGCGCTCGGCGCTCAGGCCGGGCCGGCCCAGGTAGCCCTGCGCCAGCGCCTGCCCGCCCAGATAGAGTTCGCCGGCCACGCCTGCGGGAACCAGTCCCAGATCCTGGCCCAGCACCAGGGCCTTGGTCGCGCTGACGGGGCGGCCGATGGGGACCGGGCTGCGGCCATCGTCGCGGCAGGTCCAGTGCGTCACGTGGATGGCGGCCTCGGTGGGGCCATAGAGGTTTTGCAGGCTGACGCCGTGCAGGCGGCGCAGGGCTTCGCGCTGTGTCTCGGCCGGCATGGCCTCGCCGCCGCAGATCACATAGCGCAGGCGGGTCTCCTCCTCGATGCCCTCATGGGCCAGAAACGCCTGCAGCATGGCCGGCACGAAGTTCAGCGTGGTGATCTGGTGGCGGCGGATCAGCGCGACGATGCGCTCGGGATCGCGGTGGTCGCCGGGCCGGGCCACCACCAGGCGCACGCCCGCCGTCAGCGGCCAGAAGATTTCCCAGGCCGAGACATCGAAGCCGAAGGCCGCCTTGTGCAGCACCGCGTCGGCCCGCGTGAGCCGGTAGTGGTCCTGCATCCAGGCCATGCAATTGGACAGCGCGGCATGCCGGTTGGCCGCCCCCTTGGGCCGGCCGGTGGAGCCCGAGGTGTAGATCACATAGGCCAGATGGTCGCCATGGACCGCCACTCCGGGATTGTGGTCAGGCCCTGCGTCCAGGTCCAGATCGTCGAGCTCGACCACGTTCAGCGCCTGCGCGAACGGCAGGCGCTCGCGTGCCTTGCGCTCGGTCAGCAGCAGGGCAATGCCGCTGTCCTGGGCAATGTAGGCCAGGCGGTCCACCGGGTACTCCATGTCCAGCGGCACGTAGGCGCCGCCGGCCTTGAGCACCGCCAGCAGCCCGGCCACCATGTCCACCGAGCGCTCCAGCGCAACGCCCACGCGCACGTCCGGCCCCACGCCCAGGGCCATCAACCGGTGGGCCAGCCGGTTGGCACGGGCGTTGAGCCGGGCCGAGGTCAGCGCCTCGTCGCCATGGACCAGGCAGACGGCATCGGGCTGCTCCCGCACGCGGGCCTCGAATTCCCGGTGCACGGGCAGGGCCTCGGGATGGGCCTTTCCATTGAGGCTCCACTGCAGCAGCCTGTCCCGTTCATGCGCGGGCAGCACCGCAATCGCGGTCACGGGCTGGCCGGGGTCGCGCGCCAGGGCATCGGCCAGGCCGTCCAGCGCCTGGTGCATGTAGCCGCACATGCTGTGGGCATTCACCGCATCGATCACATGCGCGATCAGCGTGAAGCCCTCGCCCGTGTCGTTGACCGACAGGCCGAACGGGAAGTTGGTGCGCTCGTGGCTTTGCAGTATCTGCACGCCGCTCCAGGCATCACCGGCGTCCGCGTCCTGCAGCGCCGTGTGCCGGTAGTTGAGCAGGGCCGTGAACAGCGGCGCCCCGCCGGCCAGGCCGCTGCAGGACTGGGCCATCGACAGGCTGGCATGCTCGTGCTGCAGCAGGTCCGTCAGCGCGGACTGGGTCTGGCGCAGGGCCTGGGCCACGCCACATCCGGCCAGGCGAACGCGCAGCGGCAGCGTATTGATGAACATGCCCAGCGCGCGGGCCGCGCCCTGCTGCGCCTGCATGCGGCCAAACAGCACGGTGCCGAACACCACGTCGTCCCTGCCGCTGGTCCTGGCCAGCACCAGGGCCCAGGCCAGGTGGAACAGCGCGGCGGCGCTGACGCCGTGGCGCCGGGACTGCTGCCGCAACCGGGCGGCAAGGCCGCCGTCAAGCACCTGCCGCACCTCGTTCGTGCGCGCTCCGTCGCCCTGGACATCCAGCAGCCCGAAGGGCGCCGTGGGCTCCTGCACATCGCCCAGCATGGTGCGGAAAAACGCCTCATGCCCGGCCATGCCCTCGCCCGAGCGCGCCTGGGCCACGAACTGGCGGAACGGCAGCGGCCGGGGCAGCGCGCTGGAGCGGCCCTGCTGGATCAGCGCGATCTCACCGATCACCTGCTTGAGCGTGGTGTTGTCGTCCACCATGTGGTGGGCCAGGATCTGCAGCAGCCAGCGCTGGCCCGGCGCGTCGTGCGCGGCCACCAGGTGGATCAGCGGCGCCTTGCGCAGGTCGATGCGGTAGCCGTGGGCGCAGGCGGCCAGCCGGGCCAGCGCGTCCTGCGATGGTGCCGCTGTTCCGCCCTCCTCCAGCCAGGACAGCGGCAGGCGGGCCTGCCGGCAGACGACCTGCACGGGCGTCGCCAGGCCCTCCCAGAACACGGCCGTGCGCAGGATGTCATGCCGCGCGACCACCTGGTCAAAGCTCTCGGCAAACCGCTGCAGCCGCTCGCGCGAGTCGAAGCTCAGCGTGTGCGAGGTGACATAGGCATCGCCCTCGGACTGCAGCAGGTGGTGGAACAGAATTCCCTCCTGCAGCGGCGCCAGCGGGTAGATGTCCTGGATATTGGCCGCGCCTCCCGGCACCGCCGCGGCAATGCGAGCAATCTCATCTTCATCCAGCGCCACCAGGGTCAGCATGTCCGGCGTGATCGCCGTGCAGCCTTCGGGGATGCCGTTGGGTGGCACGTCGATCTCGCCGGCCACCTCCTCCCCTTGCTCACCCTGCTGCTCCTGCTGTTCCTCCAGTACCGCCTGCGCAAACTCCGCCAGCCTCGGGTGCTGGAACAGCGTGCGCACCTGCACGCGCAGGCCCTGGGCGCGCACGCGCTCCAGCAGGCCCAGGGCCAGCAGCGAATGCCCGCCCAGCTCGAAGAAGCCGTCCTGTCGGCCCACGCGCTCCACGCCCAGCACCTCGGCCCAGATCTTCGCCAGCGTTTCTTCGAGTTCACCTTGCGGTGCCTCGTATTGCTGCGCACTCGCCATCTCCGGCTCGGGCAGCGCCTTGCGGTCCACCTTGCCGTTGGCCGTCAAAGGCAGGGCATCGAGCACGACGATGGCCGAGGGCACCATGTAGTCGGGCAGCGCCTGGCCCAGGCGCTGCTTGAGCTGGCTTTCCTCCACCGCGTCACGCAGGGAGACATAGGCGATCAGCCTTGCACCATCCTTGGCCAGCACCACCGCCTCGCGCACCTCGGGCTGGGCCAGCAGCTGCGACTGCACCTCGCCCAGCTCGATGCGGAAGCCCCGGATCTTGACCTGCTGGTCGGCACGGCCCAGGTATTCGAGTTCGCCCTGCGCACTCCAGCGCACCAGGTCGCCCGTGCGGTACAGGCGTTCGCCCGTCTCGCTGAACGGGTTGGCAATGAAGCGCTCTGCCGTCAGCCCTTGCCTGTTGAGATAGCCGCGTGCCAAGCCCTCGCCCGCCACATACAACTCTCCCGCCACACCCTGCGGCAGCAGGTTCAGGCTGCCGTCGAGCACGTACAGGCCCAGGTCCGGAATCGCCACGCCCACGGGGCTGCGTCCGCCGTCCAGATCCTTCTGGATGATCTCCCGGTACGTCACATGCACCGTGGTCTCGGTGATGCCGTACATGTTGATGAGCTGCGGGGCCTGCTCGCCAAAGCGCTCGAACCAGGGCCGCAGGCTCTCGGGCTCCAGCGCCTCGCCGCCGAAGATCACCTGGCGCAGCGCCAGGCCAGCGCCGCCCTGCTCGTTCCCATCTTCCTGCTCCACCGCATGCACCAGCTGCCCGAAGGCCGAGGGTGTTTGATTGAGAACCGTTACGCGCTCCGCACGCAGCAAAGCCAGGAAGTCCTGGGGCGAACGGCTGACCCAGTACGGCACCACCACCAGCCTGCCCCCAGTGCACAGCGCACCAAAGATCTCCCAGACCGAGAAGTCGAAGGCGTAGGAGTGGAACAGGGTCCAGACATCGTCAGGCCCGAAGCCGAACCAGGCATCGGTGGCATCCAGCAGCCGCGCCACGTTGCGGTGGCTCAGTTGTGCGCCCTTGGGGCGGCCCGTGGAGCCCGAGGTGTAGATCACATAGGCCAGGCTGTCTGCCGAGACTTCAACCTGCGGATCGGTATCGGGTTCGCCCGACAGGTCCAGCATGTCGATCTCCAGCACCTGCAGCGCAGCAGCGCCCGGGAGGCGCTCACGCACCGCAGCCTGCGTCAGCACCAGAGAGATCCCGCTGTCGGCCACCATGTGCGCCAGCCGGTCGGCAGGGTAATCCGGGTCCAGCGGCACATAGGCGCCACCGGCCTTGAGGATGGCCAGCAGGCCGACCACCATCTCCACCGAGCGCTGCATGGCAATGCCCACGCGCGTCTCCGGGCGCACGCCCAGGGCGATCAGACGGCGGGCCAGGCGGTTGGCCTGGGCGTCGAGTTCGGCGTAGGTCAGTCGTGCGGACTCGCAGGTCAACGCCACCGCATCCGGCCGTTGCTGCGCGCTTGTGGCAAAGCGCTGGTGCAGGCAGGCGGGCTGCGCAGGGTTGAGCGCAGGTCCATTGCGTGTACTGCGGCGCGCACTGCGGTCCAGAAGCTGCGCCTGCTCATCGCCGGGCAGCAGTTGCACCTGGTCCAGCGCGCACTGCGGCGCATGCGCCAGCGCCTGCAGCAGCAGCGACAGATGCGCGCCCATGCGCTGCACCGTGGCCGGCTCGAAGCGCTCGCGCGCATAGGCAAAGCCCAGCTGCAGGCTGCCGTCGGCGCGGCGGCTGGCGTGCAGGGTCAGCTCGAACTGGGCGGCCAGGCCGTCCAGCTCCAGCTTCTGGATCTCCAGGCCCGCCAGGCCGGCCGCCTCTTCGTGCTGGTAGTTCAGCATCACCTGGAACAGCGAGCTGCCGTCCAGGCTGCGGCGCGGCTGCAGTGCCTCGACCAGTTGCTCGTAGGGCAGGTCCTGGTGGGCCAGGCCCAGGCGGACCCGCTCGGCCAGTTGGGCCAGCAGCTCCTGCAGGCGCATGCGGGGATCGAGCCGGCCACGCATCACCAGCGTGTTGACGAAGAAGCCGACCAGCGGCTGGGCCTCGGGCTGGTTGCGGTTGGCCACGGGCACGCCCACGCGGATATCGGTCTCGGCGGTATAGCGGTGCAGCAGGGCCTGGAAACCGGCCAGCAGCGCCACGAAGAGGGAGGTGCCCTGCTCGCGGGCGCGCTGCTCCAGTCCGGCCACCAGGCTGGTGGGCAGCTCCAGCCGGTGCCAGGCGGCATGCCAGCGGGTCTCGGCGCCCGGCGCGCGGGCATGGTCGGCGGGCAGCTCCAGATGCAGGTCCTGACCACCGGCCAGCTCGGGCAGCCAGTAGTCCAGCAGGCGCTGCCTTTCCCCGGCCTCCAGCCAGTCGCGCTGCCAGGCGGCGTAGTCGGTGTAGGCAATGGGCAGCGGCGGCAGGCGGGTCGGGCGCTGCTGCACCAGTGCCGCGTACAGGCCGGCGAATTCCTCCAGCAGGATCTGCATGGAGCGGCCGTCGGAGATGATGTGGTGCATCACCACCACCAGCAGGTGCTGGCGGCTGTCCAGGCGGACGGCGGCCACGCGCAGCAGCGGGCCGCGCGTCAGGTCAAAGGGCGTGAGGCACAGGCGCTCGGCTTCGGCCAGGGCCCGTTCGCGCCGCTGTGCTGCAGGCAGGGAGCTGAGGTCGATCAGCGGCAGCTCCAGGGCCAGCTGCGGCACGATGCGCTGCCGCGCCAGGCCGTCGGGGCTTTCCTCGAACACCGTGCGCAGTCCGCCGTGGCGCTCCAGCAGCACGCCGAACGCCTGCCGCAAGGCCGCCAGATCCAGCTCGCCATGCATCCACGAGGCCTGGGCGATGTGGTAGGCCGAGCTTTGCGGGTCCAGCTTCCACAGGAACCACTGGCGCAGCTGCGCATGGGACAGGGCTTCGGTCTGGTCGGGCGATGGTGCGCGCACCGGGATGGGGAAATGCGAGAGATCCAGTCCCTCGGCCCGGATCTTTTGCAATGCCAGCGTGCGCTGGGCAGGGCTCAGGCTTGCAAAGCGCTCGGCGATTTGGCGCAGGCGGCCACGGTCCATCAGATATCTCCCAGAGTTTCGAGAAAGGAATCCAGCGCATCGAGCGCCTGCGCATCCGCGCCTGTCGTGCCTGTTGCACCCGCAGCACCCGCGCTGCCATGGGCCGGCAGGCGCACCAGGCCTGCCATGTCCTGCAGCACCGGGGTGCGGAAAACGTCCTGGGCGGTCAGCCCCGCAGCGCCTGCCCCCTGCAGCCGCGCCAGCAGTTGCACCACCTTGAGCGAGTGCCCGCCGCGCTCGAAGAAGCTGTCGCGGCGGTCCACGCGGCCACCGCCCAGCAGCTCGGACCAGAGCCCGGCCAGCATTTCCTCGGCCTGCCCCGAAGGCGCCTCGTAGGACTGCCCGGCCGGCGCCTGCGCCGCAGGCAGCGCGGCACGGTCCACCTTGCCGCTGTTGTTCAGCGGCAGCGTGTCCAGCACCACGATGGCGGACGGCAGCATGTAGTCGGGCAGGCCGCTGGCCAGTCTTGCGCGCAGTGCCGCAGCGTCCAGGGGAGGGCCTGCATGCAGTGATGCATGCAGCGGTGCATATAGCGACGCATGCAGCGATGCATGTAGAGATACATGCGCCACAAGGCGCGTATCACCGCCGGACCCCGCTGCCGTGACCACGGCCTCGCGCACCTCGGGCTGGGCCAGCAGTGCGGCCTCCACCTCGCCCAACTCGATGCGGTGGCCGCGGATCTTGACCTGGTGGTCCAGCCGGCCCAGGTATTCGAGCGCGCCATCGGCATTGCGGCGCACCAGATCGCCCGTGCGGTACAGGCGTTCGCCAGCCGCGCCCGGTCCCGCGAAAGGGTCGGCCACAAAACGCTCTGCGCTCAGGCCCGGCCGCTGCCAGTAGCCGCGCGCCAGGCCCTGGCCGCCAATGAACAGCTCCCCGGCCACGCCTTGCGGTACGCAGCGCAGCCCTTCGTCAAGCACCAGCAGCCGGGTGGCCGCGATGGCCTGGCCCAGCGTGGCGGCATCGCCCTGCACCTGCTGCAGGCTGGACCAGATCGTGGTCTCGGTCGGGCCGTAGAGGTTCCAGAGGTCCACGCCCGCCGCGCGCAGCAGGGCGATCAGGTCCGGCGCAAGCGCCTCGCCGCCGCACAGCGCCTTCAGCGGCCGTGCCGCCTTCCAGCCACCGGCCAGCAGCAGGCGCCAGCCCGAGGGCGTGGCCTGCATCACGCTGGCGCGGCTGCGCTCCAGCAGCGCCGCCAGCGCGGCCGCGTCGCGCACCTGTTCGCGCCCGGCCACCACCAGCTGCGCGCCCACGGCCAGGGGCAGGAAGATCTCCAGGCCCGCAATGTCGAAGGACACGGAGGTCGTGGCCAGCACCACGTCCTGCGCCTGCAGGCCCGGCTGTGCCGCCATGGACTGCAGGAAGTTGGAGAAGGCCGCATGCCGCACCACCACGCCCTTGGGCCGGCCGGTGGAGCCCGAGGTGTAGATCACATAGGCGGCCTGGTCGCCATGCACCTCGACGCGGGGCGCGCGTTCCGTGCCTGCCTGCGGCCCTGGCTCCCTTGCCTCCACTGCCTCCGGTACCTCCAGCGCCTCCAGCTCCAGCACCTTCGGCACGCTGGCGGCGAGCACGGCCAGCCGGCCCGGCGCCAGGCCCGAGGCCAGCACCAGGCAGGCCCCGCTGTCCTGCAGCATGTACTGCATGCGCTCATCGGGCAGCGCCGGATCGACGGGCACGTAGGCAGCGCCCGCCTTGAGGATGGCCAGCAGGCCGGCCACCATGGCGGCCCCGCGCTCGGCCACCAGGCCCACGCGCTGCCCGGGCCGCAGCCCCTGGGCGATCAGGGCCTGCGCCAGGCGGCTGGCCCGCCGGTCCAGATCGCCGTAGCTGAACACCTGCCCGTCCGCGGCCAGGGCCGGGGCCTGGGGCCGCTGCCTTGCCTGCGCCTCGAACATGCGGTGCACCGGCAAGGCCTGCGGCCAGGACCGGGGGTTGCCGGCCTGCGCCAGCAGCGCCTGGCGCTCGGCCGGGGGCACCACGTCCAGCGTGCGCAGGTCACGGCCGGGCTGCTGCTGCAGCGCCTGCACCAGCGCCTGCAGGGCCTGCTGCATGTAGGCGCAGACGCGCCCGGCCCCTACGCTGCGCACCACCTGGGCGACGAGCACAAAGCCCTGGCCGTCGTCATCCACGGCCATGCTCACGGGATAGTTGCTGCGCTCGGGGCGGCCCAGCACCTGCACGCCGGCCCGGGCCAGCTCTTGCGCAGCACCCTCTGCCGCGCCATGCCGGTAGTTCAGCAATGCGCTGAACAGCGGCGTTCCCGCAGGCAGGCCGCTGCAGCGCTGGGCCAGCGACAGGCTGGCATGCTCGTGCTGCAGCAGCGCCGCAAGCGCCGCCGCCGTGCTGCGCAGGCCCTGGAGCACGCTGCCTTCGCCCAGCGGCAGGCGCAGCGGCAAGGTGTTGATGAACATGCCCAGCGCCTGCTGCGCACCGGCGCCGCCGTCCATGCGGCCCATCAGCACGGTGCCGAAGACCGGCTCCTGCCTGCCGCTGGTGCGGGCCAGCACCAGCGCCCAGGCCAGGTGGCAGAGCGCGGCGGGGCTGACCCCGTGCGCACGCGCCTGGCCGCGCATGCCCTGGGCCAGTGGGGCGTCCAACCGCAGGCGGGCCTCCTCCATGCCACGGCCATCGCCTTGCACGTCCAGCAGGCCGAAGGCGGCCGTGGGCTCCTGCACATCGGCCAGCATGCGGCGGAAGAACCGCTCGTGCGCCTCGGCCGCCACACCCTGGCGCGCCTGCGCCACAAAGCGCCGGAAGGGCACGGGCACCGGCAGCTCGGCCACGCGGCCCTGCTGAAGCCGCAGCACTTCCTGCAGCAGCAGGTCCAGCGTGATGCGGTCCATCACGAGGTGGTGACTCAGCAGTTGCAGCAGCCAGCGGCCTTGCCCGGCATCGTGCGCGGCCCGCGCCCCTATCATCGGCGCCTGCCGCACGTCCAGGCGCAGGTCGTGGCTGCGCAGTTGCTCCAGCATCTGCGGCACCAGTGCCTCATGTGCCTCATCCGCATCAGGCCACTGCAGCTGCAGCGGTGCCTGGCGCAGCACCACCTGCACGGGCTCGGACAGCCCCTCCCAGAGCACGGCCGTGCGCAGGATGTCATGGCGCGCAATCACCTGGTTGAGGCTGTGCACGAAGGATTGCAGCTGCTCGCGCGCCCCGAAGCTCAGCAGGTTGGGCGAGACGAACACATCGCCCCCGGACTGCAGCAGGTGGTGGAACAGAATCCCCTCCTGCAGCGGCGCCAGCGGGTAGATGTCCTGGATATTGGCTGCGCCACCGGGCACCGCAGCGGCAATGCGTGCAATCTCATCTTCATCCAGCGCCACCAGGGTCAGCATGTCCGGCGTGATCGCCGTGCAGCCTTCGGGGATGCCGTTGGGTGGCACATCGATCTCGCCGGCCACCTGCTCACCCTGCTGCTCCTGCTGTTCCTCCAGTACCGCCTGCGCAAACTCCGCCAGCCTCGGATGCTGGAACAGCGTGCGCACCTGCACGCGCAGGCCCTGGGCGCGCACGCGCTCCAGCAGGCCCAGGGCCAGCAGCGAATGCCCGCCCAGCTCGAAGAAGCCGTCCTGCCGGCCCACGCGCTCCAGGCCCAGCACCTCGGCCCAGATCTTCGCCAGCGTTTCTTCGAGTTCACCTTGCGGTGCCTCGTATTCCTGCGCACTCGCCATCTCCAGCTCGGGCAAGGCCTTGCGGTCCACCTTGCCGTTGGCTGTCAAAGGCAGGGCATCGAGCACGACGATGGCCGAGGGCACCATGTAGTCGGGCAGTACCTCGCCCAGCCGGTCCTTGAGCAGACCCTCTGTGATTTCTGCATTCAGCGACACATAGGCGATCAGTCTGGCGCCGCCCGCCCCCTCCTTGGCCAGCACCACCGCCTCACGCACCTCGGGCTGGGCCAGCAGTTGCGACTGCACCTCGCCCAGCTCGATGCGGAAGCCCCGGATCTTGACCTGCTGGTCGGCACGGCCCAGGTATTCGAGTTCGCCCTGAGCGTTCCAGCGCACCAGATCGCCCGTGCGGTACAGGCGCTCGCCCGTCTCGCTGAACGGGTTGGCAACGAAGCGCTCTGCCGTCAGTCCTTGCCTGTTGAGATAGCCGCGTGCCAAGCCCTCGCCCGCCACGTACAGCTCCCCGGCCACGCCCTGCGGCAGCAGGTTCAGGCTGCCATCGAGCACATACAGGCCCAGGTCTGGAATCGCCACGCCAACAGGGCTGCGACCACCCTCCAGATCCGCCTTGGTGATCTGCCGGTACGTCACATGCACCGTGGTCTCGGTGATGCCGTACATGTTGATGAGCTGCGGGGCCTGCTCGCCAAAGCGCTCGAACCAGGGCCGCAGGCTCTCGGGCTCCAGCGCCTCGCCGCCGAAGATCACCTGGCGCAGCGCCAGGCCAGCGCCGCCCTGCTCGTTCCCATCTTCCTGCTCCACCGCATGCACCAGCTGCCCGAAGGCCGAAGGCGTTTGATTGAGAACCGTTACGCGCTCCGCACGCAGCAAAGCCAGGAAGTCCTGGGGCGAGCGGCTGACCCAGTACGGCACCACCACCAGCCTGCCCCCCGTGCACAGCGCGCCGAAGATCTCCCAGACCGAGAAGTCGAAGGCGTAGGAGTGGAACAGGGTCCAGACATCGTCCGGGCCGAAGCCGAACCAGGCATCGGTGGCATCCAGCAGCCGTGCCACATTGCGGTGGCTCAGTTGCGCGCCCTTGGGTTTGCCTGTCGAGCCCGAGGTGTAGATCACATAGGCCAGGCTGTCCGGGTTCACATCGACCTGCGGATCGGTATCGGGTTCGCCCGACAGGTCCAGCATGTCGATCTCCAGTACCTGCAGCGCAGCAGCGCCGGGAATGCGCTTGCGCACCGCAGCCTGCGTCAGCACCAGAGAGATCCCGCTGTCGGCCACCATGTGCGCCAGCCGGTCGGCAGGATAGTCCGGGTCCAGCGGCACATAGGCGCCACCAGCCTTGAGGGTAGCCAGCAGTCCCACCACCATCTCCACCGAGCGCTGCATGGCAATGCCCACGCGCGTCTCCGGACGCACGCCCAGGGCGATCAGGCGGTGGGCCAGGCGGTTGGCCCGGGCGTCGAGTTCGGCGTAGCCGAGAACGTGGTGCTCGAAGGACAGCGCCTGCGCCCCGGCCCGCGCCAATGCCTGGCTGGCGAAGCGGCCGTGCAGCGTCTGCGCTGCGGCCGGCCGGCAGGCAGGAAGGGCAGCGGCGCGGCCCCATGCCTGCTGCCTGTGCAGTTCGGCCGCGCCCAGCAAGGCGACCTCGCCCACCTTGCGGGCCGGATCATCGGCCAGCGCCTGCAGCATGGCCACATAGTGGCCGGCCAGTGCGCCGATGGTGGTGGCCTCGAACAATTCGCGGGCATAGGTCAGGCGCAGGTGCAGGCGGCCCTGCGCATCCTCGGTGGTGTCCACGGTCAGCTCGAACTGGGCGCCCTGGCCCTGCAGCGCATATTCCTGCAGCTCCAGCCCAGGCAGTTGCTGCAGCGCGCTGCGGTCCTGGCGCTGGTGGTTGAACAGCACCTGGAACAGCGGCTGGGTGCCGGCGTTGCGTTCGGGCTGCAGCGCCTCGACCAGTTGCTCGAAGGGCAGGTCCTGGTGGGCCTGCGCGCCCTGGGCGGCCTGCCGGGCCTGGTCCAGCAGTTGCGCCAGGCCCATGCGCCCGTCCAGCGTGGCGCGCAGAACCTGGGTGTTCACGAAAAAGCCCACCGTGCCCTGCGTTTCCACCCGGTGGCGGTTGGCAATGGGCACGCCCACGCGAATGTCTTCCTGGCCCGTGTAGCGGTGCAGCACGGCCTGCAGGCCCGCCAGCAGCAGCACGAACAGCGTTGCGTCCTGCGCCTGGGCGCGGCGGCGCAGGCTGCCGACCAGTTCGGCCGGCAGCTGCAGGCCATGGCTGGCGGCCACATGGTCCGCGCCGGGCCGGCGCGGGTAGTCGGTGGGCAGTTGCAGCACGGGGTGCGTGTCGCCCAGCTGGGCGCGCCAGTAGGCCAGTTGCCGCTGCCGCTCGCCGGCCTCCAGCCACTGGCGCTGCCAGGCCGCGTAGTCGGCGTACTGCAGCGGCAGGGGTGCGGCCTGCGGCACCTGTCCCTGGCACCGTGCGCGGTACTGCTGCACGAATTCATCCACGATGATCTGCATGGACCAGCCGTCGGAGACGATGTGGTGCATGGCCACGACCAGCAGATGCGCCTCGGCCGACTCCCGGATCAGGCCCACGCGCAGCAGCGGCCCGGCCTGCAGGTCGAAGGGCTGGCGGTGCACGGCAGCCGCCGCCTGGTGCAGTTGTTCCTGGCGCTGCGCAGCGGGGAGTTCGGACAGATCCTTTTGCTCGACCCGCACACCACCCTGTGCGGCGATCACCTGCACCACCTGCCCGTCCCCGCCCATGCGGAACACCGTGCGCAGCGACTCGTGGCGCGCCACCAGCGCGTCGAAGCTTTGCTGCAGCGCCAGCACATCGAGCGTGCCCAGCAGACGCAGCGCGCCGCTGATGTGATAGGCCGTACCGGCCGGCTCCAGCTGCCACAGGAACCACTGGCGCATTTGCGCAAAGGACAACGGCAGCGGGCCACTGCGGTCGGCCCTGGGCAGGGGCGCCGCGCCTTCGGTCTGCTCGGCGCCAGCGACCGGCCCCTCCACCAGCCGTGCCACACCCGCCGGCGTCTTGCCCGTGAACAGCTGCTTGGGCGTGAGCTTGACGCCGCGCTTGCGGGCGCGCGCCACCAGCTTGAGCGCGAGGATGGAGTCCCCGCCCAGCGCGAAGAAGTCGTCATGCCGGCCCGCGCGCTCCAGGCCGAAGAGGTCGGCCCAGACGGCGGCCAGCGCCTGCTCGGCCTCGCCTTGGGGCGCCTCGAACAGATCGGCGGCCGCCTGCTCCGGCACGGGCAGGGCCTTGCGGTCGATCTTGCCGTTGGCCGTCAGGGGCATGCCTTCCAGCACGGTGATGCTGGCGGGCACCATGTATTCGGGCAGCGCCTGCGCCAGCGCGGCGGCCCACCCCTGCCTGTCGGCGGGCACGCCGGCCTGGGGCACGGCATAGGCATGCAGCTGCATGCGCCCGTCCCCACCGCCCTCCCCGTCCAGCCGCGCCACGACTTCGGCCTGGGCCACGCCGGGCACGGCCTGCAGCGCCAGCGCCACCTCGCGCAGCTCCACGCGGTAGCCGCGCACCTTCACCTGGTCGTCCATGCGGCCCAGGAACTGCAGGCCGCCATCGGCCAGCATGGTCACGCGGTCGCCCGTGCGGTACAGGCGCTCGCCCGGCTGGAACGGGCTGGCCACGAAGCGCTCTGCCGTCTGCCCGGGCCGGGCCTGGTAGCCGCGCGCCAGGCCCGGCCCGCCCAGGTACAGCTCGCCGCTGGCGCCCCGAGGCACGGGCTGCAGGT
Source organism: Delftia sp. WSY_16 (assembly GCF_043104415.1). Classification (NCBI taxonomy): domain Bacteria; kingdom Pseudomonadati; phylum Pseudomonadota; class Betaproteobacteria; order Burkholderiales; family Comamonadaceae; genus Delftia; species Delftia sp. WSY_16. The sequence continues at coordinate 16,701 of NZ_JBICKS010000045.1, read as the reverse complement.
CGGCATCCAGCACCAGGGCGCGGCTATTGGCCAGCGGCCTGCCCACGGGCAGGCTTTCGCCGCCGCGCAGCGCCTCGTCCGCCTCCTGGGTGAGGATGCCCACCGTGGTTTCGGTGGGGCCGTAATGGTTGAGCACGCGGCAGCCGGGCCTGAGCGCGGCAATGCGGTCGATCAGCGGCCAGCGCGTGGCCTCGCCGCCCAGCACCAGGCGGCTGGCAGGCAGCACGTCAGCGGGCATGCCGGCATTCAGCAGCCCCTGCAGATGGCTGGGCACGATCTTGAGCACGTCCACGCGGTGCTCTGCCATGTAGCGCGCGAAGCCGTCGGGGTCGAAGGCCAGTTCGGGCGCCATCAGATGCAGCGCGCGCCCCGAGCACAGCGCGCCGAACAGCACGGTGTGCCCCAGGTCCGCAGCCACGGTCGAGACCATGGCCATGCTGCGCGCCGCATCGGGCAGGTCCAGCCGCTGCAGCACGGCCTGCACATAGTGGGCCAGCGCCCCGTGGCTGACGACCACGCCCTTGGGCTGCCCGGTCGAGCCCGAGGTGTAGATCACATAGGCGCCCTGTGCGGAATGCGGCGGCGCAGCCGGCGGCGCCTGCCCCGCAATGCACGGGTCCTGGCAGGCATTCGGGTCCAGGCTCAACACGGGAACGCCCGCGTCCCAGGCGGGCGCCTGCTGGCAGAGCATCAGCACCGCGCCGCTGTCGCGCAGCTGCCAGGCCAGCCGCTGCGCCGGCAGGCCGGGGTCCAGGGGCACATAGGTGCCACCGGCCTTGAGCACGGCGAGCAGGCCCAGCACAAAGGCGCAGCTGCGCTCGGCATGCAGGGCCACGCGCACATCGGCCCCCACGCCGCGCGCCACCAGGGCCCGGGCCAGCTGGTCGGACTGCCGGTCCAGCTGTGAATAGTCCAGGGCCGAGCCCGCGTCCCTGACCGCCGTGCCATCGGGCTGGGCCTGCACGGCGCGCGACCACAGCTGCAGCACGCTGTCGGCGCCAAAGGCCTGCACCGGGCCTGCAGACTCCGACACGCGGCCTGGCAGTGACAGTTCGCCCAGCCTGGGCTGCCTGTCGCTGATTGCGCCGCTGACCTGCCGCGCAAGGTCCTGGAACGCGGCGGCCATGTCGCGCACCACGGCTTGGTCGAACAGTTCATCGGCGTAGATCAGCACGCAGTCGATGCCGTCCTGCCGGTCGGTGAAGTCCAGGCTGAGGTCGAAATGCGCCTGGCCGCTGGAGACGGCCTGCATGGCGATCTCCAGGCCGGCGATGTGGCGCGCGGCCGAGGCATCCTCCTGCTGGGTGCACTTGACCTGGAACAGCGGGTGAACGCCCGGCTGGCGGGCCGGCTGCAGCGCCTCGACCAGCAGGTGGAACGGCAGGTCCTGGTGGGCCTGCGCGCCCAGCACCGCCTCGCGCACCTGCGCCAGCAGCGCGCCGAAGTCCTGCGCGGGATCGATGTGCGTGCGCAGCACCAGCAGGTTCAGGAAGTAGCCGATCAGCCCATGCGTCTCGGCCTTCTGGCGGTTGGCCACGGGCGTACCCACGCGCAGCTCGCGCGTTCCGCTGAAGCGGTACAGCACCAGCTTGAGCAGGGCCAGCATCACCATGAACAGCGAGGCGCCATGCGCGCGGCCCAGGGCGCGCACGCGGGTGGCCAGCGCGGCGGGCAGCGTGAACTCCAGGCGCTGCTCCTGTGCCTCCTGCACGGCCGCCCTGGCCTGCTTCATCGGCAGGGCCAAGGCCTCGTGCTCGGTGCCCAGCCGGGCGCGCCAGTAGACCAGCTGCCGCTCGCGCTCACCGGCATCGAACCAGCGGCGCTGCCAGACGGCGTAGTCGGCGAACTGCAGGGCCATGGCCGGCAGGCGCGATGGCTGCTGCGTGCGCAGGGCCTCGTACAGGTGGAACAGTTCCTCGACCACGATGCCGTTGGACCAGCCATCGCCAGCAATGTGGTGCAGCGACAGGCCCAGCACATGCTCCTGCGCGCCCAGCCGGCACAGGACGGCGCGCAATGGCGTTTCCGTATCCAGCGCAAAGGGCTGGCGGGCCAGCAGCAGTACCTGGCGCTGGGCCTCGGCCTGCGGATCGCCGTCCGTCCATGCGCCCAGATCGACGTGGCGCAGGGGCACGGGCGCGGCGGGCTGGATGGACTGCCGGGGCTCGCCGTCCTCGCCGGCCGGATAGCAGGTGCGCAGGATCTCGTGGCGCTCGGCCAGGGCCTGCAGCGCCTGCTCCAGCGCCAGCGCATCCAGCGGCCCCTTGAGCGACAGCGATCCCACCATGTTGTAGGCGGGGCTGGCGGGCTCCAGCCGCCAGGTGAGCCAGAGGCTGCGCTGCGCGGGGGACAGGGCAATGGCCAGCGTGCGGTCGCAGCGGGTGATGGTGTGGGCCGTGTTGCGGGTGTCGCCGTCCGGCAGGCCACCTGCGCCACCTGCGCCACCTGCGTCGGATGCAGCGGGTGCGCCGGATGCACCCCGAAGCCTCAGGGCCAGTGCGGCGCGCTGCGCATCGGACAGGCGGGACTTGCGGGAATCGAGATCGTTCAGGGACATGGTGGTCTTCTCACGCAGATGCGAAGGCGGCAAGGGCATCGCCTTCATCGGTAACGGTGGCCTCGATCTCCTCGATCAGCCGGGTCTCCACCAGCACGGCCAGCTCGCCGACGGTGGGGGCCTTGAAGAAGGCCGCAGGGTGCAGTTCGACACCAAAGCGCTTTTTCACGCGGCCCAGGATCTGCAGGGCCAGCAGCGAGTCGCCGCCCAGCTCGAACAGGTTGTCGTCCACGCCCACCGGGGCAATGCCCAGCATGTCGGTCCACAGCGCGGCCAGGGCCTGCTGCAGCTCGCCTTCGGCCGCGACGTAGGCGGTCTGCAGCGCCGGGCGCGGATGGCCGCCACGGGCCTGCGATCCGTTGGCAGGTTCGGCGACGGCTTCGGCGGCAGGTTCTGCCAGCGCATCCACCAGCCCGGCATCGATCTCGCCCAGGCGCTGCCGCAGGTCGGTGGTGGAGATGACCACCTGGTGCGGCACATCGCCGTTGACGATGCGCTCGAACACCGCTGCCGCTTCTGCGCCGCTCCAGCCTATGCCCTCGGGAATGCGCATGCCGGCGGCCATGCCCAGGTCACGCCAGGCGTCCCAGTCCACGGAGATGACGGGCCAGGCGCGCTGGCGGCTGGCCAGTGCCGCCAGTGCATCCATGCAGGCATTGGCGGCGGCGTAGTCGCTCTTGCCCAGGCCTGCGGTGAGGCTGGAGATGGACGAGCACAGCAGCACGAAGTCCGGCGCCTGCACGTCCTGCGTGCCCTGCGTGCCCTGCGTGCCCAGCAGGTCCAGCAGCAGCCGGGTGCCGCGCAGCTTGGGGGCGAACGTGCGCTCCACGCCGTCCCGCGTGCGGGTGGCCAGCATGCCGCTGTCGGCATGGCCTGCGGCATGGACCACGCCATGCAGCGCGCCAAAGCGCTGGTGCGCCTGCGCCAGCGCCGCCTGCATCTGCGCGGCGTCGGCCACATCGGCGGCCAGGGTCAGCACCTGGGCGCCCTCGGCCTCCAGGGCAAGCAATTGCAGCAGTTGCTGGCGCAGGGTGCTCGGCTGCCCGTCATCGGCGGCCAGCGCCTCCCATTGGCTGCGCGCAGGCAGCGCCGTGCGACCCAGCAGCACCAGGCGGGCCTGCCAGTGCGCGGCCAGATGCCGGGCCAGCGCCAGGCCCACGCCGCCCAGGCCGCCCGTGATCAGGTACACGCCCTGCCTGCGCAGGCGCGGCGCCGCGGCGTCCTGCCATTGCAGGGGCTCATAGGTCTTGCGCCAGCGGTGGGCACCGCGCAGGGCGATGGCCGTGTCGGCCGCGCGCAGCCCATGCGGCGCACGGGCTTCGTCCAGCAGCTGGCGCGCCAGCCGGGCCTGCATTGCGGGCGAACCCGCCTGCACCACATCGACGAAACGGCAGTCGATGGACGGGCATTCCTGCCCTATCGCCTTGCACAGCGGAAAGACGGCGGCCATCTCGGGGTTCAGCGCTTCCGCTCCGGTCACATCTTCCGAACCGCCTGCGGCCACCAGCAGCAGCCGCCGTGTGCGCGGGCCTCCAGCGCCGTGCGCACGGGCCTCCAGCGCCTGCGCCAGGGCCAGCACGCTGTGAAAGCCGCGCTCCAGCGGCGCAGGGGCGGCCGCATCCATGGCCCACAGGTGGTAGATGGCGCCCACGGGGCCGAACTGCGCCTGCACCGCATCGAGCAAGTCCTCGCAATCGCGGTGCTCGCCGGGGCGCACGGCATGCCGGCCCGGGGCCAGGCAGGCGGGGGCGGCGCCCGTTTCCACGCAGACCACATCGGTGCCCTGCGCGCGCAATGCGTGCACCAGGGCCTCGGCCGTGGCACTGCCGTCGCCAAACACCAGGGCCACCTGGGCTGCGCCGGTGGTGCCTGCCTCCCACTGCAAGGGACTGCGCTGCCAGGCGGCTGCGTAGAACGGACCCGCGGTCGCCGAGGGGCCTGCTGTGCCTGCCGCTTTCGGTGCATCGCCACCCTGCCCCGCAGCCTGCACCCAGAAGGAGCGGCGCTGGAAGGCATAGGTCGGCAGCGGCACGCGCCGCCCTGGCCGCCCGCCCCGGCAGGCAGTCCAGTCGATGTCCACGCCCGCGCACCACAGTCCGGCAACGGCCTGCGCCAGCAGCTGCGCGCTGCGTGCGGTCTGCTGGGGATGGGCCTGGCTGGACCAGATGCCGGCCGCCGTGGCAGCGCGCGCATGCTGGCGGGCCAGGGCGGCAAGGGCCTGGCCGGGGCCCACCTCCAGCAGCACGCGGCCCGGCTCTCGCACAAGCTCGTCCAGCCCGTCCGCAAAGCGCACGGTATGGCGCAGGTGGCGGGCCCAGTAGGCGGGGCTCATGGCCTGCTCGGCCGTGATGGGCTTGCCGGTCACGCTGGAGATGAAGGCCAGGCGCGGCGCATGCCGGGGCACGCTGGCTACCACCTGCTCCAGCTGCGCCAGCAGGGGCTCGGTCATGGCCGAGTGCGAGGCCACGGCAATGTGCAGCCGGCGGGCGGTGATGTCGCGCGCGCGCAGCGCCTCTTCGGCCGCCTCGATGGCGGCCAGCGGGCCGGACAGCACGCACAGGCGTTCGCCGTTGACGGCACCCAGGTCGCAGCCCGCATCCAGCAGCGATTGCAGCTCGGCCTCGGCCAGGGGCACCGAGGTCATGGCGCCCTGCGGCAGCGACTGCAGCAGGCGGCCGCGCGCCGCCACGATGCGCAGGGCATGCGGCAGCTCGAACACGCCGGCCAGGCAGGCCGCCACATACTCGCCCAGGCTGTGGCCCAGCATGGACACGGGCTGCACGCCGCGCGCCATCCACATCCGGGCCAGCGCATAGCCGATCACGAACAGTGCCGGCTGGGCCTTGTCCATGGCGGACAGCGCCGCGTCGGCCTCCACCTCTTCACCCGGGGCGGGGAACAGCCACTGGCGCAGGTCCCAGCCTGTTTCGGCCTGCAGCAGCTCGCAGCAGCGGTCCACCTCCTGCCGGAACACACCGCCGTCGCGGTACAGGTCCAGGCCCATGTTGGCGTGCTGCACGCCCCCGCCCGGGAAAAGAAAGGCCACGCCGGGCGGCTGTGGCGGCACCTCGGTGGCCTGGCCTGCCGGCGCAGCAGCAGAAGCAGCAGCAGCGAGGTGCAGGCCCTCCACCGCCATGCCCATGCCGTCTGCCACCACGGCACGGCGATGGCCGAAGGCGCGGCGGCCCTGCTGCAGGGTGTGGGCCACATCGTCCAGCGACAGGCCGCTGCCGGCCTGCTGCAGATGGGCAGCCAGGCGGCGCGCCGACTCATCCAGCGCACGGGGGCTGCGAGCGGACAGCGACAGCACCTGCCAGCCCCGGGCTGCATCCGCCGGTGCGCCGGAAGGGGTGGCAGAGGTGGCAGGGGCTGCAGCAGCCTCCTGCAGCACCACATGGACATTGGTGCCGCCAATGCCGAAGGCGCTCACGCCCGCGCGGCGCGGCGTGGCCGCCTGGGGCCAGGGCCTGGCCACGGTGTTGACATGGAAGGGACTGCGCTCGAAGTCGATCTGCGGATGCGGCCGCTCGAAATGCAGGCTCGGCGGCAAGGTGGCATGCCGCAGCGAGAGCACCGCCTTGATCAGGCCCGTGACACCGGCGGCCGCATCGAGATGGCCAATATTGGTCTTCACCGAGCCGATGGCGCAGTAGCCCCTGCGCTGCGTGCTGGCGCGAAAGGCCTGGGTCAGCGCCGCGATCTCGATGGGGTCGCCCAGCGCCGTGCCCGTGCCATGGGCTTCCACATAGCCGATGGTGTCGGCCGGCACGCCCGCCAGGGCCTGCGCCGCGCGCACCACGGCGGCCTGGCCGTTGACGCCGGGCGCCGTGAAGCCCACCTTGTCTGCGCCATCGTTGTTGGCGGCGCTGGCCAGGATGACGGCGTGGATGGTGTCGCCGTCGCGCAGCGCATCGTCCAGGCGCTTGAGCACCACAATGCCCGCGCCGCTGCCCTGCAGCGTGCCTGCGGCCTGGGCATCGAAGGCGCGGCAATGCCCGTCCGGCGAGAAGATGGCGCCGGCCTGGTAGCGGTAGCCGCCGTTTTGCAGCAGGTTGAGCGAGACGCCCCCGGCCAGCGCCATGGCGCATTCATGGCCCAGCAGCGCCTGGCAGGCGGTGTGCACGGCCATCAGCGAGGTCGAGCAGGCCGTCTGCACGGTGACGGCCGGGCCGCGCAGGTCCAGCTTGTAGGCCACGCGCGTGGCCAGGGCATCGGCCATGTTGCCGCTCATCAGGCCCAGCAGGTCGGCGACCTGGGCGCCAGGGCCCGGCGCATGGCGGGGCAGCAGATGGCGCATCAGGTAGACGCTGGCGCCCGTGCCCGCATACACGCCGATGGCGCCGGGGTAGCGCCGGCCCTCGTAGCCCGCATGCTCCATCGCCTGCCACGCGCATTCCAGGAAAAGGCGGTGCTGCGGGTCCAGTTGCTCGGCATCGCGCGGGGTGTAGCCGAAGAAGTCGGCATCGAAGAGGTCCATGCCGGCCAGCGGCACGCCGGCCTTCACGTAGCCGGCATCGTCCAGCAGGGCCTGGGGCACGCCCAGGGCGCGCAGCTCATCGTCGCTGTAGCGCTTCACGGACTCGACGCCGTCACGGATGTTGGCCCAGAAGCGGTCGATGTCGTCGGCGCCCGGAAAGCGCCCGGCCATGCCGATGACGGCGATCTCCAGGCCGGTGGTTTCGGAGGCAGAAGACATCAGAGGGTCCTTTCGATGTGGCGCTTGCGCTGCAGCAGCGCCTCGCGGCGGCGCTGGGCCGCGTCCATGCCGTCCCGGGCGGCGGCCGCCTGCGCGGCGCCGTCACCGTCGCCCCCGCCCTCGCTATCTGCGCCCTGCTCGATGCGCCGCGCCAGGGCCGACACCGTGGGGTGCTTGAAGAGATCGACCAGGGACAGCTCCCGGCCCAGCCGCGACTCCAGCAGGCCATGCACGCGGATGAGCTGCAGCGAATGCCCGCCCAGGTCGAAGAAGTTGTCGCTGGCGCCTATGCGCTCCACGCCCAGCACCTGGGCCCAGAGGGCGGCAATGGTCGCGGCCACACCGTCCTCGGGCGGCTCGTAGGCCTGGCGCTCCAGGGACGGCAGGGCGGGCGCCTCGGGCAGCGCCTTGCGGTCCACCTTGCCGTTGGCGTTCAGGGGCAAGGCATCCAGCACGGTGATGGACGAGGGCAGCATGTAGTCGGGCAGGGCCGCGGCCAGCGCGCTGCGCAGCGCGGCCATGTCCAGGCACTGCCCCTGCTGCACCGAGACAAAGGCGGCCAGCCGCGCGCCGTCGGCCGCCTGGCGGGCGACCACCACAGCCTCGCGCACGGCGGGGTGGGCCAGCAGTTGCGCCTCCACCTCGGCCAGCTCGATGCGAAAGCCGCGGATCTTCACCTGGTGGTCCACGCGGCCCAGGTAGTCGATCTGGCCGTCGCCGCGCCAGCGCACCAGGTCGCCCGTGCGGTACAGGCGCTCGCCCGTGCGGCTGGCGGGATCGGCGACAAAGCGCTCGGCGCTCAGGCCCGGCCGCCGCCAGTAGCCGCGCGCCAGGCCCACACCGCCCAGATACAGCTCGCCGGCCACGCCGCGCGGCACCTCGTTGAGCGCGGCATCCAGCACATGGGTACGCAGCCCGGCCACGGGGCGGCCTATGGGCACGGACAACGCGCCCTCGTCCCGGCAGTCCCACCAGGTGACCTCGATGGCCGCCTCCGTGGGGCCGTAGAGATTGAGCAGGCGGGTGCCGGGGAAGGCCTGCAGCACGGCCGCCTGCAATTCGGCGGACAGGGCTTCGCCGCTGCAGATGATGCGCTGCAGCCCCTGGCAGGTGGCGGCCGCCGGGTGCGCCATGAAGGCCTGCAGCATGGACGGCACGAAGTGGATGGTGTTGACCTGGTGGCGCGCTATCAGCTCGGCCAGGCGCCGGGGATCGCGGTGGTCGCCGGGGGCGGCCAGCGCCAGGCGTGCGCCGGTGGTCAGCGGCCAGAAGAACTCCCAGAAGGAGATGTCGAAGCCGAAGGGCGTTTTCTGCAGCACCGTGTCGCCCGGGCCCAGCGGCTGGTGCATCTGCCCCCACGCCAGGCGGTTGCACAGCGAACGGTGGCGGTTGGCCGCGCCCTTGGGCCGGCCCGTGGAGCCCGAGGTGTAGATGACATAGACCAGGCTGTCGCCATGCAGGGCAACGGCCGGGTTGTGGGCCGGCATGTCCTGCAGCCGGGACGCCAGGCCCGGCACATCGACCAGTCGGGCCCTGCAGATGGCCGGCAGGCGGTCCCGCACCTGCGGCTGCACCAGCACCAGGGACACGCCGCTGTCCTCCAGCATGTAGGCGATGCGGTCGGCCGGGTGCTCGGGGTCGATGGGCACATAGGCCGCGCCGGCTTTCATGATGGCCAGCAGCCCCACGACCATCTCGATGGAGCGCTCCATGGCAATGCCCACCGGCACGCCGGGCCGCACGCCCGATGCGATCAGGTGATGCGCCAGTTGGTTGGCGCGCGCATTGAGCTCGGCGTAGCCCAGCGTGGCCTCGCCCAGGCACAGGGCCGGGGCATCGGGGCTGCGCGCCACCTGCTGCTCGAAGCGGCGGTGCACGATGTCGCCGCCGTGCAGGACCTGGTCATTGCAGCTCCAGGCCGCCAGTTGCTGGCGTTCGTCGGGACCCAGCAGCGGCACCTCGTCCACGGCACATTGGGGCTGCCGGGCGAGGGCCTCCAGCATGGCCGCATAGTGGGCGGCCAGGCGCTGCATGCTGCCCGGCTCGAACAGCTCGCGGGCATAGACCAGGCTGATGCCCAGGCTGCCATCGGAGCGCTCGCGGACTTCCACGGTCAGCTCGAACTGCGCATCTGCGGCAGCCAGCGGCTGGCCGGCCACGGTCCAGCCCGGCACCTGCTGCAGCGCGTGCCAGTCCTCCACCAGATGATTGAACAGCACCTGGAACAAGGGGCTGTGCGCCAGGCTGCGCTGCGGCTGCAGCGCCTCCACCAGTTGCTCGAACGGCAGATCGTGGTGGGCCTGCGCGCCCTGCGCCGCCTCGCGGGCCTGCTGCAGCACGTCGGCCAGGCGCATGCGCCCGTCGATGCGGTTGCGCAGCACCAGGGTGTTGACGAAAAAGCCGACCACGCCCTGCAGGTCGGCATGCGCGCGGTTGGCCACGGGCACGCCGACGCGGATGTCCTCCTGCCCCGTGTAGCGGTACAGCAGCGCCTGCCATCCTGCCAGCAGCAGCGTGAAGAGCGTGTCTGCCTGCTGGCGGGCCTGCGCGCGCAGCGCCTGCAAGGTCGCGCCGGACAGCTCGAAGCCGTGCCGTCCCGCCCGATAGCGTGCCAGCGCCTGGCGCGGATGGTCGGTGGGCAGGGCCAGCACAGGCTGGGCCTCGCCTGGGGGCACCTGCAACCGTTCCAGCCAGTAGGCCAGCGAGGCCTGCTGGCCTTGCTGGGCCGGCTGGCCCTGCTCCCGCTGCCAGACGGCGTAGTCCACGTACTGCAGCGCCGGGCCGCTGTTCGGGGCGCCGGCATACAGCGCCGCCAGATCGTCCAGCAGGATCTGCATGGAGGCGCCGTCGGAGACGATGTGGTGCATCACCAGCGCCAGGATGTGCTCATGGGCCTGCAGCCGCACCAGGGCAGCCCTGGCCAGCGGCCCCTGCTGCAGATCAAAGGGCTGGGCGCACAGCGCCTGCAGCCATTGGGCGGCGTGCTCCTGGCGCTGCGCGGAGTCGCCCTGCGCGGCATCCAGCCACTGCAGCTCCAGCCTGCCCTGGGGGTCCAGGCGCTGCTCGACCTCCCCATCGGGCCGGGCGTTGAATACCGTGCGCAGCGAACCATGCCGTTCGGCCAGGCCCTGCACGGCTGCACGCAGGGCGCCTGCATCCAGCGGCCCGGTGATGCGCAGGGCGCCCTGCACGTGGTAGGCCGTGCTGCGCGTATCCATCTTCCAGAGAAACCATTGGCGCTGCTGGGCCGGCGTCAGCGGCAGGGGCATGGCGCGGCGGGCCTCGGCCAGCGGGGCAATGCGCTGCAGCGCCATGCCCGGCTGGCGCTGTTGGCGCAGCCGGTCGATGTCCTGCGCCTGGTCGCGCAGCCGCGGGTGCTCGAAGACCCGCCCGGCCGGATACTCCAGGGACCATTGCCGGCAGATGCGCGCAGCCAGCCGCACGGCGGCCAGGGAGTTGCCGCCTTGCGCGAAGAAGTTGGCCTCGCCGGCCGGCCCGGGCTGCGCATCGCCACCGAGCACCTCGCGCCACAGGCCGGCCAGCGTGCCTGTGGTGGGATCTGCCGCGCCCGCCTCCTGCGGTGCCTGGCTGCCGCCGCCCGCGAAGCGGCCCGACTCGAACACCGCCCAGGCATCCAGCGTGCGCGCGGACCAGCCTTGGCGGCAGGCTGCGCGCTGCAGCTTGCCGCTGGAGGTGCGGGGCAAGGCGCCGGGGTTGAGCAGCACGATCACCGTGGGCGCCTCGCCGCACTGCGCGCCCACGGCGGTGCTCAGTGCATCGACCAGGGCCTGGGCCGGCACCAGTTTTTGCATGCCGAACGAGACTTCGGCAGCAATGCCTATGCCTTCCCGGCCATCGATGTCCACCGCAAACGCGGCCACGCGTCCCTTGCGCACGGCTTCGACCTCGGCCTCGACCACGCGCTCGATGTCCTGCGGGTAGAGGTTGTGCCCGCGCACGATGATCAGGTCCTTGATGCGGCCCGCCACATGGACCTGCCCAGCATGCACGAAGCCCAGGTCGCCCGTGCGCAGCCAGCGCCGGCCTGCATGCTCGACAAAGGCCTGCTGCGTTTGCTGCGGCTTGCCCCAGTAGCCCTGGCTGATGCTGGGTCCGTGCGCCCAGATCTCGCCCACGCGGCCGGGCTCCAGCACCTGCAGGCTGTGCGGATCGACGATGGCCACGGCATGGCCGGGAACGGCGGGGCCGCAGCCCACCAGCGCGGTGGTCTGCGAGGCGCCGGGGCTTTCCTCGGCCCGGCCCTGGCCCAGGGCCTCGGTATCGAAGGACGTGATCGCGGCGCCTGCGCCGCAACTGCCGCCGGTGATGAACAGGGTGGCTTCCGCCAGGCCGTAGCAGGCATAGGCCGCGTCGGGCCGCAGGCCGCAGGCGGCAAAGCGCTGCGCGAAGGCCGTGACGGTGTCGGCACGCACGGGCTCGGCACCGGTATAGGCCAGCCGCCAGCTCGACAGGTTCAGCTGCGCCAGCTGCGACGGCTTGATGCGCTCCAGGCACATGCGGTAGGCGAAGTCGGGGCCGCCGCTGATGGTGGCGCGGTGGCGCGAGATCAGCTCCAGCCAGCGCACGGGGCTTTCCAGAAAGAGGCGCGGCGAGGTCAGCACCAGCGGCAGCCCGCTGTACAGCGGCTGCAGCAGTCCGCCGATCAGGCCCATGTCGTGGTACAGCGGTGCCCAGGACATGAAGCGGTCGCCCACGCCGATGTCCATGCGCTGCTGGATGGCGGCCTCGTTGGCGATGAGGTTGCCGTGGCTGACCATCACGCCCTTGGGCGCCGAGGTGGAGCCCGAGGTGTATTGCAGGAAGGCGATGTCGTCGGCAGCCGGCGCATGGGGCCGCCAGGCGTCGGCATCGGCCAGGTCCACCTGGTCGGCGGCCACGGCGGCAATGCCGGCAAAGCGCGCATCGGCGCCGGGCAGGGCCTGCATCACTTCGGCCGTGCTGATCACGCAGGCCGCGTCCGCGTCGCCCACGATGCCCAGCAGCCGCTCCAGGTGCTGCACGCGCAGCGATTCCAGCGGCGGCACCGGCACGGCGATCACGCCCGCGTAGAAGCAGGCCAGCATGCTGGCGGCGTAGTGCTCGTCGTTGTCCATCATCACCAGGGCGCGCGCGCCCACGGGGCACAGCTGCTGCAGCCGGGCGGCCAGCGCGCGCACGCGGCGGTCGAACTCGCCGTAGCTGTGGCTGCGCTCGACCACGCGGCCGTCCTGCACGGCGGCCACGGTGAGCCAGATGTCGTCGGGCCGCTGCTGCGCCAGTCCCCTCAGATGCTCGACCAGGCTGGCCGACGCCTGGCCTGCTGCCGCGATTGCACTTTGTCCACTCAGCATGTCAGCTGCCTCCCGGGTTCTCAGAAACGGTCCAGATTGCTGCGCGGCTCGGCCATGGCGACGATGACCTTGCGCGGCCCCTTGAAGGGCGAGCGGGCATGGGCCACGAGCATGTTGTCCAGCATCAGCACGTCGCCCTGCTCCCAGGGGAAGCTGACGGTCTCGGCATCCAGCGCGGCGCGCACCTCGGCGAAGATGTCGTCGCCGATGGTGGAGCCGTCGGCAAAGAAGGTGTTGCGCGGCAGGTTCTCGATGCCGTAGACCTCCTCCAGCACCTCGCGCTCCTCGGGCTCGCGCGCCGAGATGTGGAACAGGTGGGCCTGGTTGAACCAGACCATCTCGCCCGTGACGGGGTGGCTTTCCATGGCCTGGCACAGCTGGCGCGTGCGCAGGCCGTCGTCTTCCTTCCACTCCCAGTCCATGCGCGCATGGCGGCAGAAGGCCTCGACCTCGGCGCGGCTTTCGGTGTTGAAGACCTTCTGCCAGGGCACGTCCATCTCGCCGAAGTTGCGCACGTAGAGGATGCCGGGCTCGAACAGCTCGCGGATGCGCGCCGGAATGCGGCGGTAGACCGCACGGCTGTCGGCAATCGGCGTCTCGCCGCCCTCGGGCGATGCGGTGACGCAGTGGAACCAGATCTTCATGGGCCACTCGCGCGTGTAGGCCTGCTCGTTGTGCAGCGGAATGCTCTGGTGGGCCGGGTATTCGGTGGAGGTGTAGACGCCCGCGCCGCTGGAGGCCTCGACCGCGCTGCGCGGCGTGGAGGCGAATTCGTACTTGAGCAGCGGATGGCCGAAGGCCGAGGCGAAGCGCTGGAAGGTCTCCACATCGGGCACGCCAAAGCCGCGCAGCAGCACGCCGCCCGTGGTCAGCAGCGCCTCGTCGATGTCGCGGCGCAGCGGCGGCAGCGCAGCCAGCAGGTCCTGGCCCGGCTGGGCGGGCGTGATGAGCTGGGGAAGCAGCGAGCCCGCGGGGGCCTTGCGCTCGAAGCGCTGGAGGGTTTCGTTCATGTCGATTCCTTGGTGCGCCACGCAAGAGCTGCCGCGTAGCCCGGCGGCGCTGGCAGCGCCATCGCTTGAAAACCATTCCAGTCGGGGACCGCGCAGGCGATGGCCAGCCGTCCGTCCCCTCCCGGGCTGATGCCTATGGAGCGCAGGTGCTCGGCCACGCCAATGCCGATGGCCTTGAGCACGGCTTCCTTGCCCACCCAGCGCTGGTAGAAGGCCGCCAGCCGATCAGGCGCACGGTGCACGCTGGCGCGTTCCTGGTCGGTGCAGACGGCGTCGAGCATGACCTCGGCATCGAGGTCGGGCTTGTGCTGCTCGATGTCCACGCCCAGGTGCAGCACGCCACCGGGGTCGGCCAGCGCGATCAGCGCATGGCCGCCCGAATGCGAGACGTTGAACACAGGTGCCCTGTGCGGCTCGTCATCCACGAAAGGCTTGCCGTGCGTGCCGATGGCCAGGGGCACATCGGCCGGGCAGCAGCCCAGCCTGCGCCCCAGCAGCCGCCGCGTGGCAGCGCGCGTCTGTGCGAAGCGCAGCCGGTCGGCGGCCCGCACGAAGCGCGCGGCGCGACCGCGCTCCTCGGGGGTCAGGTGCGGCAGGCTGTCGCTCAGTTCGGCCGACAGGTCCAGGTCCAGCCTGAAGACCTCGATGCCCTGGCTCATGGCCTCACGCACGGACACGAGCTGCATGGATTTCCCCCTGGAGTGACTGGGACCCGGCCAGGCGCTGCGCCAGCACGGCCAGCACATCGCCTTCGCGCTGCCTGATGAAGAAATGCCCGCCCTCGAACCAGTCCAGCGTGAAGGCCCCGGCGGCCTCCTGCGACCAGGCCTGGACGCGGGGCGCCTCGATGTCGTCCTGCCGCCCCGCAAAGACGTGCACCGGCAGCGGCAGGCCCGCAGCGGGCACATGGCCGAAGCTCTCGCAGACGCGGTAGTCGGACCCCAGCACATCCAGCGTGATGCGCATGAGCTCGGGGCTGGCAAACACCTCTTCGGGCGTGCCGCCCTGCCTGCGCAGATCGGCAATCAGCGCCGCATCGTCGCCCTTGCCCGCAAAGCGCTCGGGATCGCGGCAGGCCGGTGCCGGGCTGCCCGAGGCAACCAGGGCCAGCGGCAGCTCCCTGCCCTGCTCGCGCAACTGCCGCGCCATGCCGAAGGCCAGCAGCGCGCCCATGCTGTGGCCCAGCAGCGCAAAGCGGCCGCGCATGGCCTGGCGCTGCTCGGCGCACAGCAGCGAGACCAGTTGCCCGAAGTCCTCGACCGCAGGCTCCCCCAGCCGGCTGCCCCGCCCCGGCAGCTCCACCGGAGCAATGCGGATCCAGTGGGGCAGCAGCCTGCGCCAGCGCAGGTACATGGTGGCGCTGGCGCCTGCGCACGGCAGGCACAGCAGGGTCAGCGGCGCGTGCATGCGCGTCAGCCCGCTGCGGTTTCGGTATCGGTATCGGCCTTGTGCAGCGCGGCGCCGGAGCCCGCCTGCTCCTGCTGCTGCATCCACACGCGCAGCGACTTGGGCCGCATGTCGGTCCAGGTGGCGTCCACGTAGTCGAGCACGGTTTTCTTGTCGCCCTTCACGCCCTCCACGGCGGTCCAGCCGCCGGGCACAGCCTTCCAGTGCGGCCAGATGGAATACTGTTCCTCGTGGTTGACCAGAACGATGAAGGTTTCGTCTTCGCGGTCGAAGCAGCTTGTAGACATGCAGGCGTCCTTAATGCGGTTGAACATCGGTGAGGCCAGTACGGGATCGCGGCGATCCGGTACTGCGCCTCTGTTGAACATGACGTTCCGAACCCGAAACTGTTCACGCCGCGTGCGCGCCGGTTCCGGGTCCTGCGCCGGGCTGCACCGTTCAATGGTGGTCCAGCAGCGAGCGGTGGACATGGATGGCCTTGCAGGCATCGGCAATCCTGGCATTCACCAGGCCCAGCGCGCACTCCATGTGCTCGGCGATCTGGCGCTGGGTGAGGCCTTTGATGCGGTACAGCTCGAAGGTCTCGCGGGTCTTGGGCGGCACCTCATCAAGAGCCTGGTCGATCAGCCGTATGGCCTGGGACTCGAACAGGCTGCGCTCGGGCGAGCGGCCGTCCGGTATCTCCAGCGTCTCCACATCCACGCCGTGGGTGCGGTAGGTGTTCTCGCGCTCCTGGCGGCGCAGGTAGTCCAGCGCCATGTTGCAGACGGCGCGCGTCCAGTAGGCGGCGGGCCTGGCGATCTCGGCATCGCTGCGCATCTCGGCAACGCGCAGATAGGTGTCCTGCACGGCCTCGTCGGCCAGTTCGGGATTCCTGAGAATTCTTCGCGCGACCCTCACCAACTGTCCACGCGAAGCAATGAAGACCTCTTCCAGCGAAGAATGTGTGTGATTCAAGGACACGATGCAGTTCCTCTCGCAAGCTAGGCAAGAACATCAAGTGGAAATGTCGACCGCAGGTCGATGGACGGCCGGCGTGCCGCCCGTGCAATAGGGCGGAGCGGGACTCGGCACAGGCGGTAAGCGGCGGCACAACCGCTGACCGCAGGGCATCAGTGCGCGCCGATGCGCATCGGCGTGACTTGGGAGGCAGGCCTAGATCGGCCTCATGACGGCCTCAGGGCGGCGGCCGCCCTCGCCGGATCCATGCGTCCTGCAACAGGATCGGCAAGGGCTGTGCAGCCTTGCAGACGTGCTGAAACTTGAACCGGGACCATGGCATGCAGTGGCGCTCCTTTGACGTTTTCCAACATTGAAATGAGAAGCATTACCAGTTCCGGCGACAGGACCGGGCCTGGAATGGCTGCTCACACCTGCCTGGAAGACGTCCCGCCAGTGCAAACGGAGACACGGCTATCGGCTGTGGAAAATCGGCAGGCATCGCCTATGGCGCATCGCATCACCATGGCTTTCCCTCGCCGTGGATGATGGGCCTGGATCATGACGGACTGGTGATGCCCGATACATCGGGATGGAAGCAGGAACTGCCTGCAGCGCAGGCCCCTGCCATCGCACTGGGCAGGCCCCATCGAGACGCGGCCCGCAGCGAAACTGCAGACGAAAAAAAGCCACCTTGCGGTGGCTTCTTGTCTGCGCAAACGCTGCGGTTTGCACAAGGAA
>NZ_JBICKS010000044.1:0-747 GCF_043104415.1 Delftia sp. WSY_16 | reverse complement strand
GGGCTGGGCCTGCAGTTCGTAGCGCTGGAAAGAGCCGTCTTCGGCGGCGCTGCCCTTGGCGCCCGGGGCCACGGCACTGACGCGGGGATTCTCCTTGAGGTGGTAGCTCAGGCCGGTGATCAGGTACTGCCGGTTCTGGTCCCCGCGCGGGTAGTTGTAGAGGCTGAAGGTGTAGCCCGTGGCCAGCGCCCGGTGGCAGGACTGGCCCCGCACCCGGCTGTGGCCCGTGAGGCCTTGCTTCAGTCGCACGCGGATGTAGGCATCTCCGTCGCCGTACTCCGTGTAGCCGCCCGGCCATTCGTAGGTTTCATGGCCGTCGTGCGCATGGCCCGGTGGATCGCGGCGCATGTGGGACAGTTCGGCCCGGGGCTTTTTGAAGTCGTAGTCGTCGATGTAATGGCGGCCCGGCTTGATTTCCTGCTCCAGCTGCCAGGCGTGGATGTTTTCCTGATCGCCTGCGGCGGCTTTTTCCGGGGGATAGAAGGGAATGGATTCACCACCGGGCAATGCGCCATGCGAGGCAATGATGTCGTCGCACAGCACCAGGGTGTGCTGGCCCGATGCGTGCTCGAAGAAATAGTAGATGCCTTCGTGTTCCATCAATCGCGAGACGAAGTCGCAATCGCTTTCGTTGTATTGCACGCAGTAATCCCAACTGCGATAGGCGCGCGTGAGTTTCCTTTGTATTGGATGGCCATAGACGCCCAATACCTGCTCGACGATGTCGGGCACGTTGAGGTTCTGGAA
>NZ_JBICKS010000043.1:0-198785 GCF_043104415.1 Delftia sp. WSY_16 | reverse complement strand
CGCGGACATCCGGGTCGCCTTCTTTGATCTGACCTTTCTTGGCGAATCAAGAAAGGGCAGTCGGCTGCCGGGCCGAGACCCGGCCTCGAAAAACAACCACCCGGCAGGGGGAAATGAGCCCCCCCTGCACTCGCTGACAAGCCGCGATCACAGCCCGAAACCCCGCCCATTGTTTCCACCACGGAACCAACCGCGTTCCACCACCCTCCTTTGCCAGCCGCCCCTGTCTCCCTAGAGTGAAAGCAAAAGGAGACAAGCATGTTCGAAGCCAATCTATTCCAGGGCCAGCGCGTCCTGATCACCGGGGGCGGCACGGGGCTGGGCCTGGCCATGGCGGCCAAGCTGGCGGAGCTGGGCGCCGAGCTGCACCTGTGCGGCCGGCGGCATTCCGTGGTGCAGCAGGCCTGCGAGATGCTGAACAACGACACGGGCGCGCAGGCCTTTGCGCATGAACTCGACATTCGCCAGCCCGAGGCCGTGCACACCGTCATCGACCGCATCTGGGCCGAACACGGCCCGCTGACGAGCCTGGTCAACAACGCGGCCGGCAACTTCGTCAGCCGCACCGAGGACCTGAGCATCAACGGCTTCCATGCCATCTCGGACATCGTCTTCCGGGGCACCTTCTACGTCACCCAGGCCGTGGGCCGCCGCTGGATCGCCGAAGGGCTGCCGGGCTCGGTGCTGTCCATCGTCGTCACCTGGGTGGACACGGGCTCGCCCTTCGTCGTGCCCTCGGCCATGTCCAAGGCCGGGCTGGACGCCATGACCAAATCGCTGGCCGTGGAATGGGGTCCCAAGCGCATACGGTTCAACGCGATTGCGCCGGGCGTGATTCCCACCCAGGGCGCCAGCCAGCGCCTGCGCCCCAGGATCGACGGCAACGAGGACTCGGCCGACCGCCGCCGCCTGGACAACCCCACGCGCCGCCTGGGCACGGGCGAGGACATCGGCAACATGGCCGCCTTCATCCTGGCCCCGGGCAACACCTGGCTCAACGGCCAGACCATCACGCTGGACGGCGGCGACGCCCTGGCCAACGGCGCCTACTTCACCGAATACCAGGCCTGGGACGATGCCGACTGGGCGCGCGCCCGGCAGATGGCCAAGGCCGCCAACCAGCCCAACGTCAACGATGGGGAGCAGGAGGCCACGCCCACATGAGCACCGCCGCCACGCCCCATTCCACCCTGGTCTTCGAACAGCGCACGCTGACCGGCGCCGCCCAGCAGCAGCGCGGCCGCCAGCTGGCCCAGGGCCTGCGCAGCCTGGGCCTGGCCGAAGGCGACGTGCTGGCCGTCTTCCTGCGCAACGGCATCGAATACGCCGACGTGGTCCATGCCTGCCGCATTGCGGGCATCTACTACTGTCCCATCAACTGGCATTTCACGGCCACGGAGATCGACTACATCCTGGCCGACAGCGGCGCCCGCGCCCTCATCACCAGCCAGGACCTGCTCGACGGCCTCAAGGGCGAACTCTATGCGGACCTGCCCCGGCGCGTCGCCCACGCACGCGAGCCGGAGCAGGACTACGAAACCTGGCTGGCCGCCCAGGCACCCTACGACGGCCCGCTGGTCGCGCCGCGCGGCCACATGGCCTATACATCGGGCACCACGGGCCGCCCCAAGGGCGTGCTGCGCAAGGCGTTTCCCGTGGAAGAACTGCCCCGGCGCCTGGCCGTGAACCAGGCGCTGATCGCCACCGCCTACGGCCTGCAGCCCGGCGCGCGCACCCTGCTGACCGCGCCCATCTACCACAGCGCGCCCAGCCTGTACTTCCAGAACGCGCTCATGCTCAGCGAGCTGGTGGTGCTGGAGCAGCGCTTCGACCCCGAGCGCTTCCTGCAGCTGGTGCAGGAGCACCGCATCGACACGGCCTACATGGTGCCCATCATGTACGTGCGCCTGCTCAGGCTGCCGCGCGAGGTGCGCGAGCGCTACGACATCTCCTCGCTGCGCTTCATCGCCTCCACCGGCTCGCCCTGCGCGCCGGAGGTCAAGAAGGCCATGATCGAGTGGATGGGGCCCATCATCAACGAGACCTATGCCTCCAGCGAGTCGGGCCTGGTCACCTTCATCGGCTCGGCCGATGCCCTCACCCACCCGGGCAGCGCGGGCCTGCCGCTGCAGGACGCCGAAGTCCGCATCCTCGACAGGCAGGGCCAGGCCCTGCCCACGGGCGAGGTGGGCCTGATCTACGTGCGCCAGCCCGCCTATGCCGACTTCACCTACAAGGGCAACGAAGAGGCCCGTCGCAAGATGGACCAGGGCGGCCTCATCACCCTGGGCGACATGGGCTACCTGGACGAAGAAGGCTTTCTCTACGTCTGCGACCGCGACTCGGACATGGTGATCTCCGGCGGCGTGAACATCTACCCGGCCGAGATAGAGAACGAGCTGCTCAGGCACCCCGGCATAGCAGACTGCGCCGTCATCGGCGTGCCCGATGCCGAGTACGGCGAGCGGCTGCTGGCCCTGGTCGAGCCCGGCCAGTCAGGCACACTGCCCGAGGCGGAACTGAAAGAATGGCTGCGCGGCCGGCTGGCGGCCTACAAGCTGCCGCGCAGCTTCGTCTTCCAGCGCCTGCCCCGCGACGACAACGGAAAGATCGCCAAAAGAAAGCTGCGCGACGCCCACTGGGGCGCGACGCAGCGCAAGATCTGAACCAGCCAACACCGAAAGAGAAGGAGACAACGCATGAACAAGGCCATTGCATTGCTGCTTGCCGCTGCGGCCACCGCAGCCGCAGCCCCCGGGTTCGCCCAGTCCGACTACCCCAGCAAGCCCATCAAGCTCATCGCCCCGTATGCGCCGGGCGGCTCGGTCGATGTGCTGGCCCGCACCCTGGCCACGCACCTGTCCACGGAGCTCAAGCAGTCCGTGGTCGTGGAGAACCGGCCGGGCGCCAACACCATGATTGCCGCCTCGGCCGTGGCGCGCTCGCCGGCCGACGGCTACACCCTGCTGCTGGCCAGCAATGCCAGCATGGTGCTCAACCCCCTGCTCTACAAAAAGCTGAGCTACAACCCCGACCGGGAGCTGAAGCTCACCAACATCCTGGCCGAGGCCCCGCTGGTGCTGGTCACCAACAGCCAGACCGGCATCAAAAACGTGGCCGACCTCAAGGCCTACTCCAAGGCCCACGCGGGCAAGCTCAACTACAGCTCGGTCGGCCTGGGCAACCCGCTGCAGCTGACCACCGAGCTGATCAAGTCCCGCCTGGACGTGGCCGCCACCCACATTCCCTTCAACGGCAGCGCCCCGGCCCTCACCGCCCTCATGGCCAACGACACCCAGCTCATGGTGGACGTGGCCGGCACCTCCCTGCCCCACATCAAGGCCGGCAAGCTGGTGGCCATTGCCACCACCGGGCCGGAGCGCTCGCAGTTCCTGCCGCAGACGCCCACCATTGCCGAATCGGGCGTGCCGGGCTTCAGGGCCTCCACCTGGTTCGGCATTGCCGTGCCCGCAGGCACGCCAGCGGACGCGCGCAACACCCTGCAGGCCGCCGTCAACAAGGTCATGCTCAACCCCGAGTTCGCAAGCGCCCTGGGCAACCAGACCCTGGCCGCCAGAAAGCCCCAGACCCAGGCCCAGCTCGACGACTTCCTGGCCGCTGACGGCCAGATGTGGCGCAAGGTGATCGCCGACAACGCGATTGCGCTGGAGAACTGAAGACCGAAAAGGTGATGAACTAAGGACCTAAGGGCCGGACACCTCGGCCTGCTCCACGAAGCGCAGCAGGCTGGCCCTGAGGAACTCGGTCATCACCTTGACGGCATGCGAGGGCCGCCGGTCCTCGGCCGTGATGATGTACAGCCGGTCGCCCAGGCCGGACACCGTCCAGTCCGGGCACACGCGCTGCACCGCGCCCGATCGCAGCTCGTCCATCACCATGTAGTTGGGCAAGGTGGCCACGCCGCTTCCCCGGAGCATGGACTGCTTGAGGAAGGGGAAATGCTCGCTGGTGATGCAGGGCTCGCACTTGAGCGCAATCTCCTGCTGCCCCTTTTTCACCGAGACGGCATAGGTCTTGCCATCGCCGGGCGGCGTCAGCAGCACGCCGTGGGGAATCTCGGAGGGGTCGTGGAACGGCCGCGCCTTGGCATAGGCGCTGCTGGCATACAGGCCAAAGCCCACCGGCCCCAGATCGCGCGCCACCAGGTGTTCCTGCACGTCGCGCGCCACGCGCACGGCCACATCCACCTGGGCGCTCATGGGATCGCTCACCCGGTTGGAGAACAGCACGCGGATGCGCACCTGCGGGTGCCGTTTCTGGAAGGCCAGCAGCATGTCGGCCAGGTACAGCTCGCCCAGGCCCGTGGGAATGCTCAGCCGCACCGAGCCCGTCACCACATGCTGCAGCGCGTCGATGGCGCCCTGCGCCGCCTCCACCTCCTGGATGATGCTGCGCCCATGCTCGTACAGCACCTCGCCCGCCGCCGTCAGCAAAAAGCTGCGCGTCGTGCGGTGCAGCAGGGTCACGCCCAGCGCCGTCTCCAGCGACTTGAGCTCCTTGCTCACCTTGGAGCGCGTGATGTCGCGCTTGCGCGCCGCAGCGCTGAGGCTGCGCGCGTCCACGATCTCTACGAAATTGCGGATGAGGTTGATGTCCATGGCTTGAGACGGCAGGTCAGGCGGCCCGCCTTGTGTGCGGCCTTATGCGCGGCCTTGTGCGCGGCCGCAGGCAACGCACCCGGACCGCCACCCCCGGACTATGGCACCGTCACGACGCCTGGCCCCGCCACCCGTGGGCGCCGGGACACAGGGCTTTCCCCGGTGCCCGCTGCATCAGTCCAGGCTGATCTGCGACGAAGAGGCCACCTGCTTCCAGGTCGTCACATCCTTGAGGATCACCGCGCCGAACTGCTCCGGCGTATTGGCCACCACCGTGCCGCCCAGCTCTGCCAGGCGCTGGCGCAGCTGCGGATCGGCCAGGGCCTGCACGCTGGCCTTGTGCAGCTTGTCGCGGATGTCCTTGGGCAGGTCCTTGGGCGCCAGCAGGCCATTCCAGGCCTGCACGGCGTAGCCGGGCACGCCGGACTCTGCAAAGGTCGGCACATCGGGCAGCTCGCTGCTGCGCTGGGCCGTGGCCACGGCCAGCGGGCGGATCTTGCCGGACTTGATGTGCGGCAGCGAGGCCGGCAGCGGCTCCCACAGCATGGACACCTGGCCGCCGATCAGATCGGTGAAGGCCGGGCCAGCGCCACGGTAGGGCACATGCATGATCTGCACGCCCGCCTTGGCCTTGAACAGCTCCATGGCCAGATGGCCCAGACCGCCCGCGCCCGAGGACGCATACGACAGATGGCCCGGCTGCGCCTTGGCCAGCGCGATCAGCTCCTTCAGATTCGCCGCCTTGACCGAGGGATGCACGCTGAGCACGCCCGGCACCGTGATCACCTGGGTGATGGGCGTGAAATCCTTCACCGCGTCATAGGGCAGCTTGGTGTAGACAGCCGGATTCGTGCCGTGCGTGCTGGACGTGGCGCCCAGCAGCGTATAGCCGTCCGGCTTGGCATCGGCCACGAAGCGCGTGCCCAGCGAGCCACCGGCACCGGCCTTGTTCTCCACGATCACCGAGGCGCCCAGCACCTTGCCCAGTTGCTGCGCGAACAGGCGGTTCACCACATCGGCCGTGCCGCCGGGCGGAAACGGCACGATCAGGCGGATGGGCTCGGCCGTGGGCCAGCCGGCATCGGCCGCCAGGGCCGACTGCGCGGGCGCCAGGGCGCCCAGGGCCAGGGCCGCCGTGGTTGCAGACAGGCTGCGGATCATGAAATTGCGGCGTTGCATGAGATTTTTCTCCTCGTTGAAATTCTTCGGGACCAGCACCGGCCAGTCACTGGCAAGTCATCGGCCCAGGCGCTCCAGCCAGGCCAGCACCCGGCCCAGCACCTCGTCGCCATTGGTGTCCAGCATGCAGAAATGCGAATTGCCGGTGATGCCTGCGGCCGGCAGGTCCAGCACCTCGGCACGGCCGCCCAGGCGGCGCAGCAGCTGCCAATACACATCGGTCTGCGCGCGGTACTTCTGCCACTGCGGGCTGTGCGCGAAATGGTCGCCCCACACCGCCAGGTGCGGGATGGCCGATGCAGGCGCGAAGGCATCCGCCCCCTGCTGACCCTGCTGCCCTTCTTGCACCACCGGCATGCCCGTAGGCTCCACGCCCACCACGGCGCGCACCAGGTTCGGCTTGCGGCTGGCCGCATGCGCGGCAAAGCCACCGCCCTGGCTGTGGCCTATCACCACACAGGGGCCGAACTGCTCCAGCAGCGCGTCATAGGCCGCCATGGCCATGGCCTCATGCCCCAGCCAGCGCGGCACCATCTGCCGCACCAGGGCACAGAAATGCTCATGCGGAAAACGCTGTCCCGCGAAAGGCTCGCCCAGGCCAAGGTCCACGCCTGAAGGCGTCGCATGGCCTATGCGAAACAGCTGCCACGCCTCCTCGGCACTGCGGAACACGGGCGCCTCGGCATAGATCTCGGGGAACATCGCCCAGCCCGCGCGGCCGCGCTCCACGGCATCGCAGACCACCACGTCATGGCCCGCCTCCAGCAGGCGCCACAGCCAGCCCTGGCGCCCATCGGGCGTGGACTCCCACTGCGCCCCGGTCATGCCGCCGCCATGCCACAGCAGCACGGGCAGAGGGCTGCGCGGACGCGCCAGGCGGTACTCCATGGCATACATCTGGCCCACGGCATAGCTGCCATTCATGTCCAGCGGCCGCTCGCCGCCGTTGCGCACCACTTCCCTGTGCTGGATCGGCAGATCCCGCACCGTGCGCTGCGCACCGCCAATGAAATGGCTTTGCATCTTCCTGAGGCAAACTTCAGGCATAACAGGGCTTCTCTCGCATGTCGCCATGCTAGGCATGCCCCGCCTTGGTGCTGTGCCGATTGCGGCGGGGCTGTGCCGGATCAGCACAGCCCTGCACCCACCCTACCCATGCACGAACTCAACCTCAAACTGCTGCAGGACCTGCAGGCCCTGGCCGACACCGGCAGCCTCTACAAGGCCGCCGAGCGCCGCCACATCACCCACCCGGCCTTCGGCCGCCGCATCCGCGCGCTGGAGGAATGGGCGGGCACGCCCCTGGTCGAGCGCGGCCACCAGTCCACCACGCTCACGGCCGCCGGCAAGACGCTGCTGGCCTCGGCCCATGAAGTGCTGGGCATCCTGGAGCAGACCCACGGCCTGCTGCAGCGCCCCCACCGCACGCGCGATGAAACCGTCACCATCGCGGCCGGCCGCACGCTGTCGCACACCGTCCTGCCGGGCATCATCACCGCCCTCAACCAGGCCATGCCCCAGCTGTGCTGGAAAGTGGTCACCACCAGCCTGGACTACGGCGTGGAAATGCTGCTGCAAGGCAAGGTGGACCTGCTCATGTGCCACGCCCAGCCCGCCATCGAAGGCAGCCTGCAGGGCCACCACCTGGCCTGGCTGCCCGTGGGCCAGGACACGCTGATCCCCGTCAGCATCCCCCTGGTCCCCCAATTGCCCAAGTACGCCCTGCCCGCCCACGGCGGCGGCCCGCTGGTGCCCTACCTGGACTACGCGCAAAGCATGTCCCTGGGCAAGATCCTGCGCAGCCACCTGCACGAGCTGTGCGACACCACGCGCCTGCGCACCGTCTACGAGGCCGACCTCGCCGACTCCCTGCACGCCATGGTCCACCAGGGCCTGGGCCTGGCCTGGCTGCCGCTCACCCTGGTCAAGACCGACCTGACCGATGGCCGCCTGGCCCGCGCGGCCGGGCCCGACAAGGACGTGCCCATCAACGTGCGGCTCTACCGGCGGCCTGCGGCGCAGAGCAAGCCGCTCACGCGCAGGGTGTGGGCGGGGTTGGAGAATCTTTATGGGAGGAGTCAGAAGTCGTGAGGCGGGTGGGTCAGTTTGTGTGACTTGGCGGCTGCGGCCTTGCGTTGTTGACCGTCTGTAAATTTGAGCGCCGCGCGCTCTTCTTGCCCCTGCCGGGCGGTTTCTTTTAGAGGCCGGGTCTCGGCCCGGCGGCCGACTGCCCTTTCTTGATTCGCCAAGAAAGGTCAGATCAAAGAAGGCGACCCGGATGTCCGCGACCCCTTCGCTTCGCTGCGGGGCAACCTGCGTCGTGGCGGCTGCGGGGTTCGCCGTGAAACTCGTTGCGCGCTGCGCGCTTCACTCAAACATCACGGCGAGTCAGATGACGAAGCAAGCCTGTCCTTCGGCAGGCTTGCAACCCCGCAACCGCCACGACGCAGGCGCGTGCATACGGGAGGGGGAAGAGGCAGCAGGCGCAGGCAGCGGGCGCGCCCAGGACTTTCCCCTTGGCCCCGCTGCAGCCTTGAACTAGCATGGCCTGCACCGCCCCGGCCGGGGCGGATCTTCCTTGGGCATCGATGAGCTTTCCCGTTCAGATTCCGATCCGAGTCCCCTGCCCTCCGGGCGCCTGCATCTGCGAGCACGACGCCCTGCTCGCCGACTCCATGGCTGACCAGCGCATCCTGCGACTCACCAAGGAAGAGGAAAAACGCCTGCTACTACGGTTGGAACGCATCACCAGCCTGCAGGACCTGCGACATGTGGAGCAGCGCATGTATGAGCAGCTCGGCATCCGCGTGCGCATCGAACCCGGAGCTAGCGAAGTGCGCACCGTGCGCGGCATACAGATCGAGGTCCTGCCCATGCGCGGGCTGTGCAGCAAGACGCGGCAGGCGATTCCTGCGGCGATTCGGCGGGGGATGGAGAGGACGCCGGAGGTTGCGTTTGAGTTGTTGGATGAGGGGGGGTTGTTTGGGTGAGGGTGAGGCCCCAACATCGAACCTCGACTCAATGCAAAAATAACGGCCACAGTTACCTCAATATATGCCGCCATCCACATCAAATGAGATATATCGAGATACTCTGGATCACCGTAACATCTAATCACCAGTTCGTATTGCATTGCAATCGGATGCATACCAACTCACAAGCTGGCGTTAATTGTAGATAAAGGCATTAATACCACGGCTATTTTTCAATATACTATAAGATCAACGACTGCAGTTTCTTGCCCATGGCAAAATATTCCACAAAACTCCGTCAGCCTGAATTATAAAATTTAATAACAAATATTTCCACTATAGCCGTAACTGAAAGAATATGAATCACCGACGGCCATGGCTCATCGGCGATTCATTAAAAACTTCAGTTTTTTATAAATTGATATTTAACATATTCAGGCGCTATTGCATTCACACCCATTACGGTCCTAACCCAAACGCGGCCTTCTCTTTCCGCAACAAGGGAGCCTACCATTTCGATGTCAAAACGAGGACTCATGTATGGAGAGTTGAAGGTGATTTTTCGCTCCAAAGCAATAGATTCGTCCCGCTCCTCTGCTATATGCTTTAACAGCATGGTGTACGCAGTCACACTAGCCATTTGCATTTCCTTCATTTTATCCTCCGACAATGCAGATAGCTCATCAACAGTATATTTACCAGGCAGCTGATATTGATATCGCCTAGTCCACTTGTTCTGCCCTTCAGCACCTTCAAAGAAAACAACTGCTGAAACATGAACAGTCGTCTCATCTGTTTTTGAGATCAGCACAAATGGCGTGACTTTGATGTCATTATTATTTACTGAAGACTGAACTATGAAATTGGTGGAATTTGCCGCCTGCTGCAAGGCAACCTCAGGATTCAGATTGATTCTCTCCTTGATTTTCCCAACATCTGCAATCGTAGTATTTTCTATCATTTTAATATTGGCAGCCGCACCTAGTGGTCCCAAAAGAATACCCAATCCAGCGCCGCCACCACCTTGATTTTGAAAATAAAATACTGACTGCTCACTATTTATTTTCTGAGTCATATGATTAGTTTTCTCTATAGTCTCGCTCTTGGCCAGACCATACTTCTGACTCGGCATTACCGCAGGCCGCGCGCCCTGCAGGGGTAAAGCCGCGCCACAACCAACCAATCCAGCAGAGACAATCACCAAAGCTGCCACACACATCAATCTCATAAATAACTCCACATTTAATTCCGAATTAACAACAAATCACACAATCACTCTCGATTTGACGAAGTCAGCAGAATTTTCCACATCTTCAATCCTAAACAGAAGAAGAATAGCACCGGAAAACTCGCTATCAACTCAAAGCTCGATCCCGAGAAATACTAGCTGCAAGTAAAATTAACCAACAGCGAACGTAATTATAAACCAACAAAAATTAATTCATCACAGCTGCGATTATTATTTACAACACCTTCTCCCATCCATATCAAAATCTACAAATAAAATACATCATATGAGAATGAAAATTGCCCGTCAAAATATAATCGCCTTGCATGTCCTGCATTTGTCCGGTAAAGATAGTATCGCCTTGAATTGCTAAAAGGCACCAAGATGCAATCAGCCTACCGGTAATTTAACTCCGGCCCATCTTCAGCCATATGCACATCTGTAGTCAGATGAGGATAAAAGATCTCACCTTAATAAGAGTGCGCGGGAAATTCAACGGGCTCGCATTGTTGGCATTTCTCGCTATTCACATGATTGCCTCTGACGCTTTCCTTCTCATCAGCCAGCTACGCAACTCGTAGTATCTCCATCGCTGCAGACCAGCGAACATCATCCACTTTCGAAGAGGATGCCATGCCACACGCCAGTCATCAGAGAGGAAGCAAGCTGACAGACGTACAGCCACTTGCAGGCTGGCGAATGCCTCACAGGAGCAGCAACCCATGAAGCACATCCCCCATCCCCTCCCCCCGAAAACACCCACGCCCAGAAGCTCGCAACAGCGCTGCATGAAATGGACCGCTTCGTGCAGCAAGGCTGTGCCGAGGTTTCCGCCCTGGCCCAGTTGGCGCTGGCCTGGCTGGAGATCCCCGAGGGCCATCAGCGGCTGGACGTGGTGGCGCAGGCGCTGGTGACCATTCGCAACAGTGCTGAATCGCTGGCGGAGTTCGCGGGCAGTGAAGCCCGAGTGATGAACTGCGAGTACGAGGACCAGGCGGAGGTGCGCCGCAGCGAGGCGGCCAAGGTGGCTGCCGAAGAGGCCGGGCATGTGTACACCGTGGCGGGGCCTGGGGTGGCGCGCGGCGGCAGGTAGTCCCGGAGGCAACGGGTCTGCGCGCCGCTGCACCCTGCATGGCCGTCTACCCCTTGCGCGTGCGAAACAGCAGCCACAGCAGATACACCCCGCCCAGCAGCCCCGTCACCAGCCCGATGGGCAGATGCAGGCGCACGGGTGCCCACTGGCTGAGCATGTCGGCCGCCAGCAGCAGAACGGCGCCCATGGCTGCCGCCGTGAACAGGGGCACGTCGGGCGACAGGCCCAGGCGCCTGGCCACCTGGGGCGCGGCCAGCGCGATGAAGGCGATGGGCCCCGCCGCTGCCGTGGCGATGGCGGTCAGGGCCACGGCAGCCATCACCATGGTGAGCCGCGTGCGCGGCACGTTGACGCCGAGCTGTGTGGCGGCATCGTCGCCCAGCTCCAGCAGGTTGATGCGGCGGGCGCACCACAGCACGACGGGCACGATGGCGATGAAGCCCAGCGCAGCGGGCACGACATGCGCCCAGGTCCGCGCGCTGAGCGAGCCGGCCAGCCAGCGCTGCGCGGCGACGGCCCGGTCCAGGTCCCCCATGACCAGCAAGATGGTGTTCAGGCCCGAGAGCGTGGCCCCCACGCCTATGCCCACCAGCACCAGCCGGTAGCCGCCGCCAGCACGCCGGCCTCCGGACAGCGCAAGCACGACCGCCGCCGTGGCCATGCCCGACAGCACGGCGGCCAGCGATGTCCACAGCGGCCCGGCGTCACCCAGCACGATGAGCGCAATCGCCCCGCTGGCCGCGCCGGTGGTGAAGCCGATCACGTCCGGCGAGCCCAACGCGTTGCGGGAGATGGACTGGAAGATGGCGCCCGCCATGCCAAGCGACGCGCCAACGAAGACGGCCGTGAGGACACGCGGCAGCCGCACCCGCTGCACGATGCGCTCAGCTGCGGGGTTGGAGCCCGTGCCCAGCAGGCTGTCGAGCACTTCGGCGGAGCTGAGGGACAGGGTTCCCGTGCCCAGCAGCAGCACCCCCAGCACCAGGGCCAGCACGACCAGCGCCATGCCCACGGCCAGTGGCCTGGGCCGCCAGAGAAACGAACAGGCTCCCCAGCGCACAACCGATGTGTTCACGGAGGTCTTCATAGCCTGCTCAACCGGTATCTGCACGCCACCCAGACAAAGAACGGCCCGCCGATCAGGCAGGCGACGATGCCCGCAGCCACTTCGGCAGGCGCCGCGACGACGCGGCCCAGCACATCGGCACCCAGCAGCAGCACCGCCGCGTAGAGCGCGGACAGCGGCAGTATCCAGCGGTAGTCCGGCCCGCACGAGAGGCGTGCAAGATGCGGCGCCACCAGGCCGACGAAGGCAATGGGCCCCACGGCCGCCGTGGCCGCCCCGGCCAGCAGCATGACCGCAAGGCAGGCCAGTTGCGCGGTGGCGCGCACATTGACACCCAGCGCCAGGCCCACGTCATGCCCCAGCGCCATGGCGTTGAGCTGGCCGACGATGGCCCAGGCCGCCGCCAGCCCCGCCGCCACGGCGGCCGCCAGCACGGCGGCGCTGGCATAGCCGCTGCCCTCCAGGGAGCCGGCCGCCCAGTGGCGGAAGCCGTCAAAGACTTCCGGGGGCGCGTTGAGCAGGATGATGCCGGCGCTGGAGGTGAGCATGACCGACAGGCCGGCCCCGGCCAGGACCAGGCGCACCGGGTGCGCGCCCGCGCCCCGGGACTGCCCGAACGCGAAGACGGCGGCGCCCGCCAGCCCCGCGCCGGCAAAGGCGCACCAGACGTACTGGAGCACGGACGTCAGGCCGAAGGCCGTCATGCCGATGAGCACGGCCAGCGCCGCACCCGCGTTGACGCCCAGCAGACCCGGCTCCGCCAGGGGATTGCGGGTGACGGCCTGCATGAGCGCGCCAGCCACGCCCAGCGCCATGCCGGCCAGGATGGCCACCACGGTGCGGGGCATGCGCAGCAGGCTGACGATCAGGTGCTGGTCATCACGCAGGTCCGGAGCCCGCAGCGCGCCGAGGATGTCGGCCAGCGCAATGTCGCGCGAGCCGACGGTGATGCCGAGCACGGCGATGATGGCCAGCGCCAGCAGCCCGCCTGCAAGGCCCAGCCAACGCCTGCAGTGCAGGGAGGACCGCAGGGAGGAGCGCAAACAGGAGCGCTGGGCAGGCCGCGCCGCCGCGCCTTGGAGCCGTGCACGCATGGCTCAGCGGAAGTGGCTTGCCACGGCGTCGACCATCTGCTGCCCCGAGTAGTAGTCGATGCGAAACGAGGTCGGGCCCAGCGGATAGACGCGCCGTCCGGCAACTGCGGGCAGGTTGGCCAGCAGCGGATCGTCCAGGAAGGCCTGCACATCGCCCTGCGAGGCGCCGAGCAGGAAGACGGAGTCGCCGGTGATGGCGGCCGAGAGATTCTCGCGGGAGATGAATTCGAAGTCCGAGGCGCGTGTGACCTGGGCGGCCAGCGCGGGCGGCAGGCCCTCCACCTTGAAGCCCAGTGCGGCCAGCAGCCGCGCATGGGGGCTGGCGGCGCGGCCTATGGAGTAGCTGCCGGCCAGGTTGTAGGCGACGATGCTGACGGGCTGGGCCGGGGGCGTGATGGAGGCGGCGGTCTGCGCCACATGGGCATCGAAGCGGGCAATGGCTGCGGCGGCCTGCTTCGTATGGCCCGTGATGCGGCCCAGCTCGGTGGCGATGTCCTGCCAGGACTGGCTGGAGTAGTCGACCACGACCATGGGCACGCCCTGCGCCTGCAGTTCGGTGCGGTGCTGGGCCACGCTGTCGGCTCCGGTGGCGGAGGCCACCAGCAGGTCGGGGCTGGCGCCGATGGCGGCCTCGATGTCGAATTGCAGGTTGCGGTAGAGCACCTGCACGCCGCGCTTGTCGGCAACCGCGGCCCATTGCGAGAAAAAGCCCTTGTCGTCGGTCATGCGGCTGGGCGTGGTCGCGGCGGTCGCGACGACCGGCGCATCGATGGCCAGCAGGATGCCGGTCACGCTGGGCGAGGTGGAGACGATGCGCCGGGGCAGCGGTGCATGGTCTGCGTGTGCTGCAGCCGGCGCATCCGATGTATGCGGTGCGGCGCCCGCCACGGGAACGGCGGCGCGTGGAAACCATGCGAAACAGGCCAGCACGGCCAGTGCGGCGGCCGCGTCCAGGGCGGCAAGTTGGAGTCTGTTCATCTCGATCCGAAGCGACGGGGCCGGGCGCCAGGGCGGCGTCTTCAGCGTATTCCGTATTGTAGAATTCATTCCACATTGCAAACACCGAAGGACCTATCGATTGTGGGAAATGACCGGCCATGACGCAGCGCCTGAGTGCTGATGCGGTGACGCTGCGCTACGGCGAGCGCACGATTTCGCAGGGCCTGTCCCTTGCCATTCCCGATGCTTCCTTCACCGTCATCGTGGGGCCGAACGCCTGCGGCAAGTCCACCCTGCTGCGCGCGCTGTCGCGGCTGCTGGTGCCGGTGGCCGGGCAGGTCATCCTGGATGGCAGGCACATTTCGCAATTTCCCGCCAAGGAGGTGGCGCGGCGCCTGGGCCTGCTGCCGCAAAGCGCGGTGGCGCCCGAGGGCATCACGGTGGCGGACCTGGTGGCGCGGGGGCGCTACCCCCATCAATCCTTCCTGAGGCAGTGGACGGACGCGGATGAGCAGGCCGTGGCCGAGGCCATGCAGGCCACCGATGTGGCAGCGCTGTCCGACCGCCTGCTGGACGAGTTGTCAGGCGGCCAGCGCCAGCGGGTGTGGATTGCGATGGTGCTGGCGCAGCAGACGCCGATCCTGCTGCTGGACGAGCCCACGACGTTCCTGGACATCGCCCACCAGATCGAGCTGATGGAGCTGCTGGCGGATCTCAACGACGCCGGCCGCACGGTGGTTGCGGTGCTGCACGACCTCAACCAGGCCTGCCGCTATGCCTCGCACCTGATCGCCATGCGCGACGGGCGCATTGCCGCGCAGGGCGCGCCCGGAGCGATCTTCACGGAGCAGTTGGTGCAGGAGGTGTTCGGCCTGCCGGCCGTGATCATGGCAGACCCTGTGTCGGGGACGCCCCTGGTGGTGCCCAGGGGGCGCAGGGCCGTGGATGCCATGGAGCGCGCCGCAGGGAACTGAGGCGCCCGGCCATTCTTCCCGGCTCGGCTTTCAAGGCGAATCTGCGCTGAAGGCCCGCCCGCCCGTGGACTGGTTGATCAGGCTGGCCTCGCGGAACAGCGCGACCCGGTCTTCCGGTGACTTGAGCTGGCCCAGGTCCGAGACGGTGGTGACCGCGCAGACGATTTCATGCTGCGCATCGAACACCGGCGCCGCCTGGCCCGTGACGTTGGACAGCAGGTGGCTGGTCATCTCGGACCAGCAGCGCTCGCGCACTTCGTCGAGCACGGCCTTGGCTGGCGGCTTGCCACGGAAATGGGCGGGCTGCTGGCGCCGTGCAGCGTCGATGGTGGCCTTGGGCAGGAAGGCCTGGAACACCAGGCCGCAGGCGGTGTTGTCTATGGGCAGGATGTCGCCCAGCGCCAGCGGGTTGATCGAGAAGTAGGCGCTGCGGTACCAGCGCACCAGGGTCGGCCCGCGGTCGGTCCAGATGGCCACGCCGCCGCTGAGCGCATGGCTGTGCGTCAGCGCCTTCATGCGCTGCGCCGCAATCTCCACCGCATCCACACGCTTGAGCGCGCCAATGCCGATGCTCAGCGCCGCGCTGCCCAGGTCATACAGGCCGCTGGCCGGGTCCTGCTTGGCCAGGCCTTCCTTGACGAGGCTTTGCAGGTAGCGGTGGGCCGTGGAGCCCCCCGTTCCCGTTCGCCGGGCCACCTCGCCCAGCGCCAGCTCGCTTTCGGCATTGGCCAGGACCATGAGAAACCGGGTGGCGATGGAGACGGACTGGATGGTGCCGGAGCGCTTCTCGCCGGCTGTCGTCTGAGGTGTTGTTGTTTTCAAGGGCTGGGCTTTCTTGCCTGTACCAGGCGCATCGCAGGTGGGGGCGCAGGCGCCGCCGGTGTCGATGATACCGGCTCTGCCGAAGGCACTGCACAGGTGCGCGCACACCATTTCGCCGCTGTTTTTTTCTTCCGCATGTGGGAATGCATTCCCTACTGTGGAATTTCAATGCATGATGGCGACCTTTGAAAAATACGAATCATTCTCATCAAAGGAAGATGCTGTGAAGCTGTGTTTCCATCGCAGGCTCCCGTCCCGGGCGGGCGCCATCGCACTCTCTACCCTGATGGCGCCGGCCGGCGCCTTCGCTCAGGGCACATCGGGTTCCGGGGGGGAATCCAACGCGCTTGAAGCGGTCGTGGTCAGCGGAGAAAAGGTCAGGCGCGAACTCAAGGACACGGCCTCCTCCGTGTCGGTCAAGGCCGGCAAGGACCTGGCCCGGCAGGAGTCCGGCAATGCCTCGGTCCACGAGGTGCTGCACGACGTGCCCAACGTGGTCTACACCGACACGGTGGGCGCGCCCATCATCCGCGGGCAGGACACGCAGGGCCCCAACAACGGCCAGAACGTCTTCTGGGGCGGCACGGTGCCGCGCGCCACCATCAACCTGGACGGGCACTACCTCAACTACAACGAGATGTTCTTCGGCGCGACCTCGGTCTGGGATGTGGAGAGCATCGAGGTGTTCCGCGGCCCGCAGACCACCTCGCAGGGTGCCAATGCCATTGCGGGCGCCATCGTCGTGAACACCAAGGACCCCAGCTTCAAGCGCGAAGGGGCCTACCAGCTGGAGGCGGGCGACTACCACTCGCGGCGAGCGTCCATCGCCGTCTCCGGCCCCGTGGGCGAGGAGCTGGCCGCGCGACTGGCCGTGGACTACTCTGGGCGCGATACCTTCATCGACTACACCAATCCGCAGTTCCAGCGGGGCCAGGCCGATCAGGATTTCCGCGCGCTGAACGCACGCATGAAGTTCCTGTGGCTGCCCAGCCGCATTCCGGGCCTGGAGGCCAAGTTCACCTATTCCCACAACGACAGCAACCGCCCCAGCCAGGAGGCGGCGTCCGCTCCGTTCACCGCGCTGGAGCACTGGACGACGACCATGCCCAGCTGGAAGCAGAAGACCGACACCGGCATCCTCGACCTCAGCTACGAGCTGGGCAACGGCGTGCGGCTGGTCAACCAGTCCCAGTATTCGCGCTCGTCCGTGCAGCGCTACACGGGCATTCCCGGCGAGGGCGATGCCGATATCCGCCAGAACAATGTCTCCAATGAGTTCCGCGCCCTGGTGGGCAGCGACAAGGACCGCCTGAGCGGCTTCGGCGGCGTCTACTACGCGCGCACCGGCACGGACGAAAGCCTGCTGCTGCGCGGCCTGTCCGCCTTCGACGACACGAAGAAGAACCTGGGCGTCTTCGGCGAGCTGAACTGGCGCCTGGCCGACCGCTGGACCCTGACCAGCGGCCTGCGCTACCAGCAGGACGAGGTGGTGCGCACCGGCACTTCGGTGCTGGCACCCACCGCCCTCGACTACACGAAAACCTTCTCGGCACTGCTGCCCAAGCTGTCCCTGGCCTATGCCGCCACACCGCGCTGGACCGTGGGCGCGCTGGTCAGCCGGGGCTACAACCCGGGCGGTGTGTCGCTGAACCTCACCAGCCGGCAATGGGCGTATTTCAAGAAGGAGTCGATCTGGAACTACGAGCTGTTCAGCCGTGCCAGCCTGCTCGATGACCGGCTGATGCTCAACACCAACCTGTTCTACATGGACATGCGGGATGCGCAGTACAACATCCCCGTGGTCATCTCCCCGGGCGTGGCCCAGTCCTACACCATCAACGCGGAGAAGGCCCATGCCTACGGCTTCGAGCTGGGCGCCGACTACCGCGCGCTGGACAACCTGCGGATCAAGGCCGGCGTGGGCGTGCTGCGCACCCGCATCGAGGAGATGGGCAGCAACCCCGGCTACGAGCACAACCGCTTCGCCCGCTCGCCCGGCTACAACCTGAGCCTGGGCGTGAGCTGGGACGCCAGCCCCCGGTTCAATGTCTCCGGCCAGGTGCGCCACCTGGACGGCTACTACTCCGATACCGCCAACACGCGCGCCTATGCGGTCGGCTCCAACACCATCGCCGACCTGCGCATGACCTATGCCTACAGCGCGCGCGTGCAGCTGTACGGCTATATCAAGAACGTGTTCGACAGGCGCG
The DNA here is from genome assembly GCF_043104415.1 of Delftia sp. WSY_16. Taxonomy (NCBI): domain Bacteria; kingdom Pseudomonadati; phylum Pseudomonadota; class Betaproteobacteria; order Burkholderiales; family Comamonadaceae; genus Delftia; species Delftia sp. WSY_16. The sequence goes on along the minus strand of NZ_JBICKS010000043.1, from coordinate 180,589 downwards.
CACCGACGTACCTGCAGCAAAACCGCGGCATCGGCGGCATCGAGGCCAGCATGACCGCGCCGCGCATGATCGGCGTGGGCGTGCGCGGAACGTTCTGAGATGGGAATGACAGCAGACATGACACCCCGCAAACCCCTGCACATCGGCCTTTCGCTGGCCCCCACCTGGCTGAGCGGCGACGCCTGGCGGCGGCCCGGCAGCAATATCGAAGGGCTGTACTCCAGCGACTTCGCCCTGGACCTGGCCCGGCGCGCCGAGGCCGCGCACCTGGACTTCGTCTTCCGCCCGGACGTGAGCTTTCTGCCCATGGAGGCGCTGGAGACGGGCGCGGGCTTCGCCAGCCTGGACCCCACGGTGCTGATGGCCGCGCTGGCGCGCGAGACCTCGCGCATCGGCCTGGTGTCCACGGTATCGACCACGTTTTTCCCGCCCTATGCGGTGGCGCGCCAGCTGCAGTCGCTGCACTGGATCAGCAACGGCCGCGCCGGATGGAACATCGTCACGGCCCTGCAGGGCCACGAGAACTTCGGGCTGCAGGCCATGCCCGATGCCGATGAACGCTATGCGCGGGCCGCAGAGTTCACCGACGTGGTGCGCCGGCTGTGGGCCAGCTTCCCCAACGAGGCCTTGAAGATCGACCGGCACAGCGGCCGCTACGCCGACGCCTCGCTGGTCCACCCCATAGACCACGAGGGACCGCACCTGAAGGTGCGCGGCCCGCTGAACCTGCCGGAGTTCGGCGGCCCGCGCATTCCGCTGGTGCAGGCGGGAGCATCCAGCACCGGGCGCGACTTTGCAGCATCGGTGGCAGACATCGTCTTCGCGCCCACGCCGGACCTGGACGCGGCGCTGGAGCTGCGCCGGGACCTGTCTCGGCGCGCACAGCGCCATGGCCGCCAGGCGCGGGATGTGCGCCTGCTGCCCGGCCTGAGCCTGTACCTGGCCGACACCCGCGAGCAGGCCCGGGAGATGTTCCAGCAGACGCACGGCCGGATGGACAGGGGCCGCAAGCTGGCATCGATCAAGGCCATGGTCGGCCTGGACCTGACGGACTGGCCCGCAGACCGGCCGATCACCGCAGCCGACCTTCCGCCGCCCGTTGCAACCCCGTCCAGCCGCACGCATGCGGGCCTGCTCAGGCGCCTGATGGAACGCGAGTCATTGCGCATCGACGAGCTGCTGCAGCGGCCGGAAATCCTCTCCGCCGCGCACTGGCAGGTGGTCGGCACGGTGGACGATGCCGTGGCGCAGATCACCGAGTGGAGCGCCGCTGGCGCCATCGACGGCTTTCTGGCCGCGCCCGGCGGCTCCGTCGAGTCCCTGCATTGCGTGCTGGAGCAGCTGGTGCCGCGCCTGGTGGAGGCCGGCCTGTTCCGCTCCCGCTACACGGGCACCACGTTCATGGAGCACCTCGACGAGTCGAGGTAGGGGCTGCGCCCTGCCCTCGCCTGGCCTTCACTGCGCCCGCGTGTCGGACCCGCCATCGGGCTCGAACGCAAAGCCCACGCCATAGACGGAGCGAATCCACTCATGGCGGTCGTCCGCCGCCTTGAGTTTCTTGCGCAGGTTCTTGATGTGGCTGTCGATGGCGCGTTCGTTCACGTCCAGCGTGTCGGCGCAGGCCAGCTCCAGCAGCTGCGCGCGGGAGTACAGGCGGCCGGGCTGGCGCATCAGGGCCTGCAGCAAGGTCAGCTCCCGCTTGGTCAGCGGCAGCACGCTGCCATTGAGCATGGCACGGCCCTGCTCGGGCAGCAGCGTCAGGCGTTGCTGCGCGGGGCCGGGGCCGGCACTGCGGCGCAGCACGGCCTTGACGCGGGCCACGACTTCGCGCGGGGCGAAGGGCTTGCAGATGTAGTCGTCCGCGCCCAGCTCCAGGCCCAGCAGGCGGTCCATTTCCTCGACGCGCGCGGTGAGCAGGATGACGGGGCTGGCGCTGTGGGGGCGGAACTGGCGCAGGATGTCCAGGCCGTCCAGCCCCGGCAGCATGATGTCCAGCAAAGTGAGGTCGGGCGGAGAGCGCAGCATGCGGTCCAGCGCCTCGCGCCCGTGGCGGATGTGCTCGACTTCGTAGCCGGCATGGCGCAGGTAGTCGATGACGATGGCGGCCATGTCGGTTTCGTCTTCGACCAGGAGGATGCGGGCAGGCTTCATGGCGCGGGATTTTCCAGCAAGGGCAGCCACAGCGTGATGCGCAGGCCGCCCAGCGGCGAGGCGGCGGCCTCGATGCTGCCGCCATGGGCCTGGACGATGGTGCGGCAGATGGCCAGCCCCAGGCCGGAGCCGCCCAGGCCGTCGCCATCGCGCACGCGGGAGGCGTCCACGCGGTAGAGGCGGTCGAACAGGCGCGGCAGGTGCTGGCTGGCCACGCCGGGAGCCGTGTCGTCCCAGCGCAGCTGCAGCATGCCGCGGTCCTGCATCTGGACGATTTCGGCGGACACCTGCAGCCGCCCGCCCGCAGCCGTATAGCGCAGGCTGTTTTCCAGCAGGTTGGCAAACACCTGGTGCAGCCGGTGCGGATCGCCCTGCACCAGCGGCGGCGGAATGCGCGCGGCCAGCTGGTCCACGGTGGAGCGGTCCAGGCCGATGCCCACCTGCTCGAAGCCGGGCCGCGCGCCGTCCAGCGCCTCGCCCAGCAGGGTCAGCACATGCACGGGCACATGGCCCGAGCCGTGCAGGGCCTGCGGGTCGTCCAGGCTCACGCGCAGGTCGCTGACCAGCCGTATCAGCCGCATGATCTGCCGGTGCAGGCGCAGTGCCATGCGGTCGTCCAGGGGCAGCACGCCGTCCTGCACGGCCTCGACCTCGGCGCGCATGGTGGACAGGGGCGTGCGCAGCTCATGCGCCACGTCGGCCAGCCAGCGCTGGCGCGAGGCTTCCATGGTGGCCAGCTGCACGGCCATGTCGTTGAAGGTTTCCGCAAGGCGGGCCAGTTCGGCATCGCCCCTGATGGCCACGCGCGTGTCCAGCCGGCCGGCCGCAATGCCGCGCAGGCCGTCGACAAAGGCGGTCAGCGGCTCCAGCCAGCGCCGCGTGAGCCAGGCCGACAGCAGCAGCGCCAACAGCAGGCCGGCCAGCCCGGTCCAGGCCACAAAACCCATCTGCTGCGCGAGGAAGGCGCGGTCCAGGTCGCGCTGCATGCCCTGCCCGGTCTGCACGGGGGACAGCACGATCTCGCCAATGGCCTGCCCATTGGCGGCGCGCAGAACGCGGTGCGCCGCACCGGGCTGCGGCGCCATGCCGGAGATGAGCTGGCCCTGGGCATCCAGCAGGCCCACGCGCGCCCACGGGCCGCCGAACGGGCGGTCTGGCGGCGGGCCTGGGCGGTCTGTACGGTCTGTACGGTCGGAGCGCTCTGATCGATCGGCACGCTCTCCGCCTTCCAGCCCAAGCGGCGGCGGAAACTCCGGGCCTGGCCCCGGGCCGTGGCTTCCCTCAAAACCAGGCCTCGACTCCGGCATGGACATGGGCATGGGGGGCCGTGGCCCGGGCTCGCCCGCAGGAAAGCCCCGGCCCATGCCTGCGCCCGGGCGCACCATGTCGCGCCAGAAACCGGGGTTGGCGCGCGCCGCATCCCAGCCGCCGTTTTGCTCATGGTGCTGGACCAGCCGCTCGGCCAGCCCGTCCATGCCGGTCAGCTCCACCTCGGCCATGTACGGGCCCAGGCCCCGTTGCAGGCCCAGGCGGGAGAAGCCGAGAAACACCAGCAGCAGGGCCACCAGCAGCACGGCCAGGGCGAAGAAGGCCTTGTGCTGCAGCTTCAGGCGTGGGAGGCGGAGGCTCATTCAGTTGCTGCGTCAGACGGCAATGCCGATGGATATCGTGGCGGTGTGGCCATTGGTGGTGTCTCCGGTGAAGGTGGGCGTCTGCCAGGCGATCTGCTCGCTGGTGTTGTCGCCGAAGACATTGTCCGATGTCACGCTGACCCGCGACAGGTTGGAGACGCTGGCGCTGTAGCCGCTGACACCGGCATAGACGGCGCTGGCCACGTCCTTGGGCATGGCCATCTGCGAGGTCAGCAGCTTGTTGGTGTAGCTGCCGGCAGTGTTGAGGCTGCGGAACACCTCGAAGTGCATGTGCGGCCAACGCCCGTCATAGCAGCCCGGGAAGATGGTCACAAAGGTGCATTCGCCATTGCTGTCCGTCGCCTGCACGCCGCGCAGGAAGTTCTGGTTGAGCAGGTCGGTGGAGTACAGCGAATACTCGCCCTCGCGGGTGCAATGCCACAGGTAGATGGCATAGCCTTCCAGCGGGCTGCAGTTGGTGCTGACGTTGACCAGGGTGATCTTGAGCGTCAGCGGCAGGCCCGCAGCCGTGCCGCTCATGCCGCCAAAGCTGCTGCGCAGGTCGCTGCGCACCACGCCGCTTTGCGACAGCACGTTGACCAAACTGCCGCGCGAGCCGTTGGAGCCGTCGGCGGGGTAAGGGCCTTCGGTTTCCGTGGGATCGACCATGCAGGTGCCGGTCGTGGTTCCAGTACCCGTACCTGTGCCCGTACCTGTGCCCGTTCCCGTGTCGGTGCCCGTTCCTGTCCCGGTTCCTGTGCCGGTCCCTGTCGAATCACCGGAATCACCTCCGCCGCCACCGCAGGCGGACAAGAGCGCGGCAGCGCCACCGGCAGCCATCAGGCCCAACAGGCGGCGGCGCTCGGACAGGCGGCGCGCCATGACTTGCAGATCGTGCTGAAGGCCCAGGTCGTGGGCAAGATCATGGGCATCTTGAGAGTGGTTCATGGGGATGGCTTTTCATGAGGGCCTGTGCGCAGGCCCGTGGGGTTGCAGACAGCCCGGCGGCGTGGCCCGCCGGGCCACGCGATCACTGCTGCGGATGGGGCGGCGGCCCGCCTGCGCCGGGCCCGCCGGCCGGCATGGCCACCAGCTGCCCGTTCAGGCTGCGGCAGGTGCCGGCCAGCGTCTTGCCATCGGGCATGGTCAGCGTCACGCTGTCGCCCTCGGCCTTGCCCTGGCAGGCCGTATAGGCCTCGGGCGGCGGCGACGGCGGATTGCCGTGCCCCCCGTGGCCCTGCGCATGGCTGCAGGCCGCCGCGAAGGCCGCCACAGCCAGCACAAGGGCCGGGCGAATGCGTGAAGCGTTGGTTTGCGAGAAATCAATCATGGTCTTTTCCTGGAGTTGCACAGGAATTCTTGCGACCAATCTGGGGGGAAATTGGGAGAAGTGGACGTGGGTTCTGCAACATCGTCTGATGGCTGCACCCGGCTTACATTGCCTGCGGACAAGGCGTACGTGAACTCCTTGCCGTTGTCCACCATCAGCTTGTTGATTCCCATCGGGCAAGGCACCTGCGACACAGGACAGGCCCGGCGGCCGTGGCAGGACCCTGCTTATTTGGACACTGCCTGATAAGCGGCCTGCACCGCGCGCACAAGGGAAGGATGCAGGACTCCCAACTTGGGCGTCTGTCCATGGGGAGCTGCAGGCGGCACTGCAAACCACTCTGCCGTATACGGCAGATCCAGGGCCTGCTTGAGATTGAATTTCGTGTCATAGCTCAACCCGGCAGCCGCATAGGCCACGGGATTGCGCTCGCGCAGGATGGCGAACTCGCCCTTGTACAGCGTGGTAGTGCGCTGGCTGGTGCCGTAGGCGACTCGTACGGTGAACTGCGGAGCATCGTCATCGAAGACCACCAGGATCAGCGCGGGCCGAGGCTTGGGCCCGGGAATGATGTCTTGCGGGAAATAGCACCAGACGATGTCGCCCGCCGTGGGCTCATCCCACCAAGGTGCGGTCACAGCGTCTCCAAGTCGAACAAGCTCGACTTCACCGAGCGTTGCTCACCTTGCGGCACTTTTTTCTTGATTTGCCTGACCTGGGCTGCCGTCAAGGGGCCGTCATCCGCCTCGTACTGCGGCAGCATGCGTACGGCAAGCTCATGCAGCGCACGGTGTATCGCCTGCGTTTCATCAACACCAAGATGCTCGGCCAGGCGCTTGGCGGTTTCTCGCGTGACGCCGGTGGCGCTGTCCACTGCGCGGTAGCGGAAGGCAATCTGGTTGGCGTTTGTGCGGGTCGGCATATTCAACTCCTTTGGATATATCAAAGATATCCACCCTGCCAGTACATGTCAACGATGCCCATGAATCGACCATGCCTCGGGCATGTCGGCAAAGCGGTACCACCCGGACCTTTTCACGCCCATCTGAAGACTGCCTGCGCGGCCGTGGGGCCTTGCGCGCAAGGCAGCAGCGCGTTCAGAAACTTCGCCCGCAGGGATACAGCCGACCAGATCAGGGCCATCCGGACTTACTCCAGCGTGACATTGGCCTTCTTGACCAGGCGCGCAAAGCGTTCCTGCTCGGAGCGCAGGAACTGGGCTGCCGCCTCGGGGCTGTTGAGCACGGTGTATTCGTCGCGCCGTGCAAAGCCGGCCTTGACCTCGGGGTCGGCAAAGGCAGAGGCGATGCCGTCGTGCAGGCGCCGCACCTGGGCGGGCGGCATGCCCTTGGGGCCGATGGCGGCCACCCAGCCGGCGATGTCCACGCCGGGAAAGCCCTGCTCGGCTACGGTGGGCACATCGGGCAGCGATGCCACGCGCTCGCGGCCCATGATGCCGATGGCACGCAGCGCGCCGGATTTGAGGTGCGCCTGCGCCGTGCCCACGGCGATCACGCCGAAGTCCACCTGCCCGCTGAGCAGGTCCACCACCATCTGGCCCACGCCCTTGTAGGGAATGTGGCGTGCCGTGGTGCCGGCCGCGTCCAGAAAGACTTCGGCCGCGAGGTGGAAGATGGTGCCGTTGCCGGACGAGGCGTAGTTGAGGTCGCCGGGCCGCGCCTTCATGAGCGCCTGCAGTTCGCGCGCATTGCGCGCCGCCACCTTGGGGTGGACGACCAGCACGAAGGGCGAACCGCCGACGATGGACAGCGGCGTGATGTCGGCCAGGCTGTCATAGGGCAGCTTCTTGAAGACGCTGGGGTTGACGGCGTGGTTGTTGGAGATGAAGGCGATGGTGTTGCCATCGGCCGGCGCCTTGACCAGGGCCTGCGTTCCCGTGATGCCGCCCGCGCCCGGCAGGTTCTCCATGACCACGGGCTGGCCGCCCAGCGAGCGCACCAGCGCAGTCTGGGCCGAGCGCACGATGGTGTCGGCGCCCGAGCCTGCCCCCACGGGCAGGATGACGCGCAGCGGCGTGCCATTTTGGGCGCGCACGCCCAGGGCAGCGGCCCCCAGCGATGCGCCGGCCAGGGCCAGCAGGCTGCGGCGGCGGGTGGGATGGGACGAGTGCATGGGGTTGTCTCCTTTTTGTGTTGTCTCATGCGCGCCGGGGTGGTTTTTCTGCGGCCTTCGGCGCCCGGGGTTGGCTGTCAGGTCCGTGATGCAAGGGCTCCGAGGATTTCTTCGGTGTGCTCGCCAATCCCGGCCAGCGGCATGCGCACGCCGGGACGGTGGCCGTTCATGAGCAGGGGCAGCAGCACCACGTCGGTCTGGCCGCCGTCTTCGGTCTGCATGGAAGCCAGGCCGCCGCTTTGGCGCAGGTGCGGGTCGTCCACCAGTTGCTCGGGCCGCGTGATGGGCGCGTAGGGAATGCCTGCGGCCTCCAGCTGCGGCGCAAGCCGGGCCGATTCATGGCTGGCCAGGATGGCGCCCAGCTCGGCCAGCAGTTGGGGGCGCACGGCCACACGGGCGGCGTTGTCGGCGTATTCGGGGCGCTGCAGCAGGTCGGCGCGGTCCAGCACGCGGCACAGGGTGGCGAACTGCTTGTCGCTGACGGCGCCGATGAACAGCTGCTCGCCACCGGCCAGGGTGAACACGTCGTAGACGCTCCAGGCCGACACGCGCGAGGGCATGGGCGGCGGTGCCTCTCCCGTCATCAGGTACTGCTGCATGTGCTGGGAGGACAGAAAGACGCAGTTCTCGAAAAGCGCGCTTTGCACCTCCTGGCCGCGCCCGGTGCGCTCACGCTCGCGCAGGGCGGCGAGCACGCCGATGGCGCCGAACATGCCGCCCATGATGTCGTTGACGCTGGTGCCCGCGCGCAGCGGCCGGCCCACGGGGCCGGTCATGTACGACAGGCCGCCCATCATCTGCACCACCTCGTCCAGCGCCAGGCGCTTCTCGTAGGGGCCGGGCAGAAAGCCCTTGTGGCTGACGTAGATGAGGCCGGGCGCGCGCTGCGACAGCGTGGCGTAGTCCAGGCCCAGGGACTGCATGAGGCCGGGGCGGAAGTTCTCCAGCACCACGTCGCTGCCAGCGGCCAGCTCGGCAGCGGTGGCGCGGCCCGCTTCGGTGGTGATATCCAGCACCACGCTTTTCTTGTTGCGGTTGAAGCTGCGGAAAAAGCCGATGCCCAGGCCGGGCAGCGTGCGCGTTTTGTCGCCGCCCGGTGGCTCGACCTTGATGACTTCGGCGCCCAGGTCGGCCAGGATCATGCCGCAGGTGGGGCCCATGACCATGTGGGTGAATTCGATGACGCGGATGCCGGACAGCGGCAGCAGGGGTTCGGTGGCCATACAGGTGTGCTCGTGGGAAGGTAAGGGGTTCATGCAGCGGCGGGGGCTGCGTCGGCGGTGACGCTGCGCGGCAAGCCCGCGCGCCACAGCGCGCCGTGCAGGCTTTCGCCGTCCAGCCAGGCGGCCACCTTGGCGCGCAGGCGCAGCAGGGCCTCGATGTCCAGGCCCGTGCCGATGTCCATGGTGTCCAGCATGAAGGCCAGGTCTTCGGTGGAGGCATTGCCGCTGGCGCCGGGCGCATGGGGGCAGCCGCCGATGCCGGCCAGCGTGGCGTCGAAGCGCGTGACGCCGGTTTGCAGTGCGGCATGCACATTGGCCAGCGCCAGGCCACGCGTGTCGTGGAAGTGGCCGCACCAAAAGCGTTCGCCCGCAATGCGCCGCGCCTGCTCGAACAGCGATTGCACCTGGCCCGGCCCGCCATGGCCCACGGTGTCGGCCATGCTGACGCGGTCGGCCCCCGCGTCCAGCAGGGCCTGCATGCAGCGCAGCACCTCGGCCGGCTCCACCCTGCCCTGCAGCGTGCACCCGAAGGCCGTGCCAATGCCGCCCTCGATCAGCATCGTCGAACCTGCGGCATCGCGTGCGGCACGCATGCGGGCCACCTCGGCCACGACCTCATCGGGCGTCTTGCGCAGGTTGGCCAGGCTGTGGGCATGGCTGGCCGACAGCGGCACCAGCATCAGGTCGGCCCCGCTGGCAAGGGCGCTTTCGGCTCCGCGCAGATTGGGCACCAGCACGGAGACGAACAGGCCCGGCAGCGTTCGGGCATAGGCCACCAGTTCGGCCGTGTCGGCCAGTTGCGGCAGCAGGCGTGCGGGGACAAAGGAGCCGACTTCGATCTCGCGCTGGCCGGCAGCGTAGGCGTCGCGTATCCATTCCTTCTTGCGCTCGGTGGACAGCACGGTCTGGATGCTTTGCAGGCCATCGCGCAGGCCGACCTCGCGGATGACGGCGGACTGCGGGGCACGGATGGGTTCTGGCATGGGAAGGTTCGCGTGGGGTGGTTTGTCTTGAATGGCACTTTAGACATTCCAACCAGCGTGCAGAAGCGATAATTTTTCGCCTCAGAGTTTCCCGAATGGAAATCCATAACCACCATGAAAGACCTGGACCTGACCACCCTGCGGCTCTTTGTCGCGGCCTGCGACCTGGGCAATATCGCCCGCGCGGGCGAGCAGCAGCACATCGGCTCATCGGCCATCAGCAAGCGCATGGCGCTGCTGGAAGAGCAGGTGCAGGCCCCGCTGCTGGAGCGCCACCGCCGGGGCGTGGTGCCCACGGCAGCCGGGCTGATGCTGCTGGAGCATGCACGCGCCATGCTGGCCAGCGCCGACCGCGCGGCCCGCGACATGGCGGCCTACCAGCACGGCGTGAAGGGACAGGTGCGGATACTGGCCTCGGTCTCATCGATTGCCGAGTCGCTGCCCGATGACATTGCGGCCTTTCTGCAAAAGCCCGAGCACGCGCAGATCCGCGTGGACATCGAGGAGCTGACCAGCAGCGAAATCATCCGATCCATCCGCGAAGGCCTGGCCCTGGTGGGCGTGTGCTGGAACGCGGCCGATCTGGAGGGCCTGCAGACCCTGCCCTACCGCTGCGACACCCTGGCCGTGGCCGTGCCGGCCGGCCACCCGCTGGCCTTGCGCGACAGCTGCAGCTTCAGCGAAACGCTGGATTGCGAGCATGTGGGCCTGCCCGCCTCCACGGCCGTCTACACCATGCTGGCGCGGGCGGCGGCCATCATCGGCCGGCCCCTCAATTACCGCGCCGTGGTCAGCTCCTTCGACGCCACGATCCGCTGCGTGCGCGCCGGCCTGGGCGTGGCCATCATGCCCAGGGAGATCCTGGGCATGGCGGGCCCCGGTCAGGGCGTGCAGGGCGTGCAGGGCGTGCAGGGTGTGCAGGGTGTGCAGGGTGTGCAGGGTGTGCAGGGTGTGCAGGGTGTGCAGGGTGTGCAGGGTGTGCAGGGTGTGCAGGGTGTGCAGGGTGTGCACATGGTGCCGCTCACCGATGCCTGGGCGCGGCGCCAGTTCGCCATCTGCTTCAGGGACGGCAGCCGGCTATCGCCTGCGGCGCGCACGCTGGTGGACTATCTGGCCGGGTGCGCCCAGGCGGGCTGAACAGGCCTTGGGAGTTATCACGATTAATTGAAGTTTGCGTGATACATCCGCTACAGGGTCCCTCCAACAATGGGACCCATGAACACCGCCCTCATCACCCCCCAACCGGCACAGCCCCAGGATGGCCAGCGCATCCACCCGCTGTGGCTGCGCCTGACGCATTGGCTCAATGCGCTGGCCGTGGTCATCCTGGTGACCAGTGGCTGGCGCATCTACAACGCGGCGCCGTTCTTTGATTTCACCTTTCCGGGCTCGATCACTCTGGGCGGCTGGCTGGGCGGGGCGCTGCAATGGCATTTCGCGGCCATGTGGCTGCTGGTGTTCAACGGGCTGCTGTACCTGCTGCTGAACATCGCCAGCGGCCGGTGGCTGCGCAAGTTCTTTCCCATCACGGTGCAGGGCGTGCGGCAGGACCTGGTGTCCGCCCTCAAGGGCCGGCTCTCGCATGCCGACCCGGCCCGCTACAACCATGTGCAAAAGCTGGCCTACCTGTTCGTGGTGCTGGACCTGGTGGTGATCGTGCTGTCGGGCCTGGTGCTGTGGAAGTCGGTGCAGTTCCCGCTGCTGCGCGAGCTGCTGGGCGGCTATGAGTCCGCAAGGCGCGTGCACTTCTTCGGCATGGCTGCGCTGGTCGCCTTTGTGGTGGTGCACCTGGCAATGGTCGCCCTGGTGCCCCGGACCTTCCTGACCATGATCCACGGCCGTGCGCCCAAGACACCATGAAAATCTTCAAAGCCCCTTCCCTGCCCGGCGTCGATGGCGAGGCCGTGGTGCGCGAGGCACGCTCGCTGATCGCCCGCAAGCTCGACCAGCCCGCACGCCGCGCCTTTTTGCAGCGATCGCTCACGCTGGGCGGCCTGTCCCTGCTCACGGGCTGCAGCATCAGCGATGACAGCCACGTCGAGGCCGCGCTCAATCAGGTATCGCGCTTCAACGACCGCGTGCAGGGCCTGCTGTTCAGCCCCACGCGGCTGGCGCCCACCTATTCAGCAGCCGAGATCACGCGCCCCTTCCCCTTCAATGCCTACTACGGCGAGGACGAGGTGCGCGAGGTGGACGAGGCCAGTTGGCGCCTGGAAGTGACCGGCATGGTCGCCGACCGCCATTCCTGGAGCCTGGCCGAGCTGCGCGCCATGCCGCAGGAAGAACAGATCACGCGCCATATCTGCGTGGAGGGCTGGAGCGCCATAGGCCGCTGGGGCGGCGTGCGTTTCGCCGATTTCCTGCGCCATATAGGCGCCGACACCAGCGCCAAGTACGTCGGCTTCAAGTGCGTGGACGACTACTTCACCAGCATCGACATGGCCACGGCCCTGCATCCGCAGACGCTGATGGCATTGACTTACGACGGGCAGCCCCTGCCGCCCAAATATGGCTTCCCGATGAAGCTTCGCATGCCCACCAAGCTGGGCTACAAGAACCCGAAGCACGTCCAGGCCATGTTCGTCACCAACACCTACTCCGGCGGCTACTGGGAAGACCAGGGCTACAACTGGTTCGGAGGCAGCTGAGCGGCCTCACAAGCCGCTGTGCCGCCAACGAAGGTGCGAGGCCGGGCCATGCAAGACCGGCCGCTTGTGCAACCTGCAAACCGCTAATCCAAAGGAAGACTCAAATGACCAAGTTCACCACCACCGTGCTCGCCGCCTGCCTCGCCCTGGCCGGCGCCACCTCGGCATTCGCTGCGGATGAGATGTCCAAGGACGGCATGTCCAAGGGCGCAATGACCAAGGATTCCATGTCCAAGGATGGGATGAAGAAGGACTCCATGTCCAAGGACGGGATGAAGAAGGATTCCATGTCCAAGGATGGAATGAAGAAGGACTCCATGCACAAGGACGGCATGCACAAGGATGGCATGTCCAAGGACGCAATGAAGAAGGACTCCATGGGCAAGGACGGAATGTCCAAGTAAGCCGGGGAACTCGCCTGTCCCGGCCGATGCCGCCCGGGCGGCCGGGCTGGCGGGGCTGCCGGCCATGGGACCAGGCGCAAAGCCGGGTCCTTTCTGTGCACCCCCCATGCCCGCTCCGAGGCAAGAGCGGGCCAGCGCCCACCTCAGCGGCGCTGGGGTGGGCGCTGGCCCGGGGCGCCGCCGGAGCGTTGCTCAATATGACGGAACGTGAGACGGCCCTTGTTCAGGTCATAGGGCGACATCTCGAGCGTGACCTTGTCGCCGGCCAGCACGCGGATGCGGTGCTTGCGCATTTTTCCGCCGGTATAGGCGATGAGCTGGTGGCCGTTTTCCAGCGTTACGCGGAAGCGGGAATCAGGCAGCACTTCGTCTACCCGGCCTTGCATTTCGATCAGTTCTTCTTTAGCCAATGGGACTCCTGTGAGTACATGTTGAAAGGGGTGCGTCGCCGCAAGTTGCCGGTGCAGCACCATGCTGCAGCCTTGGGCCAGCGCAGGATGACCGCCGCACACAGGCAGCGGATCATCGGAAAAAAGGGAAAGAGGCCCCTGCAGGTGGCAGGGAGAGTGCGGGCCCGGGGAAGGGTGTTGGACCCGCGTGGTGCTCGCCGATGGGAGTGACAGTTGCGGACTTCGTCACAGTGGGCGGCCAACGGCAGTCCGGGGACTGCAAGAATGTCAGACGGGCACTGAGGAGGCGAACAACAAGGACAGCACCTCCAGCAGTATAGGTCAATTGCCGGACCCGCGTTGAAGCGGCGCCGGGTACCGCACCTGTACGGGGCGGCATTTTCCCTGCCGCGACTGGGGCAATTCGCAGTCGAACCGGAAGAAGTGCACTGCCTTGGTGGTTGCCGCGGCATCGAAGCGGCCCCCGTCGGCCCGCCTCATGCCTTTCACCTATCCCAGCTTGGGCAGCAGGTTGAACAGCAGCACCATCAGCAGGCCCACAAAGGACACGATGGACTGCACCACGGTAATGGTCTTGGTGGCCTCGCCCATGCTCATGCCGAAGGACTCCTTCACCATCCAGAAGCCCGCGTGGTTGGCATAGTTGAAGAACAGCGAACCGCAGCCGATGGCCAGCGCCAGCAGCGGCACGTTCAGCGAAGGATCGGAGGCCGCCAGCGGCGCCAGCAGGCCAGCCGCGCCGACGATGCCCACGGTGGCCGAGCCGGTGGACACCGACAGCAGCATGGCGATCATCCAGCCCAGCACCAGCGGAGGCAGGGCGAACTGCTGGGTCATGTGGACGATGGCATCGCCCACCTTGGCGCTGGTCAGGATCTGCTGGAAGGCGCCGCCGCCCGCAATGATGAGCATGATGCCGGCGATGGGCTTGAGGCTCTGGCCCAGCGCGTCGCGCAGCTTCTCTGCATCGGCGCCGCGCAGATAGCCCAGGGTGATGGAGGCAAACACCACGCCCAGCAGCATGGCCACCAGCGGATTGCCCAGGAAGGCCGCTGCATGCAGCAGGTCCGAATCCTTGGGCAGCAGCACCTCGGCCAGCGCATGCACCAGCATCAGCAGCGCGGGCAGCAAGGCGCACAGCACGCCCATGCCGATGCTGGGCGCACTGCCCTCCCCGCCTTCCTTCTTGCCTGATGTGAACTGCTCCAGCAGGGCTGCATCGGGGCGCGTACTCATGCGCGGCGTGATGAAGGCGCCGTACAGCGGGCCGCCCAGCACCATGGCGGGGATCACGGCCAGAAAGCCGTACAGCATGGTCGGGCCGACCGTGGTGTGCAGCGTGGCAATGGCGGTGAGCGGGCCGGGGTGCGGCGGCACCATGCCGTGCATGGCGGCCAGCGCGGCGATCACGGGCACGCCCACATAGACATAGGCCGATCCCTTGAAGCGCTCATTGCTTTCCAGCTTGCGCGCCACGCTGAAGATCAGCGGCAGCATGACCACCAGCCCCACCTCGAAGAACATGGGAATGCCGATCACGAAGGCCACCAGGGTCATGGCCCAGGGAATCATGCGCTCGGACGTGCGCTGCAGGATGGCACCGGCCAGCCGCTCGGTGGTGCCGGAGTCCGCCAGGATCTTGCCCAGCATCGCGCCCAGGGCAATCACCACACCCACCGCGCCCAGCGTCTTGCCGGCCCCGTTGGTGAGGTTCTTGACGATCTCGCCCGGCGCCATGCCCGTGGCAAAGCCCACGCCGATGGAAACCACCAGCAGCGCCAGCAGGGGATGAAGACGGATGCGCGAGACGATCAGCGCGACCAGGACCAGCACGCTGGCCAGCGCGATGAGCAGCAGTTGGGTATCGAATGAAGACATAGGAGGCTTGGAGTTGTGTTTTTATGATGGACGCCCGCACGCTGGGATGCATGCGGTTTCCAATCGCTGCAAATCCTATGCCTGACCCTGAAGGGGACCTGTAGGCTCCAGGCTTGTTCGCAGGAGACTGGCTCAGAGCCGTGCCTCCCGTTCCACTACTGCAAGACCAATGAACAACCTCGGCTCCGCTGGCACTCTCGAAGTCTTTGTCAGAGCCCCCATCCAGCCGGAATTTGTGGATTTGGTGGCAGATGCGCGCGCAGCCATCGCCAGCGCCCTCGGCGAGGCGCTGGACAGCCTCTACCTGTATGGCAGCGTGGCGCGCGGCTGCGCGAGGGCGGGCTTCTCGGACCTGGACCTGACGATCGTGCTGGCCCGCCCCCTCTCCGGGCAGGAGAGCGCCCGGTTGGAACAATCGCGCCAGGACCTGCAACTACGTCACACAGAAGTCGTGAAGATCGATTTCGACCTGGGCACTCGGCAAGAGGTGCTGGACCCGGCCCATCTCTACAGCTGGGGCTACTGGCTCAAGCATGAGTGCAGCTGCATCCATGGAGAAGACTTGGCGCAGCAGTTTGAGGCGTTCGAGCCGTCCAGGGCGATTGCACAGGCCGTCAATGGCGACTACGTGCAGGTGCTGAACGACTACCTGCAGCGCATTGCCGGAACCCGGAACGACACGGAGGCCCTGCGCCTGCAACGCGAAGCCGCACGCAAGCTGATCCGGGCCACCAATGTGCTGCGCTCCTGCTCAGGGGGCTTCTGGCCGCGCACGCTGGAGGAGTTCGCCGATTGCTTTGCGCAGCTCCATCCGGGAATGGCGCAGTCCATGGCTTTCTTTCTGGCGCAGGCAAGGACGCCCGAGGCACCCAGAGCTCGTTTCAACGCAGAGCTTTCGGCCTTCATCAGCTGGATTCGGCGCCAGCGGGCTGCATCTACGGCAGTCTAGGTACCGGGCAACACCAGGGCCCAAGCCGCCAAACGCCTGGCTGCCACAAAAGCTTCAAATCTCCGTCACCGCACCGTCACGCGCAGCGGGTGCAATGTAAACGTTTTCAAGAAATCGTTTACATCCATGAGCATCACCGAGGTTGCACGCCGCGCGGGCCTGTCCGTCGCCACTGTTTCGCGGGTTTTCAATTCGCCGGAGGTGGTCAATGCGCAAACGCGCAGCACGGTGCTGCGTGTGGCGCAGGAAGTGGGCTATGTGGCCAATGCCAGCGCCCGCACGCTGCGCACGCGCAGCAGCAAGGTGCTGGGCGTGGTGCTGCCCACGCTCACCAATCCGGTGTTTGCCGAGTGCCTGCAGGGCATTGCCTCACAGGCGGCGCTGCGCGGCTATGCGATTTCGCCCTGTACCACCGAATACGACCACGCCGGTGAAGACGCGGCCACCACGCGGCTGCTGGCCAGCGGGGTGGATGCGCTGGTGCTGGTGGTCTCCAACCCTGGCGATTCGGCGGCGCTGGCGCGTGTGCGCCAGGCCGGCAAGCCCTATGTGCTGGCCTATCACCACACCCATGAGCATGCCTGCGTGGGCGTGGACAACACGGGCGCCGTCAGGGAGCTGGTGCTGCGCCTGGCTGCGGCAGGCCACAGCCGCATCGGCATGGTCACGGGCCAGTTGCAGGCGTCCGACCGCGCCCAGCAGCGCTGCCGTGGCTATGCGCTGGGCATGCAGGCCGCAGGCCTGGCGCCGCTGCCGGTCTGGGAGGTGCCCTTTGCCGCCACCGCCGTGCAGATGCTGCAGCAGCACCTGAGCGAGCAGGCCCCGCCCACGGCCATTGTCTGCAGCAACGATCTGCTGGCGATACGCACCATCCGCGCGGCATCGCTGGCCGGGTTCCGCGTGCCTGCGGACCTCAGCGTGGTCGGCTTTGACGGGATTGCCATGGCCGACGATCTCACGCCTTCGCTGGCCTCGATTTCCCAGCCCAACCACGAGATCGGCTCGGCCTGCGTGCGCCTGCTGTGCGATGCGTTGGCAGGCAAGAAAACCCTGGCCGCGCAAGACAGCCTGTGCCTGCCGCATGGCTGGCGCAGCGGCGAGTCCTGCCGGCTCTGAAACCAACAACAGCGGCCCGCGCAAGCCAAGGCCGCGCCCTTCCCTTTCCCACGCTCCACCACCTCTTCGAGTACGCACCATGAAACTGACTGCCCTCCCCTTCAAGCTCTCCTTCAAGCGCCTTGCCCTGCTGGCCGCCACCACCGCCGTCTGCGGCACGGCGCTGGCCCAGAGCGCCATCTGCTACAACTGCCCGCCCGAATGGGCCGACTGGGGCACGCAGATCAAGGCCATCAAGGCCGATACCGGCATCACCGTGCCGCCCGACAACAAGAACTCCGGCCAGTCGCTGGCCCAGCTGGTGGCCGAGAAGGCCAGCCCCGTGGCCGACGTGACCTACCTGGGCGTGACCTTCGCCATCCAGGCGCAGAAAGACGGCGTGGTCGCCGCCTACAAGCCCGCCCACTGGGACCAGGTTCCCGCCGGCCTCAAGGACCCCAAGGGCGAGTGGGTGACCATCCATTCGGGCACGCTGGGCTTCATGGTCAACAAGGCGGCGCTGGGCGGCAAGCCCGTGCCGCAGTCCTGGGCAGACCTGCTCAAGCCCGAATACAAGGGCCTGGTCGGCTACCTGGACCCGGCATCGGCCTTCGTGGGCTATGTGGGCGCCGTGGCCGTGAACCAGGCCATGGGCGGCACGCTGGACAACTTCCAGCCCGCCATCGACTACTTCAAGAAGCTGCAGAAGAACGAGCCCATCGTGCCCAAGCAGACCTCGTATGCACGCCTGCTGTCGGGCGAGATCGGCATCCTGCTGGACTACGACTTCAACGCCTACCGCGCCCGCTACAAGGACAAGGCCGACGTGGACTTCGTGATCCCCAAGGAAGGCACCGTGGTCATGCCCTATGTGATGAGCCTGGTGAACAAGGCGCCGCACACGGACAACGGCAAGAAGGTGCTGGACTATGTGCTGTCCGACAAGGGCCAGTCCATCTGGGCCAACGCCTACCTGCGCCCCGTGCGCGACGTGGCCCTGCCCAAGGAGGTGGCCGGCCATTTCCTGCCCGCCAGCGAGTACGCACGCGCCACCTCGGTGGACTACCAGAAGATGGCCGATGTGCAAAAGGGCTTCTCCACGCGCTACCTGCGTGAAGTGCGTTGAGCCGGGCGGACTGCATCGTGGGCATTTCCTCCCAAGCGCCAGGCGACTGGCGCGCCCGCGCGCTGCTGCTGGCCTGCAGCGCGCCGGCCGTGGCCTTCTTCGCGGCGTTCTGGCTGCTGCCGGCCGGCCTGCTGCTGGCGCTGCCGGCGCGTGAAGGCTGGCGCACCTACTTCGCCACGCTGACCGACGCGCTGTACCTGCAAAGCCTGCTGCAGACGCTGGCCCTGTCGCTGGCCGTGACCCTGGCCACGCTGCTGATCGGCGCGGTGATGGGCATTGCGCTGGCGCGCCACCGCTTCACGGGGCGCGGCCTGCTGCTGTCGCTGCTGACGCTGCCGCTGTCGTTTCCGGGCGTGATCATCGGCTTTTTCATCATCCTGCTGGGCGGGCGCCAGGGCGCACTGGCCGACCTGTCGGTGGCCCTGGGCAGCGAGCGGATCACCTTCGCCTACGGGCTGCTGGGCCTGTTCCTGGGCTACCTGTACTTCTCGCTGCCGCGCGCCATTGCCTCCTACACGGCAGCGGCCGAGGCGCTGGACCCGCACCTGGAGGAGGCCGCGCGCTCGCTGGGCGGCAATGGCTGGCGCGTGGCGCGCGATGTGTGGTGGCCGCAGCTGCTGCCCACCACGCTGGCCTGCGGCGCCATCGTGTTCGCCACGTCGGTGGGAGCCTTCGGCACGGCCTTCACCCTGTCGAGCAAGTTCGAGGTGCTGCCCATCACCATCTACAACGAGTTCACCAACTACGCCAACTTCGCCCTGGCCGCCAGCCTGTCGATCAGCCTGGGGCTGATCACCTGGCTGGTGCTGTGGCTGTCGCGGCGCTGGGCGGGTCCGGCCGCCTCGGGAGTCTGACCATGCGGACTACACAAAAAAATAGCCCCCACGCTGCCCTTGCAGCGCAAGGTCCGCTGCCCCCCGAAGGGGCCGCTTTTTGCCTTGGGGGGGCCCGGCGGCCAAAAATGCCGCCGCTGATGTGGCTGGTGACGGCCACCGTCACCGTGTTCATGCTGGCTCCCATGCTGCTGTCGGTGCTGGCCGGGCTGGTGCAGAACTACGGCCAGGGCCTGGCCAGCGGCTTGACCACGCGCTGGTTGGCCGAGGTCTGGGCCGGCTACGGCAATACCGTGCTGATGTCGCTGCTGCTGGCCTGCGCCTGCGTGGCCATGACCTTGGTGCTGGGCGTGCCCTGCGCCTATGCGCTGGCGCGCAGCCGCTCGCCCTGGGCCCGGCATTTCGAGGAACTGCTGACCCTGCCCGTGGCCATTCCGGGCCTGGCCAGCGCCCTGGCCCTGCTGCTGGCCTATGGCAGCGTGGCCGCCTTCCGCCAGAGCTTTGCCTTCATCCTGGTGGGCCATGTGGTGTTCACCCTGCCCTTCATGGTGCGCATGGTGGGCTCGGCGCTGCGCCGCCAGGAGCTGGTGGCGCTGGAGGAGGCTGCGCGCAGCCTGGGCGCCTCGTTCGCGCAGCGCTTCCTGGGCGTGCTGGTGCCTGCCGTGCTGCCCGCCATCGTGGCTGCCTGCCTGATGGTGTTCACCCTGTCCATGGGCGAGTTCAACCTGACCTGGATGCTGCACACGCCGCTGACGCGCACCCTGCCCGTGGGCCTGGCCGACAGCTATGCGTCCATGCGCATCGAGGTGGGCTCGGCCTATACCCTCATCTTCCTCATCGTCATCCTGCCCGTGATGTGGCTGCTGCAGGCGCTGGGGCATTTCATCGAGAAGCATTATGGAAAGTAACAGCGTCGCCATCGACATCCGGCAATGCGCCAAGACCTATGCCGACGGAACGCGCGGCCTGCAGGCCACCGACCTGCGCGTGGAGCCCGGCGAGGTGCTGGCCCTGCTCGGACCCTCGGGCTGCGGCAAGACCACGCTGCTGCGCATCATCGCGGGGCTGGAGACGCCGGATGCGGGCAGCCGCATCGCCTTCGGCGACACCGACGTCACCCGCGTGCCCATAGAAAAGCGCCAGGTGGGCATGGTGTTCCAGCACTACGCGCTGTTCCCGCAGATGAGCGTGCAGGCCAACATAGCCTACGGCCTGCGCATACGCGGCGTGTCCGAGCAGGAGCAGCGCCGCGTGGTGGGCGAACTGGTGGACCTGGTGCGCCTGAACGGCCTGGAGCACAAGCGCCCGGCCGAACTGTCCGGCGGCCAGCGCCAGCGCGTGGCCCTGGCCCGAGCCGTGGCATCGCGCCCGCGCGTGCTGCTGCTGGACGAGCCGCTGACCGCGCTGGACGCCAAGCTCAAGGAAACCCTGCGTGACGAACTCGCGCAGCTGCTGCGCCAGCTGCGCATCACCGCCGTCCACGTCACGCACGACCAGCAGGAGGCCATGGCCATTGCCGACCGCATGGCCGTGATGCAGGCAGGCCGCATCCTGCAGGTGGGCGACGGTGAGAGCCTGTACCGCCGCCCGGCCCATCCCTTTGTCGCCACCTTCCTGGGGCGCGTGAACCAGGTCGAACGCAGCGAAGACGATGCGCGCAGCAACCGGCTGGCGCTGGCCGGCATGGAGCTGGCCTGTCCGGCCGAATGCACGGGCGCGGCCCGGCTGCTGCTGCGCCCTGAAGACATCGAGGTCTGCGCCGCCGGCACGCCGGGCGCCGTGCCCGCATCGGTGGCGCGCCGCGTCTTCCTGGGCGACCGCCTGCAGCTCACGCTGGAACTGGCGGGCCACACGCCGCTGATGGCCGACGTGGCCCGCGACCACGCCGCGCAATCGGGCGACCGCGTGGCCTTGCGCATCGCCCCTCACCAATGGATGCCCAACCATGCCCACGCCTGAAACCCTGCGCCCCTCCATGACCACCTTCCTGGCCCAGCTCACCGACCTGCACATCCGCGAACCCGGCCGCCTGACCTACCGCCGCATCGATACCGCCCAATACCTGGAGCGCACGGTGCAAAGCGTGCAGGCCCTGCCCCAGCAGCCGCACGCCCTGGTGATCACCGGCGACCTGACCGACTTCGGCCGGCCTGCCGAATACGCCCACCTGCGCAGCCTGCTGGCACCGCTGGGCACCCTGCCCGTCTACCTGCTGCCCGGCAACCACGATGACCGCGACGCGCTGCGCACCGCCTTTCCCGAGCACACCTGGCTGCGCAGCGAAGGCTTCATCCAGTACGCCGTGGACATCGGCGATCTGCGGTTGATCGCGCTGGACACCGTGGTGCCCGGCCACAGCGAGGGCACCCTGTGCGAGAAGCGCCTGCAATGGCTGGAGCTGCAACTGGCCGCCAGCGAAGGCCGCCCCGTGGTCATCGCCATGCACCACCCGCCCTTCGAGACCCTGATAGGCCACATGGACAAGATCGGCCTGCTGCAGGGTGCACAGGCGCTGGAAGACCTGGTGCGCCGCCACCCCAACGTGCAGCGCGTCATCTGCGGCCACCTGCACCGCAGCATCCAGGTCGCCTTTGGCGGCACGGTGGCCATGACCTCGCCTGCGCCCGCCCACCAGGTCTGCCTGGACCTGGCGCCCGACGCCGCATCGGCCTGGACGCTGGAGCCGCCCGGCTTCATGCTGCACGCCCTGCCGCCCGGCGGCCGGCTGGTCAGCCATGCCGTGGCCAGCGGCCAGTTTGACGGACCGCACCCGTTCTGGGATGCGCAGGGGCGGCTGATCGACTGAGCCCGGACGCGCGCGGCCTTGGTGAAAGCCGACGAGAATATCCGCCATGGATATCAACAACATCAAGGGCCGCCTGGACTTCCTGCGCGAGGCGGAAAAGCTCAAGAGCGTGCTGCGCAGCGCCCACACCTCCACCGGCCGCACCGAAAGCACGGCCGAGCACAGCTGGCGCCTGTGCCTGATGGCCATCGCCTTCGAGGACCAGTTCGCACAGCTGGACATGCTCAAGCTGCTCAAGCTGTGCGTGATCCACGACCTGGGCGAGGCCATCCACGGCGACATCCCCGCCGTGGAAAAGAACCAGCACCCCGACAAGAGCGCGCAGGAAAAGGCCGACCTGCTGCACCTGACCCGCTCGCTGCAGCCCGGGCACCGCGACGCCATCATGGCCCTGTGGCAGGAGTACGAAGACGCCGCCACGCCCGAGGCCCGCGCCGTCAAGGCCCTGGACAAGCTGGAGACCATCCTGCAGCACAACCAGGGGATCAATCCGCAGGATTTCGACTACGGCTTCAACCTGGGCTACGGCAGGAAGTACACGGGCGCCGATCCTCTGTTCGCCCAGGTACGCAGCCTGCTCGACGAGGACACGCGCCAGAAAATGGGCGCCGCCGCGCAGGACGCCAGCGCGACCTAGCTGCGCCAGCGCCCCTGTGGCCGCGTCAGCGGCCCGCGCCGACCCGCTGGCGCCGCCCCAGCCCCCTCCATCCGATGGCTGCGGCCAGCAGGCTCAGGACCGCAAGGGCTGTGTGCTGCAGCGTCGGCACGGGGGTCACCTGTCCACCGCCGGGGAAAGCTGCCACCGTATTGATGGACGCGGAAGCCATGCACGGCACCGTTCCCACGACCTGCCCTGCTTGCATGCACTGCACCGACGGGTCCCCGGCATCCACGGTGGCCACATTGGTAATGGTTGCGGGCGCCGGGTTGGACACGCTGGCCATCACGGTGAACACCAGCGAGTCTCCTGCCGCGAACACGGGCACCGTGACCGCCAGCGATCCGGAGCCTGACGCCACGGGACATGGCGTGCTGGCGCCGGGCGTACAGGTCCAGGTGGCGCGCTCCAGGCCGGCCGGCAGGCTGTCGGCAATCTGCGCCTGGGTGGCGGCCACGGTCCCCGTATTCCTGACGGTGATGGTGTAGCGCACCTCCTGCCCCGCCTGCACCTGGCCTGCGGGCGAGATGCTGTGGGTCAACGACAGGGCAGGATGCACGGCCTCCCTGTGCCAGGACATGACGTTCTGGTTTTGCACGGGCGCCCCGGTCCACGCAACGGACACGCCGTTGTCGGGCATCTCATAGGTCCCCAGACAGGTGTCGCTCTCACCCGAATGGCTGACCTGCTGGGATGTTTCCGAGAACAGGGAAGCGCACATCGCGTTATTCACGGCCGCCACCTGTTCCGTGGCCATTTCAAACCGGCTCAGCATATCCACATCATTGGGAGATCCACCCGGGCCAACGCCATTGATGGAGCGGTGCGGATTGTTTCCCGTCAGCCAGCGTTGAAGGTGGATTCTGTTTCTCACGATATTGGACCCACTGTCCGTGGAAACCCTGAATATGAATGCGCGCACATCCGGGTCGGCACTGCTGTAGGTGGTCAATCCGTCCGAGAAACTATAGGAAGTGACCAGCGCCCTTATTTCGCTCTCGTCCAGGTCGGGCTGCAAGGGTGCGGCCGTTTCAAACCAGCCGGCCAGGCGGGCGGTCCTCGGAAAATCCTGGCATGAGCCGTGAGGCCCCAGGGGACAAGCCGTGCGATCCTGGAAATCCGAGTAGGAGGTTCTCATCTCCCCGAAGTAACGCGTCACTTGCGCGCTGGCGGGTGGGCAGGCCGAGATTGCTGCACCGGCCATCAAGGCAGCCATGAGGGCGTGATTTTTCATAGAACTCCCAGTGATAGATAGATTTGCACTATCAAGGTATCACTGGCATTGAACTTTAAAAATCAACAATCCCAAAAATTCACCATTCAATGACAAATATTTGCAATACCGCCATTGGAATGGAACTGCAAGTTGCCGTCCTGCCTACTTTTCAACGGAGAGCACCGATGAATGCGGAACTCCATAACAACCGATCTGCCGTCCAATATCCATTTGGATGGGATCGCACAATACCCCATTTGAATCAAATCTATTGTGACAAACGTTTCAAACAGTAAATAACAATAAGGAATAGGGGTAGATCCGACCCTGGAACGCCGAGGACGGCTCCCTCACCGATCCACAGGCAGCGCCAGCGTCTCCTTGACCTCTTCCATCACCACATAGCTGTGCGACTCGGCCGGCACGGGCAGTTTCTTGAGGATGTCGCCCAGCAGGCGGCGGTACTCGCGCATGCCGCCCAGGCGGGCCTTGACCAGGTAGTCGAAGCTGCCCGAGACCAGGAAGCACTCCAGCACGTCGGGCACGTGCAGCAGTTCCTGGCGCACCTTGTCGAAGACCTCGCCCGACTTGGACGACAGCTTGATCTCCACGAACACCAGCAGCGTCTTGCCGAGCGCCTCGGGCGAGAGGTGGGCGTGGTAACCCGTGATCACGCCATCGCGCTCCAGGCGGCGCACGCGCTCCGAACAAGGCGTGGCCGAGAGGCTGACCTGCTCGGCCAGTTCGGTCATGGAGATGCGACCGTCCCGCTGCAGGATGTCGAGGATCTTGCGGTCGGTGCGGTCGAGCACGCGGTTTTCACTTTTGGCGGCCATGGCGGCGATTCCCGGGGCTTATCAATCACTGGAGAGTAGCAATATTTCAGTGGTTTCCACTGCCTCATCGTCAATAGACTTTGATTTCATCTTGTTGACTTGGCGGTGAATCCCATGAAAGTCCTTGTTCTTGGCGGCGGCGTCATCGGCGTGACCAGTGCGTACTACCTGGCGCGGGCCGGTGCCGAGGTCACGGTGCTGGACCGGCAGGATGCGCCCGCGTCCGAAACCAGCTTTGCCAACGCGGGCCAGGTCTCGCCCGGCTACTCCACGCCCTGGGCGGCGCCCGGCATTCCGCTCAAGGCCCTGAAGTGGATGCTGCAGGAACACGCGCCGCTGGCCGTGCGCCTGGACGGCAGCCTGTTCCAGCTGCGCTGGATGGCGCAGATGCTGCGCAACTGCTCTGCCCAGCGCTACGCCGTCAACAAGGAACGCATGATGCGCGTGGCCGAGTACAGCCGCAGCTGCCTGCAGCAGCTGCGCGCCGACACCGGCATCGCCTACGAGCAGCGCACGGGCGGAACGCTGCAGCTGTTCCGCACCCAGGCCCAGCTGGACGCCGTGGAGCGCGATGTGGCCGTGCTGCGCGAATGCGCCGTGCCCTACGAACTGCTGGACCGCGACCAGCTGGCCCAGGTGGAGCCCGCCCTGGCCCAGGCGCGCGACCGGCTGACCGGCGGCCTGCGCCTGCCCAAGGACGAGACCGGCGACTGCCACCGCTTCACCAATGAATTGGCCCGCATCGCCACCGGCCTGGGCGTGGAGTTGCGCTTCAACCAGAACGTGGATGGCCTGGTGGTCGAAGGCGGCCGCATTGCCGGCGTGCGCGTCAATGGCGAACTGCTGACCGCCGACCGCTATGTGATGGCCTTCGGCAGCTACTCGCGCCAGGCGCTGGAGCCGCTGGGGCTGGACCTGCCCGTCTACCCCGTCAAGGGCTATTCGCTCACCGTGCCGCTGGGCAACCCGGCGCTGGCGCCGCAGTCCACCGTGCTGGACGAGACCTACAAGATTGCCGTCACCCGTTTTGACGACCGCATCCGCGTGGGCGGCATGGCCGAGCTGGGCGGCTTCGACCTGCGCCTGGACCCGCGCCGCCGCGCCACGCTGGAGCTGGTGGTCAACGACCTGTTCCCGGGCGGCGATGTGGCGCGCGCCAGCTTCTGGACCGGGCTGCGGCCCATGACGCCGGACGGCACGCCCATCATCGGCGCCACGCGCTATTCCAACCTGTTCCTGAACACCGGCCACGGCACGCTGGGCTGGACCATGGCCTGCGGCTCGGGCCGGCTGATCGCCGACCTGATCACCGGCCGCAGCCCAGAGATCAGCACCGACGGCCTGGCCCTGGACCGCTACACGCACCGGCCGGCCCGGCACCTGGGGGGCAGTTCCACCCCCGTCTCCGCCTGAGCGCAAGACACCTTGAACACTGGAGGCGGCCTGCCCCGGCCCTGCTGAGCGGGCCGCTACCCCAGCGTCAGGTCCCGCAGCGCGGACATCAGCGGCGACCAATGGGCCTTGGGGTGGCTGATGAGGAGCCAGCTGCGGCGCGTGCGCAGCTCGGGGATAGGCAGGGACTGCAGGCGCTCGGGATTGCTGCGCAGCACATGGCTGGGCACGTAGCACAGCAGGTCGGTCTGGCCCACGATGTCGATGGTGGCCTCGGTGTTGTGCTGGATCTCCAGGGCCACGGTGGGCGCGCCCAGGCCCTGGGCCGCGAAGGCCTCGTCCACCACCTTGCGCACGGCGGCGCCCGGTGCCGGCAAGGCCCAGGAGTAGCCCTGCAAATGCCCGAACCTCAGGCCCTGCTCCAGCGCCAGCTGGAACAGCGGGTGGCGCGGCCGTGCGGCGGCCCATAGCTCATCCTCGCCGATGACCACCTGGGCGCAGCGCGTGGCATGGCCCGGGTAGGACGGCACCACGGCCAGGTCCAGGCTGCCGTCGAGCAGGGCGCGCTCCAGGTCGTCGGACTTGCCCACGGTCAGCCGCACGCGCAGGCCGGGGCGGCGGCGCAGCAGCTCGGCCACGGCGCGGGTGGCGCGGCTTTCCGAGGTGGCCTGCGTGAAGCCCAGGCGGATCAGGCCCACATGCTGGGCCTGGATGTCGCTGGCGGCGCGCATCGTCTCCTCATGCCGCAGCACCAGTTGACGCGCGGGCTCCATGAACATCTGGCCGCTGCTGGTCAGCGCCACGCCATGCGTTCCCCGCGTGAACAGGGCCGCTCCCACCCCCTGCTCCACGCGGCGCACGATCTTGGAGACGGCCGGCTGGGTCAGTTGCAGGGCAGCGGCCGCACGCCCGAAATGGCCATGCTCGGCCACGGCCAGAAAGCAGGCCAGCTCGTTATAGGCAAATCCCGTCATGCCATTCCTTGTCAACGAAGAAAAACGAGAAAGCTTGCTACCTTGCCGAGCAAAGCCATTCCAGATGTGCATCGATTTTCGCTGGTTTGGTTATCACCAAGACAGGGCTTGTGGCTAGAGTTTTGGCATGGAAACTATTTGAGCCACATCATGAACCCACCAAACATCGTGCTCATCGTCGCGGACAACCTGGGCTGGGGCGAGCTGGGCTGCTACGGCGGCGGTGCGCTGCGCGGCGCGCCCACTCCGCGCATCGACCAGCTGGCCTGCGAGGGACTGCTGCTGCAGAACTTCAATGTGGAAAGCGACTGCGTGCCCACGCGCTCGGCCCTGATGACGGGGCGCCACCCCATCCGCACGGGTGCCCTGCAATCGGTGCCGGCCGGGCTGCCACAGGGCCTGACGCGCGGCGAGACCACGCTGGCCCAGCTGCTGTCGGCCCAGGGATATGCCACGGCGCATTTCGGCAAATGGCATCTGGGGGACATTCCGGGCCGTTATCCCTCGGACCGGGGTTTCGATGAGTGGTACGGCGTTCCCCGCACCACGGACGAAAGCCAGTTCACCGCGACCACGGGCTACGACCCCCTGGTGGCCCCCCTGCCCCACATCATGGAAGGCCGCGCGGGCGCGCCCTCGGACGATGTCAAGGTCTATGACCTGGAATCGCGGCGCAACATCGATGCCGAGCTGGTGGAGCGCTCGCTGGACTTCATGCGCCGCAACCACGCCCGGGACCGCCGCTTCTTTCTGTACCTGCCCCTGGTGCACCTGCACTTTCCCACGCTGCCGCATGCGGATTTCGCGGGCCGCACCGGCCAGGGCGACTTTGCCGACTCCATGGTGGAGATGGACCACCGCGTGGGCCAGATCTCGGACGAGATCGACCGGCTCGGCCTGCGCGAGGACACCCTGTTCATCTTCTGCAGCGACAACGGCCCCGAGTTCCGCCAGCCCTACCGCGGCACGGCCGGCCCCTGGCGCGGCACCTACCACACGGCCATGGAGGGCAGCCTGCGCGTGCCCTTCATCGCACGCTGGCCGGGCCGCATCCAGGCCGGGCGCACCAGCAATGAAATCATGCACGTGACCGACATCTTCTCCACCCTGGCGGCGGTGGCGGGCGCCGCCGTGCCGCAGGACCGGCCCATCGACGGTCTGGACCAGACGGCCTTCCTGCTGGGCGAGCCCCGGTCCGCGCGCGAGGGCTTTCTCTTCTACATCAAGGACCAGCTGCGGGCCGCGAAGTGGCGCGACTGGAAGCTGCATTTCTACTGGGAGCCCGAGGTCAACGAGAGCAAGGGCAAGCTGGAGTCACCCTACCTGTTCAACATCGTGCGCGATCCCAAGGAGGAGCATGACGTGCTGATCTTCAACACCTGGGTGCTCAACCCCATGCTGACCATGGTCCAGCGCTTCAACGAAAGCTGCAAGGCACACCCCAACACCGCGCCCGGCGCCCCCGACCAATGACCTGCGCACCCCTACCCGCCCCGCAGGCCAGCGGCCGCCTGCCGACCACCCGCCGCCATGCACTGCGCCCCCTGGCCGCCGCAGCCCTGCTGGCCCTTGCACTGCCCACGGCCCGCGCGGCCGAGCCGGCGGCGCACGCGCCGCAGGGCAAGCCCATCACCTGGATCGTGGGCTTTGCGCCCGGCGGCAGCCTGGACGTGCTGACCCGCCATGTGGCCCGGCAACTGGAGGCCAGGGCCGGTGTCAGCGTGGTGGTGGAGAACCGGCCGGGCGCCTCGGGCGCGATCAGCCTGCAGGTGGCGGCCAAGGCACCTGCCGATGGCCTGACCCTGGTCTCCGTGCCCGGACCGCAGCTGTCCGGCCCACGCCAGCCCGAGGTGGGCCGCGAGCTGACCGCCGTGGCCGTGATGGCCCGGGGCGCCATGGTGCTGGTGGGCCCTGCCCCGGGTGCGGCCGGCAGCCTGGGCGAACTGGTAGCCGCCATGAAAGCCAAACCGGGCCAGTGGAGCTACGCCAGTTCGGGCACGGGCACCTCCCAGCATCTGGCAGGCGAACTGCTCAACGCCCTGGCGGCCACCAGCATGGTGCATGTGCCGTACAAGGGCGGCGGGCAGGCCGTGACCGATGTGGTGGGCGGGCAGATCCCCCTGGCCATGCTGGGCGTGACGCCCGTGCTGCCGCACATCCAGTCGGGCCGGCTGAAGGCCTATGCCGTGACCAGCGCCACGCGCATAGACAGCCTGCCTGATGTACCGACCATGCGCGAGGCCGGCGTACCCGGCTACGAGGCCACCCAGTGGTATGCCGTGGCCGTGCCCTCCGGCACGCCCCCCGAGCGGCTGGCCCAGCTCAACCAATGGATCAACCAGGCCATACAGTCGCCCGAGCTGCGCCCCACGCTGCAGGCCGCAGGGGCCGTGGCCACGCCCATGTCCCTGCCCGAGATCCAGCGCTTCATGTCCCAGGACAACGCCAAGTGGAAGAAGCTGGCTGCAGACCGGCGCCTGGCGCTGGACTGACCCCACAGCGCCGGGCCACGCCAGGCCGGGCCACGCCGGGCAGGGCCGGGCCGCCAGCCCCTTTCAATGCGCCGAGAACCCCAGCAGGTATTCGTAGCTGAGGCTGGTGGTGCGCGCATCGCCGGAGACAGGCAGCCGCACGATGGCCAGCAGCTGGTTCATGCCGGCACGCGGT
Organism: Delftia sp. WSY_16; assembly: GCF_043104415.1. Taxonomy (NCBI): domain Bacteria; kingdom Pseudomonadati; phylum Pseudomonadota; class Betaproteobacteria; order Burkholderiales; family Comamonadaceae; genus Delftia; species Delftia sp. WSY_16. The sequence goes on along the minus strand of NZ_JBICKS010000043.1, from coordinate 151,246 downwards.
GTGACGGTCACCAGGCCGTCGGCATCGGTTGCCAGTGGCGGGCCGCTTTCTCCCAGCGACACGCGCACGCCGGCCCGGGGCTGGCCGTTCAGCAGCACCTGGAATTGCTGGGGCTCGCCCGCGTGGGGCGAGCGGCGGGTCTTGGCGATGATCTCCAGGGTCTGGCCCAGCTTCTCGCGGGTGACCGGGCCCCATTCGAGGATGGTCTTGTGGAACTTGAGCGCATGCACGCCGCTGGTGGCGCCGGGGTTCTCGGTCATGGGCTTTTCAAGCATCGGCCCCTCGCCCACGCGGCTGAAAAATCCGTTGTCGAAATGCGCGGCCAGCAGCGCGGCCTTGCGGGCCGGCGTGGCGCGGGCGCCGCCGGGCACGGGCTGCACGGCCACGTCGATGCGGCGGCCGCGCGCGTCATAGGCCTCAACGCTCTTGAGCTTGCCGGCCGCAAAGTTCTCCAGCTGGCCCTCATGGCCGCCGAACTGCACGGTGTAGGCGCCGTCGGCGTCGGGCTCCAGCCAGACGTTGTGGGCCTGGGCCAGCGGTGCGCAGGCCAGCAGCGCAGCGAACGCTGCGGCGGCGAAGGGATGGCGGGCTGTCATGTACGTGTTTCTCATTTGGGGTTTCCTCAAAACTGCGTCTGCACGCCGACCTTGAGCGTGCGCGGCGCGCCGGGCGCGAACAGCGGCACGCCGCGGATGACCGAGGCCGACGTGGCATAGGCCTTGTCCCCCAGGTTGGAGACCACGGCGTAGATGCGGCTGCGCGCCGAAGGCAGGCGCCAGCTCAGGCCCAGGTCCCAGGTGGCGTAGCCGCCATAGAAGACGCTGTTGTCGGCGGTGACGGCATAGCGGCCTACGCGGCGCCAGGTGAGCGTGCCCTCCCACTGCGCCAGCGGGCGCCAGGCCAGGCCCACGGTGGCGGTCTGCCGGGGCACGCCGGCCACCTGGTTGCCGACCAGGGCCGGGTTGCCGTTCTCGGTCACGCGCGAATGGGCGCTGCCCCAGGCCACTTGCAGGTCCAGGTTCTTGCGCACGGCCCACAGCGCGCTGGCCTCCACGCCCGTGCGGCGCGTTGCGCCGAAGTTCTCATAGACGCCGGGCGCCACGTTGCGGATCTCGCCCGAGGACTGCAGCCTATAGGCGGCCACATCCAGCGCCAGGCCCGGCATGGGCTTGATCTGCGCGCCCACTTCAGTCTGGCGGAAGATGTTGGGATCGAGCTGCGCGGCGCCCAGCGCGTACTTGGCGAAATCGCTGGCCAGCGCAAATCCTTCGGACCAGCTGGCGCGCAGCAGCACACCCGGCGCCACCTGCGAGCGCAGGCCCAGCTTGGGGCTGGCATGCGAGGTGCGCGCCAGCGGGCCGCAGGGGTCGCTGCCCGCCTCAGGGCCGTTGGGACGGCAGCCGCCCGTAAAGCGATCCCAGCGCAGGCCGGCGGACAGCTGCAGCAGTCGGTGAACGGGCGCATCCACCTCGGCAAAGGCCGAGAGGGTGTTGAGCCTGGAATTGCGGTCATCCAGGGCAGCGCCCGTGCGCTCGCGCCACTGCAGGCCATCGTAGAACTGGTAGTCGGTGGACTCACGCACGGCCTCCAGACCCGCCACCCAGTTGATCGGGGTCAGCGCCGTGGCATGGCGGCCATTGAGGCTGGTGCCTGCGCCGTAGACGGCGCGGTCATAGCTTTCCTCGCGCTGGCGCCACTGCAGTGCGTCGATGGGCCGGCTGAACCAACGCGTGAAGCTTTGCTGCGTGGTGTAGGCATAGCCCAGCCAGGTCAGCCGTGGCGAGAGCGCGTACTGCACATCGGCGCGCAGCGTGGCGAAGTTCTTGCGCGTGCCATCGTTCATGGCGCGCGGATCGATGCCATGCGGATCGCGTGCGAACTGCCCCGCCGTCAGGTACGAAGGCGAGTCGCCCTCGCCGTGGTGCAGCCGTGCCGACAGCGCCACTTCCAGCTGCGACGAGAGCCGCTTGCTCCAGCGCAGGGATGCCGTGCTGCGCTGCATTTGCGACTGCGCGCGGAAACCGTCCGTGCGGTAGTGCTGGGCCGCCAGGTTCAGGAACTCGCCATCGCCCGGCTTCAGCCCCAGCGCCGCCTGAGCGTCCAGCGTGCCGTGCGAGGCCATGCTCACGTCGGCCTCGCGGTAGGGGGTGTAGTCGCCCTGCTTGCGCGTCTCTATCGCCATCAGCCCTGCGCGGTTGAAGTTTCCGTACAGCGCCGACACCGGCCCCTTGTAGATGCTGATGCGCTCCATCTCCAGCGGCACGATGACGCCCAGGTCCACATAGCCGTCGGCATGCGACATGGCCTCGTTCAGGGGAATGCCGTCCAGCACCACGCCCACGTCGCCGCCGTGCCCGCCCCCGCCGAAGCCGCGCATGACGATGGCGTCACCCACGCCGGACAGCTGGTAGTTCTGCACATTCATGCCCGGCACCTGGCGCAGCAGCTCCTGCGGATGGCTGACATGGGCGTTGGCGATGTCCTCGGCCTCGATCACGCTGGTGGTGTAGGCGGCCGAGGCGCCGCGCGCGGTCTGGCCCTTGACCTCGACAGGCTGCAGGCTGGCCGTGGCGTCACCCGCCTGCTGTGCACCGACATGGGGAATGCAACCCAGGCCCAGCAGGCCAGCTGCTGCAATCTGGTGCACGGCAAGGCGCCGGGAAGGGGAATTCAGGGGATGTGTCATGCGTTTCCAGGAGTTGTATGAAGAAAAAAGCAAACTTCATACCGACCTGCATGACAGGGGCTGCGCAAGGCGCCCGGCCCCGGGCTGGCTCAATCGTCGTGCGAATGCGGATGGTGGTGCGCGTGATCGTGCCCGCCAGGCTCTGCCCTGCGCACCATCACCACGTTGAGCTGGCCGTGGTGCACGCCGCGCTCGGCCGTGATGGTGTCGGCAAAGCGCCGCACGGCGCTGGCCGGGCCGCGCAGCATGACGGTTTCAATGCATTGCTCGTGGTCCAGGTGCACGTGCGTGGTGGCCATGTGCAGCTCATGGTGGTCGTGCTGCAGACTGGCCAGGCGCTCGGACAGATCGCGCTCGTGGTGGTTGTAGACATAGGACAGGTTGGCCACGCACAGGCCGTCGGCGTCCTCGCGCTCGCGCACCTGGGCCAGGTGGGCACGCAGCACGTCGCGTATGGCTTCGGAGCGGTTGTCGTAGCCGCGCGCGGCGATCCAGCCGTCGAAATCACGGGCCAGGTCGTCGTCGATGGAGATGGTGAAGCGTTCCATGGGCAGCACAAGTGAAGGGAAACAGGAAGATGGCGGCAACAGCGGGGCAGGCGCAAAAGACAGGCATCACGCCGGATCTGCCGGCCATTGTCCGGCCATCCAGGCCCTTGCCCCACTGCCTCACATGCCCCACATGCAACAGCCGCGCCAATCACTGTCGGTACGGACTGGCAATAGCGACAAACCACCACGGTCATGCTTTGTTCACATTCGCGCCATATCCGGTTACGCTGATCGAGGATGCGCGGTGCGCACCGTCGATCGCTGAAAGGGGCGCGGCATGCAGTATTCATTCGATCAGCTTCTGGACATGCTGCTGTCCCTGCTGGAGGCTGCGCCCGCCTGTTCTTCTCGCGACCAGGCCTTCGAACAGCTGCGCACGCTGTGGCTGCAGACCCACACCTATTTCGCGGCGCCCGAGTCCGAGCTGCGCCGTATCGCCGGCCGCCGGCTGGTCGAGCCCCATGGCTGGAAGGACCTGGACAAGGACCCCTGCTACCTGGACCACGATCCCGGCAACGGCAGCGCCCTGCGCATCTACCTGCACCGCGATGGTGGCATGGTGATACAGCGCCTGCAGGGCGACGGCCGGCAGATCCTGTTCTCGCGCCTGGGCATGCAGCTGCAGCCTGCCAGCTGAGCCTGCACCCCGCCAACCCATCCCACGCTCAGGCGTAGGCCAGGATGTCGGCCAGCGGCCTGCGCGCCTTCTGCGGGCGCAGCGTGCCGGCCGCGTGGCCCACGGCCACCAGCATCACGGGCAGTTCGTGGGCCTGCAGGCCAAAGCCCGCTGCCAGCAGTTCCGCATCGAATCCCACCATGGGGCAGCTCGCCAGCCCCAGGCCCTGGGCGGACAGCATCAGCGTCATGGCCGCCAGCGAGGCTGAGCGCACGGCCTCGTCGCGCTGCAGCTGCAGGTTGTCCGCATGCGCGGCATGGGCCTGCGCCACCCAGCCATCGGCCGTGCGCTGGCTCATCACGCCGCTGTCCACGCTGGGCTGCAAGAACTCCGCCAGCCGCGCATGGGCGGCCAGCGTGCCGCAGACGATGAAGACGGCAGAGGCGTCCTCCACCTTCTGCTGCCCATAGGCGGCGGCTTTCAGGCGCGCCTTGGCCTCGGGTGTGCGCACGGCAATGAAGCGCCAGTTCTGCAGGTTGTAGGCCGACGGGGACAGCGAGGCCTGGGCCACCAGCGCGGCCAGCGTCTCATCGGCCAGCGGGCGGCCCGGCTCGAAACGGTCTGCGGAAATGCGCGAAGCGATGGCCTGCCCGATGGGCATGGAGGAAAGTTCGGAAGAAGTCATGTGAAACGCTCGGTGGGAAAAAAGAGGAACCTCGATGCCAGAAACTCAGGCGCCGCGCGAAGCAGACCACTGCACCACCAGCACGCTGGCCAGCACCACCAGCAGGCCCAGGAAGGACATGCCCGTCATGGACTGCGACAGCAGCGCCCAGCCCAGAACCACGGCCGTGAGCGGGCTCAGCAGGCCCAGCGAAGACACGGCCACCGAAGGCAGGCGCCCGATGCCGCGAAACCACAGCACATAGGCCAGCAGCGCGCCGGCCAGGCACAGGTAGGCATAGGCGCCCAGCTGGGTGAGAGACAGCGCGGGCAGCGGCGCATCCACCCACCAGGCCAGCGGCAGCAGCATCAGCCCGCCAAACAGCAGCTGCCAGCCCGTCAGCGCCAGCACCGGCAGATCCACGCGCCAGCGCCGCGTCAGCCAGGTGCCGGCCGCCATGCACACCGCGCCGGCCAGCGCCGCCGCCATGCCCACGGGCTCGAACACCGTCTGCGGCGACAGCAGCAGCACTGCCATGCCCGCAATGCCCGCCACGGCGGCCCACAGCGTCAGCCGCGCGGGGGAGCGCCCATCCACCCCCCAGGCCAGGGCCATCACCAGCAGCGGCTGCACGGCGCCCAGCACGGCCGCCAGCCCGCCCGGCAGGCGGTAGGCCGCCACGAACAGCAGCGCCTGGAACACGCCGATGTTCAGCGCGCCCAGCACCGCCAGCCGCCACCAGCCCGAACCCGCTGGCAGCCGCCGCGTGAACAGCACCAGCAGCAACCCGGCCGGCAGCACGCGGATCAGCGCGGCCGTGAACGGCCGGTCCGGCGGCAGCAGTTCGGAAGTGACGATGTAGGTGGAGCCCCAGATGGCGGGCGCCAGCGCGGTCAGCAGGATGTCGCGCCATGACATGGCAGCGCTGGCTGCAGCAGGAGCCGTGGAGGCACAGGACGATGAGGAGGAGGACATGGGTTTATCTTCAATTCAAGACAAACCCATTATGCACGATTTATCTTAAAATCAAGACAAATGACCCACCCCCCCTCCCAACCCTCCTCCCAACGCCTGCCCGACCATGTCGACACCATCCTGGCCCAATGGCGCCGCGAACGCCCGGACCTGGACCCCAGCCCCATGGGCCCCATAGGCCGCATCAAGCGCTGCGCTGCCCTGCTGGAGCAACGGCTGGAGGAATGCTTTGCACGCTTCGGCATGACCATGTGGGAGTTCGACGTGCTGGCCACGCTGCGCCGCTCGGGCGCGCCCTTCTGCCTCACGCCCACGGCCCTGTTCTCCACGCTCATGGTCACCTCGGGCACCATGACCCACCGCATGAAAAGTCTGGAGACGCGCGGCCTGGTACAGCGCCTGCCCAACCCGCAGGACGCGCGCAGCATGCTGGTGCAGCTCACCGACCAGGGGCTGGAGCTGATAGACCGCGCGGTGGAAGCGCACCTGGACAACGAGCGCGCCATGCTGGCGCCCATGCCTGCCGCCGAACTGGCCGAGCTGGATGAGAGGCTCTCCCTGCTGCTGCGCGTGCTGGAGGGCGGGCCTGACGAGGGCACCCGCCCTGCCCCTTGAAATGGCGTCTATCCAGGTCGTTGGAACTGGCGACGGTCGTGGTGCTCACGCCCTTCGTCATGACCCGGGAACGCTTTTGGCAAAAGAGGTGCTTCCCTTGAAGCACATCGCAGGCACCCAGCCGCTTCTCGATACGCCATGGCAGCAATTGCTTACCCGCATGTCTCAAGACCTGCGCTACAGCCCGCATCCTGGACTCGGATGGGCAGTGCCAGAAAATCCTGATCACACAAGCGCGACCCACAGAAGACCATTGGCTTTCCCACAATCTGCTGCAAAAACCTTGGTGTCGAACTTTTGTAGCCAGATGTAATGATTTCGCCAGAGATTTCCACTAAGATGTCCATTCCAACGGTGAAATGGCGATAACAGATTCTCAAACGACTTTGATACTCCCTCAACGCACCACACCATCTTGATAATGGTTTACTAATCTCCCGCCTTGGATACAAAAGGCTGCCGCAGGCTGAATGCGCGCGATTTTCAATCGTCCAATGTTCAGGCTTTTTCCGGCTGATCCTTTACCGCACAATTTCTACACGAATGGCATGACGCCAGTTTATTCAGTCGGTAAACAGGCCCTTTAGCGAGTTATTCAATCTTTCAAACGGCACTGTGCAAAGCAGTCTCGCCGAGGCTTCGGCGTGGAATGGCCCTATGGCATCGGCACATAGAAAATGGGAGACATACCATGGACATATCGGAAATAGCTTTGGCAAATAGCGAATGCCATCTCGATGCTGAGCATCCAACAGCAGATGAAGTCATCGCGTCTGCACTCACTGCGCGCGAAATCGATGTACTCGAAGCGATGGCCAAAGGCCTTGGTTGCAAGGACATTGCGCACACGCTGGGCATCAGCGAACACACGGTACGCAAGCACCGCAGCAATATGTGTACACGGCTGGGCCTGCGCAATGCCGTAGAACTCGTCACGCATGCCAGGCGGCAAGGCTGGTTGAGCGCTGCCCGCTCACCGCTCCCTCTGTCTCCGCGCGAGCAGGAGGTGTTGGCGCACGTGCTGGCGGGACACACCAGCAAGGAGATCGCACGTTCGCTTTACCTCAGCGACTTGACCGTGCGCAAGCATCGCGAAAACATTCTGCGCAAACTGGGCCTGACAAGCACCGCCCAGTTGCAGACATTCGCGCCAACGGCAACTCGCAATGGCGGCGACACCTGATATCCAGGCCAGCGCGCATCGCCTGTCCGTACCCACCGAATACGACATTGGAAGTATTCCACCCTCCTGGTGCAATTGGGCATGATGAGCACAACGAATATCGGACATTGACTTTCGCGACTTTGGATCAACCGGAGGGTGAGCAATCTCCTTATGGCGGCTTCAGCAGGCACCATTGCATTTAAGGTTTGCGCGGTTGACATGAAATATCGGCGCGAGCCTTGAACGACTGCAGAGGCTCATATCTCTTCGCCTTTTAGTCTCTTCGCCTTTTTGTTTCTTCGTCTCTACGGTCCGCATCCGTCGAGGCATCTTCCCGGCACCCACGTGTCGGATCCTTGCACGCAACTCAAAGGAGTATCCCGCCATGAATCATTCTTCGCGGTCACCCCCTGCGATTTCTCCCAAGCACCACATGCCTTAGGCCCAATACCGGGCAATCATTCTCATTGGCAAAGAAAAGCGTTCATGACTTCAAACCTCATGTCGCTCCCTATCCATTCAATTTCAGGAATTGCACGCCATGTCAGATCAAGCCATGTTCAGCCAGTTGTACAACGCCCTTGTCGATAATCTCGGCACCCCGAATTTCCAGTTGCTTGGCACCCCCAAGGACTTCAGCTGGGGCACGGCTCCGACCGGGCAATGGGACCCGGCCGCCTATCAGATCGTCAGCGGCATGCCGCAGTGGTCCGCGATCGGCCAGTACGGCAGCCTCGATGCGACGCTCTTCGACGCCGTTCGCCAGATCTTTGGTCACGTGACATTCAAGGTCAGCCCCGAGCAGCAGGCCAATCAGGCGGAGCTGGCCAACCTGTGCGTCCAGAAAAGCAATGCGATGGCCAAGGCCAACAGCGACATGAACCAGTTCTACCTGAGTTCAAAGCAGAACGGCGGCTTGATATTCGCAGCCCGCTACCCTGACATCAACACCTGGCTCAACAACGCGCCGGAGGCTGCTGCCTACGTTGCCGCCATCCAGGCGGCCACCAACGCCTACAACCAGGCGGTCAAGATGAAGATGGAACTGGAGTGGGCCAGCATGCCCAGCGATCTGCAGCGCGCCATCGACATGATGCAGATTCCGTCGGGCGACCCTGCCTCAAACAACGCACCGGCAGGCTGGACCAAGGTGCCGGATGGCTCGGGCATCCTGCGCTGGCAGCCGGACTTCCACATCGACACGACGGGCGCGGACTGGCGCGCAGCGCTCAGCAATGGCAGCGCAGGCGCATTCTCGATCGCGATGAAATCTTCGCAATCGAGCAGCGACTTCAAGTCCTCGTTTGCCAAGGGCTCGACCAGCGTTGGCAACTTCTTCTGGAGCGTCAACGCATCGGGCGGCTGGAGCAAGTCCGACCTGTTCAACCAGGACTCGAGCTCGGCAGTGAAGATCAGCTGCGAGTCCTCCACGCGCGTGAAGGTGAATCCGGGCGACTGGTACCCGGGCGGCTTCATGAGCGAACTGGCCAAGGCCCAGCAGGGGCCGGGCGGCCAGGGCTACACCATCGTCGCCCCGTGGGTGGCCAACGGTGGCCCGGGATCGAGCTCCCTGTTCGGCCCGAACGGCATCGTCGCGGCACGGGTGTCCGAGCTGCTGGTCGTCTACAAGCCTTCGTTCGAGATCACGATGAGCGCCAACACCTATCAGCAGAACAAGCAGGCCTTCGAGGCCAGCGCGGGTGTGCGCATCGGGCCCTTCACCTTCGGTGGCACGGGCGGTCACCAGTCCGAGTACACCAAGAGCACCGCACAGGCCAATACCTTCAAGGGAAGCAGCACCTCGGTGAACCCGCAAATCATCGGCGTGATCGTCGACTTCCCGGGCATCCACTGACCTGAAGACCAGCGGGTGGGCGGGACGCCGCGGCCGGTCCTGCCCACCCCGCCCACCCCCGTCAACCGGAGACAGCGTTCATGAACGTGATCCATCAGTTCCTCGGCGGCCTGGCTGATCTGGTGCCTCCGCCCCCAAGGGCCCCAAGCGTATCGAGCGGGCCGAAAACCGGCATGGTGTTCAAGCGCTCGGCATCCATTTCGGCGCCGCTGGTGCGGGGGCAGATGCTGATGCCGGTGACCGCGTGGAACTGGCCGGATCCAGTGACCGGCACCATGGCCGACGCGCAGTTCCTCTTTGCAGATACGGTGCCCCAGTCCGCTGCCAATGGCGCGCTGTACCAAGCGTCGGGGCGCAGCTTTTCGCAGGGATACAAGACCTTTCTGCAGGTACTCGAAGCCTGCAAATTTCCCTATCAGTCGATGCTTGCAGGCGCCATGCAGAAGATGGCAACGCCTCCAGGCGAACCTGCATACTCGCCCACTCCGGTGGGATGGACCAAGGTGTACGAGACCGGCTACCTCCAGTGGAAACCGATCTGGACACTGCCCAAGAGTTCGTCGGAGTGGAGCGCAGCAGTGGCTGTCGGCACGATCGCAAACCCCGGCACCTTGCGCTTGAATCTCAACGACACATCCGGCGCAGGGCCGCAGGCTCCGGCTTCCCTGCAGGCCCTGGACGCTTCCGGCCGCGTCCTTGCGCTACCCGCCGCTTCGCTGGAGACGGTGACGATCACATCTGAATGCTGGGACCAAGTGCCGATCTACCCCGGCAGCTGGTACGACGCCTCGATGGTGGCGCTGGGTCGCGGCCTGGTGCCGGATGCAGGCGTATTCTTCGGGCCTGGCGGCCTGATGGCGTGCCGTGTGTCAACTTTCTACGTCGCGTTGAAACCCCGCTTCGACTTCACTGCCGCAGCGCCGATCCCCGCCTCGCTGCGCCAGACGCTGGATGAGGCTGACACCGTGCAGGCCATGGGTGTGACGGTTCAGCGCGCACGCGGAGACGGACAGCCAAACCAGGCCTTGCGCCTCGTGAACACCGATCCTGCTCCCGTCATCGTGGCCGTGAGCCTTGAAACCTTGGCGTGATCCGTCACGTCCACATCACGTCACTTCACGTCAGACGATTTGCATTGGGCACCCTCAAGGCCGCAAGGCGCAGGCTGCTTGCCATGACGCAGCAAAGTGCATGGTGGCCGCATGCGTGGCGGCCACCGGCCCTATCGCAAACCTTCCGCCTGCAGCGCCTGGCGCACGGCAGGCCGCTCCCGCATCCGCGCGTACCAGGCTGCAAGATGCTCCAGGCCATCGAAGCGAATGCTCGTCTTGTAGACCGACTCCAGCCACGGCGCCTGCCCCCACTGCGTAAGCGCGAACAGATAGGCATCGGCCACGGTGAAGCCATCGCCCATCAGGTAGCGCTTGCCGGCCAGTTGCGCGTTCACCCAGGCATACCGCTGCTCCAGCTTGGGCTTGGCCGTCTCCACGCCGTACTTTCCCGCCGCCACCGCATACAGCAGCGGGATGAAGCCCTTGTGGATTTCCGAGTTCAGAAAGGCCAGCCACTCCAGCAGCCGATAGCGCTCCAGGCTGCCATGGGCCGGCGCCAGAAGCGACGCAGGCCCCAGGTCCGCCAGGTACTGCAGGACGGCAGGCCCTTCCCGCAGCAGGCTGCCGTCGTCCAACTCCAGCAAGGGGACATAGCCGAACGGGCTGAGCGCACGGAAGTCCCTGCCGTCTTCCGTCTGGTGGGTCTTGTGGTCCACCCGGACCAGTTGGAAATCAAGCTCCAGCTCGTTCAGGACAATGTGCGGCGCCAGCGAACAGGCGCCCGGCAGGTAATACAGCTTCATGGAATTTCTCTGGTGATGGAACAAGGGGCCTGCGCGTTCAGGCACAGCCCCTGGCCAATGTCATGCACCAGGGATAAATCTGGAAGAAGGCAATAAAACTGCCCATAGGTTAAAAAAATATACCTGCCGTCTGCCTATGATGAATGTGCTATGAAATCCAACATCTCCGGCTGCTCCGTGGAAGAAGCCATGCGCCTGCTGGGCGGCCGCTGGAGGCTGCTCATCGCCTCCTACCTCATCGATGGCCCCCGCCGCTTCAACGACCTGCGCCGCGACATGCCCGGCATCTCCCAACGCTCCCTCACCCTGGACCTTCGCGCGCTGGAGGAAGCGGGCCTGGTCAAGCGCACCGTCTACCCCACTGCACCGGTCAAGGTGGAGTACGAGCTGACGCCCGATGGGGAGCGGCTCAAGCCCGTGGTGCAAGTGATGAAGGAGTTTGGGCTGTGGGTGAAGGGCAAGGCGCCGGCCTGACGAGAGCTGTGCCGGCTGGTCGTCTCCATCCGCCCCCCTGCCGACAGGCAAGCCCCATCGCCGCATGAACGGTGATTTGAAGAACAACGACCATGACGAACAAGCCTTCCGAGCAGGCATCCCGCGCCGAGTACGCGCGACGGATCAATCGCGTGCTCAACTACATCGATGCCCACCTGGATCAGCCTCTGGATGGCGCACATCTGGCCGACATCGCCAATTTCTCGCGCTTCCACTTTCACAGAATTTTCGCGGCGTGGATGGGAGAAACGCTGGGCAGCTATGCGCAGCGCCGACGGCTCGAGAAAGCGGCATTCCGGCTGTCCTGCGGCAGCAAGGAAACCGTGCTTGAAACCGCCTTGGCCACCGGCTTCCAATCGGGCGAAGCATTTGCGCGTGCCTTCAAGCTCAAGTTTGGCTGCACGCCATCGGCCTGGCGCTCCACCACGCTTGAGCGGCTGAAGACCCAGGCGGCCGCCATCGGGCAGTCGCCAGGCAGCCAGGAGAGCAATCCTGATCAGGTCTTCGGCAATCTCCATCAGGAAGACCCATGCGCGTTCGGCGAACCTCAGGGCTCTTGTCACCTGAAGGAAGAAATCGCCATGGACGTCCGCATCATTGATCTACCCAAAGCACATGTCGCCTATCAACGCTTGATCGGCCCTTATGGGCCAGCCATAGGCCAATTCTGGCGAGGCACCATTGCGCCGTGGATGCATTCCAATGGCCTCAGCGATCAAACGTGCTACGGCATAGGCTATGACGACCCCTCTCTCACACCCGCCAGCAAATGCCGCTATGACGCCTGCGTGGAAGTCCCCGCACATTTTGTCGCCAGCGGCCAGGTGGACACCCAAACCCTGCCAGGCGGCCGTTACGCCGTGGCAAGGTTCAAAGGAAAACCCGAGGGCTTGGCCAACGCCTGGATGCGGCTGACGCGCGAATGGATGCCGTCCAGCGGCATGCAATGTGACGACCGGCCTTGCTTTGAGATGTTTTCTGCGGCCACTGCCATGGATGCCGAGACCGGTGAGTTCTGCTGCGACATCTGCATTCCAGTGCGGGCGCTGTAAAGCGACTCAAGCCGGTTGAGGTTTGACGAATGTGTTGGGTTGGCCGGTTGAATCCACTAACCGCTGCAGGCGTTGGACCTTAGCCGTCAGGGGTAAGCTTTGCAGCGAATGCCGTCCTTGGCCGTCAGTTTTCCAACTAACATCGGCTCTAGGAGAAGCCACGCGTAGCAGATCCGACGCTAACCTCAAAAAAGGGCAGAAGCCCACAACAAGATTCAGGGAGAAAGATTGATTCAACGGCAACTTGATCTGCCTGGGCTATTGGCAGGAACTGAAAACGCAGACGACGACGGAGCACAAGCGCACGTGCATGACCGAGGTGAGCTACACGTGCACATGAACGGCGCAATACCTTTGTCGACCATCCGAGACATCCTGGCCGATGAAGCAACGTCGCTTCCGGATGGATTTGATTTCGAGCGTGATATGGTCCGCCTGACGCCGTGCAATTCGCTGACTGAATATCTCACGCCTTGGCAGGTGCTGCGACTCTTCCCCAAGAAACGCGCAAACCTTGATCGCCTCTCCTACGCTGTTCTTGCGAACCTAGCAGAGCACTCCGTTCGGTTTGTTGAGCTTCGCAGCAGCGTTTTGTACCTGACCGGGCTTCAGAATTGCACGCCTGTGCAAGCATTGGAACATCTCGTCGAATCGACCGGCAACGCGGCTCTGCACTACGGCATCCAGCGGGGCTTGATCCTCACCGTGACGCGAGGCGACTATAGCGCCTCCAATCTCTCCACCCTCTTGCAGGCATATGAGGATCTCGGACGGCCCAAGGATGTCGTGGGACTCGACCTTGCCGGAGATGAAGAGATTCCTTACTCAGCCGAGTTACCCGTGATGTTCAGAGAGGCCAAGGAGCGGTACGGCTTCGGCATTACCATCCATGCTGGAGAGACCGGCCGCGTGGAGAACGTCCGTGCGGCCGTGGAACTGTTCCACGCAGATCGGATCGGCCACGGCACGGCTGCTGGCAAGGATCCGGATCTGCTAGATCTGTTGTCCGCCAAGGAGGTTTGCATCGAGGTTTGTCCGATCAGTAACCGACTCACAGGTGCAGTTCCTCGCGATGAGGCACACCCTCTGCAAGAATTCCGGCGCCACGGCGTGCCGTTCGTGATTTGCTCCGACAACCCCGCGATCCATCAACGCGGCTTGGCCGACGACCAGACTGCAGCCATGGCAGAGGGGCTCTCCATCTGCGACATGCAGCAGCAGTACGAAGTCGCCAAACGCTTTTCATTCATGGAGGGTCTGAATTGAAGATTCGATTTATGTCCGGCAACAAACACAAGGTTGAGGAAGTGCAACGCATCCTTACCCCAGTCGGCGTGGACATCGTGCCGGTATCCAGAAAGATCGAGGAACTGCAGACACAAGACGTCCACGCGCTCGTAAGGGACAAACTGATCAAGGCCTTCCAAGAAATCGGCCGCCCGTTGTTCGTTGAGCACACCGGACTGTACCTTGGGGGACTGAACGACCTCCCCGCAGGCTTGACCCAGATATTTTGGGATCGTCTAGAAGCCAAGCGCTTTGCTAACCTCGTGGCTGGCCTTGGTGATGACAAGGTCACAGCAAAGACTGTGCTCGGGTACTGCGACGGGCGCGAGATGCACCTGTTCGAGGGTGCCATCGAAGGCACTGTTCCTCGCATGCCTGCCGGCCCGGAGGACTTCCAGTGGGACTGCGTCTTCATCCCTGACGGCAGCACGATGACATTTGCCGAGATGGGTACCGACAAAGACAACATCTCAATGCGCCGCAAAGCGTTGGACAAGTTCGCCGCCCACCTGAACGCTACGAAAGTCATGAGATGAAAGCTGAACTTCTTGAAGCGCACCGCAGCGGCAAGCTGATGCTGTTCGCCGGCGCGGGAGTATCCGCGAACCTTGGCTTGCCAAGTTGGGGCCAGTTAATCGCGCAGATCGCGAAGGAACTGGGCTATGACCCGGCAGTGTTTGCCACCTACGGGAACTACCAGACCCTTGCTGAGTTTTACAAAAAGAAGAGAGGCGGACTCGGCGAGTTGCGAAGCTGGATGGATCGGGAGTGGCACAAGCCATCCACAGACATCAAGGCATCTGATATTCACAGATTGATCACTCAGGGAAATTTCTCGCGAATCTACACCACAAACTATGATCGTTGGCTTGAAATCGCCCACGCTGAGTTCGGCGTGAAGTACGACAGGATTGCCAGCGTGGCGGACATGGTCGCCGTCAGGGACGGTCACCGGCAGATCATCAAGTTCCATGGCGACTTTGCCGCCGACGAATCGATCGTTCTCGATGAAACCAGCTACTACCAACGTCTGAACTTCGATACGCCACTGGACATCAAGCTGCGCAACGACGTACTGAGCAATTCCGTCCTCTTCATCGGCTATAGCCTGACGGACTTCAACATCCGACTTCTGTTCTATCGACTGACGGAAATGTGGGGACGTTCACCGCTGGCATCCGTTAGACCCAAGTCCTACGTCTTCACTCATCGCCCAAACCCAGCGGCAGAAGAAGTGCTGAGGCAATGGGGTATTGAGATGATCGTGTCTGACGAGGATGATCCGAAGAAGGCGCTTACGAACTTCCTCCTAAGTCTCATTACCTAACATGGTCGGCAGACACACCATGAGCATGATGGGAAGCCCATAGCCCTGTTGCTGCAGCCTCCTGGTGGACCTGACCTGCTCCCCATAGGGCATACCAGTCGAAGGTTAGTAGAGTCCGTTTTCAGAGGAAGAACGGACATGAAGAAGAGCAGATTCACCGACGAACAGATCATCGGTTTTCTCAAGCAGGCCGAGGGCGGCATGCCGGTCAAGGAACTGGGTCGCCTGGGCGGTTTCAGCGATGCGACCTTCTACAAGTGGCGCGCCAAGTTCGGCGGCATGCACGCCGGCGAGGCCACGCGGCTACGCGAGATCGAGAGCGAAAACGCCAGGCTCAAGAAGCTGCTTGCCGAGGCCACCTGCACATCGAAGCGCTGAAGGTGGGCTTCGGGGTAAAGCACTGACCCCGCAGGCCAGGCGCGAGGCCGCTGCCAGGATGGTTCAGGGACTGTCCATCAGCGAGCGCCGCGCCTGTCGCTATGCGGGGTTGTCCAGAACCAGCTACCGGGAGCCGCCCAGCATGAACCAGTCCACGGCCAGCCTTAAGCACGCGCATCGTCGAGTTGGCGCACGAGCGCCGGCGCTTTGGCTACCGGCGCATCCACGACCTGTTGAGCCTTGAAGGCCACCAGGTGAACCACAAACGCGTGTGGCGCCTGTACAAGCTGGCCAACCTGTCGGTGCGCAAGCGCCGCAAGGTCAAACGCCCCACTGGCGAGCGCCAGCCCCTGGCTGCCAGCCAGCACGTCAATGACACCTGGAGCGCAGACTTCGTGATGGACGCACTGACCAACGGCCGGCGCATCAAGTGCCTGACGGTGGTCGATGACTTCAGCCGCGAGTGTGTGGACATCGCGGTGGACCACGGCATGGGTGGCGAGTACGTCGTGCGCTTGCTGGACCAGGCAGCGCAGTTCCGCGGCTACCCGCTGGCCATCCGCACCGATCAGGGGCCTGAGTTCACCAGTCGGACCTTCATAGCGTGGACAGCGGCACGCGGCGTTCGGCATCTGCTCAACGATGCCGGATGCCCGACCCAGAACGCCTACATCGAAAGCTTCAACGGCAAGTTCAGGGACGAGTGCTTGAACGAGCAATGGTTCGAGACGCTGGCGCAGGCCCGTCAGGAGATAACACGCTGGCGGCGGGACTACAACGAGGTGCGGCCCCACAGTTCACTGGGCGCATCTCGCCGGCCAGCTTCGCTGCCTTGCATCGCCAGCGCGCTGGCGATGCAAGGCAATCACCGGAGATCAAGTAGTCTCCACAACCTTGGACTCGCTAAGTGAACATTGGCACGTCTAAAGGGGGCAGGTCAGCGGCGGTGGCCTACTGCTGACGCACAGGCCTTGAACAACTAAACGTTGCCCTCGCAATTCACTGCAAAGCCACTCATTCAACACGTCCCTGCACCCTCCATCCAGCACACCTACGTAACAGCTTTGGGCACCTCCCGCACGCCCACACCTGCTACGATCCCTCCCGGTGCTCAACACACCTCATAGGCGGAAGTCACTCCCGTAAGTCCAGTGGCTTTTTTCGTCCATACGTTTCGTCTTGCCCCGAGCTCCGGGGCAAGGCTTGCTTATGGCCGGGTGGCGCGCAGCTATACAAGACCCTTCGGGGGAAATCTGCGGGCGGCCCTATGACCGTGTTGAAGCACCCGGCCGCCTCTCTCAACAGGAGGCGAAGTTGGTAGTCCAACGAATCATAGGAGGCCAGTCATGGCTACGCAGACCCCGTCCGTCCGTGGTATTCCTGCAGACGACATCACCCCCCAAACCTTCCATTTCGGCGACATCCCGATCCGCACATTCCCCAGGAACGGCCTGACCTGGTTCCTGGCCAAGGATGTGTGCACCGCCCTGGGAATCTCCCGCCACAAGGTGGCTACGGGCCAGCTCGATGAGGACCAGCGCTGCACCGTCCGCCTTGCCAGCGAACCCGGCCGCAAGCCCAGGCGCGAAGCCGTGGCGGCCGTCAACGCGGACGGCTTGCATGCACTGATCCAGGCCAGCCCCTCACCTGAAGCCAAGCGCTTCCGGCGCTGGGTGCAGCGCGAGGTGCTGGGCGCCAAGGATGCCCCGGCCAAAGACAGCAAACCCAAGTACAAGACCAAGCCCAGGCGCGATGCCAAGCACCCGCCCCAGAGTCTGATCCCGGGGCCTGCGCCCAAGGTCTTGCGCCGCATCCGCACCTGCGATGACCTGTCTTTCACGCGGCGCAATGCGAAGGGGGAGCGCATTCAGTGGTTTGTGCCGCCACGCGTGAACAGCGGGCATGAGCACTACGGGATTGGAGAGATCTGGTTCAGCGAGGTGGTGGAGCTGGCCCGCCACAACCCCAGGCATGCCTATGACGCCATGCGGTTTGCGGGGCCGGAGATGGCGCGCTACTGGAACCATGGACACCCTGACGGCTTCTTTGACCGCATGGCGCGTTGGGCGCTGGGGGCCATTCTTGCCAATGCGCAGGAGCCCGCGCTGCCGTTCGAGCTGCCCTGCCTGGGCTTTGCGCCGCTGGAGGGCATGGACGCCATGCTGGCCACCGCTGTGCCGCCCCGGCCGCTGCCCGACCATGTGCAGGAAGCCATAGACAGGCAGGCCTGGCAGGAGGCGGCCGAGTGCCAGCGGCATTACTACGAGCGCCGCCGCCGTGACCTGATGGCGCGGCACGACTGAGGCGGGCGCGACGCCTAGAAACTGTCCCAGTCGTCATCGGCCTTGGAGGCCATGGCGATGGGCTTGGCGGCAGCCGGTTTTGCCGAGGCAGCCGACGCGGCCGGGGTGGCAGGCTTGGCAACGGCAGGCGGGGCGGCTTGGGGCACAGATGCCTTGGCCGCGCCGGGCGCCAGCGACGGTGCACGGGGCGCCGCCTGTGCCTGGGCATTGCTGCCGCCCTGCAACCGGAAGATGGAGACCACGCGCACCAGTTGATCGGACTGGTGGCGCAGGCCTGCGGCGGCGCCGGCCATTTCCTCGACCAGGGCGGCGTTTTTCTGCGTGGTCTGGTCGATGTGGGTGATGGCCTCGGCCACCTGGGCGACGCCGCTGTTTTGCTCGGCGCTGGCGTGGCTGATGTCCGAGATGAGCTGGGTGACCTTGCGGATTTCCTCCATGGCCTGTTCCATGGTTTCCCCGGCAAACGCGGCCTCCTGGTTGCCGGTGTGGATTTCGGCGACGCTGTGGCTGATGAGCTGCTTGATTTCCTTGGCGGCCTCGGCGCTGCGGCCTGCCAGGGCGCGCACTTCCTCGGCCACCACGGCAAAGCCGCGGCCATGCTCGCCCGCCCGGGCCGCTTCCACGGCGGCGTTGAGGGCGAGGATATTGGTCTGGAAGGCAATGCCGTCGATGACGCCGATGATGTCGGCAATCTTCTTGCTGCTGGCGTCTATGCCCTGCATGGTCTGCACGACCTTGCGCACGGCCTGCCCGCCTTCGGTGACGACGCGCTGGGCCTCGCGCGTGATGCGGTCGGCCGATTGCGCGTGGTCCGCGTTGTGGGCCACGGTGGAGCCTAGTTCCTCCATGGCGGCGGCGGTCTGCTCCAGCGCGCTGGCCTCGCTTTCGGTGCGGGCGGCCAGGTCCTGGTTGCCCTGGGCGATTTCCGCGCTGGCCAGGGCCACGCTGTGGGCCTGTTCGTTCACGCTGCCGACCACGCGGGTCAGGCCCGTGCTGGTGGTGTTCATGGCCTCCAGCAGGTGGCCGATTTCGTCATGGCGGTCGCTGTGCACGCGCAAGGTGAGGTCGCCATCGGCAATGGCGTAGGCCATGTGGCTGGCCTGCTTGAGCGGGCGCACGATCATGCGGCGGATGAGCCAGAACCACGCGGCCGACAGCAGCAGCACGGCGCCCAGGCCCATGAGGGCGAACTGCAGGATCAGGCTGCGGGTCTCGGAGACGAATTCGTCCACGTAGGCGCTGGTGGCGATGACCCAGTTCCAGGGCGCGTAGTGGCTGAAGACGACCAGCTTGTCGCGGGGCTGCTCCTCGCCCGGGTTGGTCCAGGGATAGGCGATGCTGCCCTGCTTGCGGTCCAGCATGTCGCGGATGAAGAAACGGCCGTCGCCGTCCCTGGACTCGCTGATGTTCTTGCCCTCCATGGCGGGATGCACCACCAGCTGGCCGCGCTGGGGCCCGTCTTCGGCGTTGAGCACGAAGTAGTAGCCGGTCTGGCCGACCTTGAGCGCGCGGATGGAGTCCTTGAAGTGCTCCAGCAGTTGCGAGAAGTCCTGGCCCACGAAGGCAATGCCCACGGTGGCGCCCGCCGCGTCCTTGAGCGGGCGGTAGTGCGTCATGTACTGGCGGCCGAACAGGTGGGCCAGGCCCATGTAGCTTTGGCCGGCCTGGATGGCGGCGTAGGCGGGGTGGGCGCGGTCCAGGCGGCTGCCCAGCACGGCCGCGCTCTGGTCGCCTTTCTCATTTTTGAGCGTGGTGGCAATGCGCACGAAGTCGCCCTGCCCCTGGGCCGCGAACACGGTGGCCACGGCGCCGGTGCTGCGCGTGAAGGCCTGCAGCTGCGCATCGTTGCCGTTGAGCGGCTGGCCGTCCAGGCTCAGCACCGGCTCGCTGCCGCCGGTGTCCAGGCTGAGCGTGCCCTGCAGGCTGTGCGCCAGGCTGTCGGCCAGGAACTGGGTGCGCTGGCGCAGCTCCTTGTCGTTGGACTCGATGAAGTTGTACAGCGTCCGTATGCCCTGCTGCATGTCGCTGTTCATCCTGGACTGCAGGGACTTGCTGACATCCCAGGCAATGCCCAGGACCAGCAGGCCCAGGATGGAGGCGACCCAGACGAAATTGGTGATGGACAGTTTGGTGCCCAGCCCTTGGCGGCGCCAGAAACGTTGGCCGATGTGCATTGATGCATCTCCTGTGCGGCGTAGGGCGCCGCTGTTGTGTGCGCACGCGGTATCGGCATGGAATGCCTGCGTGCCAGGCCAGGCTGACCCAAGTCAAGCCGTGGCGATTCATGGGCCGAAGCGTATCGGCGCCGCCGCCTGGGGGATTTGAGATGGGTCAAGGAAGTAACCAAGTGTTGCAAAAGCAGCGGAAACTGTCGGATTGCCGCCGGCGGCGGCATTCATTGCAACGGATATGACAGCCGACGATAAGAATCGTCTTAACCTGGATTGCGCAGGTTCTGGCAAGACTGGACAGCGGTATATCGATCCGTTTTATTTCCAGAAATGCAGCCGAAAACAATCCAGAAACTGTGCGACCCATGCTACGAATTGCTGAGCAATACATCCCTGTCCAAGCCCCACCCCGGACTGAGGTTCCGCTTTTACTCGCTGGAGCAGGATGCCAATTTCGTGAACTATGGCTGCGTGCATTGCCAGGCGCCCCTGGCGATGAAGACAAGCCGGCGCGGGGCACTTCTGGGGTTTCGCCTGATGCCGTCCGAACCGCACTATCGCCTGGGCGAGGTGGACGCCGAGGACGGCCGCCAGGCGCAAGGCCAGGCGCTGGAAGGTTGACCGGCTGGTGCAGCCCGCAGGCCGGTCAGTCGAAGAGATGGTGCTCGGCGCAGAAGGCGGCCAGGTCCTGGTTGCTGTCCACGTTCAGCTTGCGCATGGCGGAGTTCTTCTGGAGGCTGACGGTCTTGACGCTGCGCCTCAGGCGTGCGGCGATTTCCGTGATGGATTCCCCCTTGGCGAAATGCCTGAGGACTTCGAATTCGCGCGGCGAGAGGTTGTTGGCGCGTTCGCTCAGGAAAACCGTCCTCTCCTGCCTGGGCGTGCCTGCCTGGAACGAGGGCGAGTAGTAGCGCGTGTTGAGGCGCACGCATTGAAGCGCCGCCATGATCTGGCTGAGCGGATCTTCCTTGAGCAGCACGCCGGCGACGCCCGCGTCATACAGGGCCGAGATGATCATGGGATTGGAGACGGTCGTCAGCACCAGCACCTTGATGTGCGGGAAATGGCGTATCAGGTAGTCCACGTAGCGCAGGCCGTCTCCGTAGAGGTCATCGCCCGGCATGGAGTAGTCGGTCAGAACCACGTCCAGGGGGTTCGATCTGGCGTATTCCATCAAGGACGACGGGGTATCGAACGTGGCCACGACCTGGAGATTGGGGTCCTGCTCCAGGAAGTCCTTGACGCCAAGCAGGACCACGGCGTGGTCGTCCACGACAGCAATGCGCAGTTTCAGTTTCATGGGATCGCAAGCAAAGGGTTAGGGCTGGGGCAATTGCGCCATCATGGCGCGAAGGTCGGCCAGGAGGTCGTCCAGCAGGACTGACAGCGCGGCCTGCAGGCCGGGCTCCGGGGCGCCGTTCAGGAGCCGCTCTTCCAGCGCCTGGGTGCGGGCGGCAAGCTCCTGCATCCTGGCCAGCAGCAAGGCGCCGCGCATGCGGTGCAGGGCCTGGGCGGCCAGGTCGGGCCGGCGCTCATCCAGGCCGCGGGCCAGCATTTCTATGTCGTCGTTCATGCACTGCACGAAGACCTGCCTGTGCGTCTGCAAAACGTTGGGCTCCGACAGGGCCGGGGGCGGGGGAATGTCCGCCGCCGCAGCGCCGGCCTGGGCAGGCGCCGGACGCAGGCGCTTTCTCGGCGCGAACTTCTCCAGGGTGCGGACCAGCGTGCGCAACTGGATGGGCTTGACCAGCCAGGCATTCATGCCGGCGTTCAGGCAGCGGTTTTCCTCGTCCAGCATGGCATTGGCGGTCACGCCGACGATGGGGCAGGCAACCCCCTCCGAACGCAGTCGCTCGGCGAGTTCGTAGCCGTTGAGGTAGGGCATGTTCACATCCGTCAGCACCAGGTCGTGCGGGCTGATGTCCCACAGCGCCAGCGCCTCCTCCCCGTCGTCGGCGACCGTGACTTCGCAGCCCAGGCTCTCGAGCTGGCCGCGCAGCGTCACCTGGTTGACGGGATTGTCCTCGGCGACCAGCACGCGCAGGTCGAACAGGGGCAGATCGGTGCCGGCGCTGGCAGAGCGCTGCGCACCGCCAAGCACCTGCGCAATGCCCTGGCCGATGCTCAGGACGTTGTGCCCGTCGATGCCCCGGTTGTCCGGCGAGGACAGGTTCAGGTGCCGCCCCTTCCACTGCGGCGCGGGGCTGTCCGCCGGCAGCAGGACGTCCAGCAGCAGCTCATCGTCATGGGCCGCCACCGGGGCGGCTGCCGCCGCGCGGGCCTGGCCGCCCCAGCGCCGCAGCCAGGCGCAGATGTTGTCCGTCAGTTCCGGGTGGGGGGTGCGCACCGCGATCCGGGCGCCCTGCAGCGCGGGAGCCTCCTCCTGCTCCGGCCCCTGCTCCTGCGCGACGGTCTCCAGCCCCAGCTCGAACCAGAACCTGCTGCCCAGGCCGGGCTCGCTCCAGACCTCGATGGAGCTGGACATCATCCGGGCCAGGCTCCAGCAGATGGACAGGCCCAGGCCCGCTCCACGGGCGGTGCGGCTGCTGTTCTTGACGAGATAAAAGGGCGTGAAAAGCTCGCCATGCAGGGATTTCTCTATGCCCACGCCCGTGTCGCAGACCTCGAACACCAGCCGGGCCTGCGAGGCCGGGCCCGGCATGCTGCGCAGGCGGACGATCACATGGCCGGCCTCCGTGAACTTGATGGCGTTGCTGATGAGATTGCCCAGGATCTGGCGGATGCGCACCGCGTCGCCCAGCACCGACTCGGGCACCTGCGCGTCCACGCAGGAAAACAGCAGCAGGCCGTTTTGCTGCGCCATGGCGGCGTAGGAACTGGTGCAGTTTTGCACCAGCTCCCGGGGATTGAACGGGGCCTTTTCCAGCTGCAGCTGGCCGGCCTCGATCTTGCTGGTGTCCAGGATGTCGCTGATGATCTGCAGCAAGATGGACGAGGACGCTTCGATACGGTCCACGTATTTGCTCTGCAGCTGGGTGAGCTCGGTCATGCCCAGCAGCTCCAGCGTGCCCAGCGCGCCATACAGCGGCGTGCGGATTTCGTGGCTCATGGTCGCCAGAAAGGTGGACTTGGCCTCGTTGGCCTCGTCCGCCGCGATTCTGGCCCGCTCCAGGTTGCTCTCGATCTCCGCGCGCGCGCTGACGTCGGCAAAAATGCACAGCGTCACATCCTGGCCGAGGTAGCGCGTGGGCGCATAGGCCACATGAAGCGTCCTGCCCTGCTCGGTGACCAGGCGCTCCATGGTGCCTGCGGCCCGGGCATGGACAATCTCCTCCAGCGCCGCCTTGTTCTCCGGCGAGCCGGGACGCAGGTAGCCATCGGCCGAGTGCAGCCACTCCTGCACCAGCGAGTTGCTGAAGATGATTTTCCCGCTGCCGTAGGCCACAAGGCAGATGGCCACGGGAGCGGTTTCGATCAGCGTCCTGTTGAATTCATTGCTCTCGACGATGACCCGCTGCGCCTCCTGCGCGGGCGCAATCACCTTGCGGTTGAACCACCGGGTATAGGCCACGCCGGCCAGCAGGCTCAGCAGCAGGGCCAGCACCAGGCCGGCAGAAGGGGCGAACAGCCTGCCCTGGAAAAAGGTGGCGTAGTCCACCTGGTAGTAGCCGGTCCACCGGCCGGAGGCATCCTCGGTCTTGAGGATCAGGCCATTGCGCGTGTACTGCATCCCCGTGTCGTCCACCTGCGGGACGGGGCCGGTGCCCATGAGCACGCCGAAATCCCGGTGCTCCAGCCAGAAAAGATGCCTGGGCAGCGTATGGATGGTTCTTTCTATGGCGCTGATGCGCTGGCGGCTGAAAAGGATGGCGGCGTAGATCGGGCTTGTGGCGGCTTCGTCGCCGGCTTCGATATGGCTTGAAAAGCCGGCGGCGACCATGCCGATCATCTTCTCCGGGAACTGGGGCGACCGGAACCAGACGATTTCCTGCGCCGGCGCCGTGGAGCCGGCGCCCGGCCGGGCATCGGCGACCCTGGCCCGCAGATGCGCCTTGACGGCGGCAATCGTGCTGTCGAACATTTCCTGCGTGACGCTCTCGTTGCCGATGGGCACGTCGATGGCCGGCACGCCGATGCTGATCGCCCCGTCCTCCTTGGTGAAGAAGGCAGCGGCTGCCGGGAAGTAGGAGCCTGCCCAGAAGGAGGAATAGCCTGCGGCCAGGGAGCTGCCCAGCGAGAAAAGCCGGTCCGGGAGCGTGTCGCAGGCCACGCGCGCAGCGCATTGCAGTGAAAAGGGAATGCCGCCGATGGCCTCGCGGCCACGGAACATGCGGTAGTCCGCCTGCGCAGGTGCGGGTACGTCGACGATGGTGGCTATCCTCTGGTCCGGCAGCGCTTTCCAGGACTCGTTGCGGCCCTTGAGCCGCCGAAGGAAGATTTCCTGCTCCTGCAGCGAGCCGACGATGGCGGAGAAGTTCAAGGCCAGGCGCCCCTGCTCCTGCTCGAAGATCCTCTCCGAGCCCCACAGCAGCACGGCGATGAGGAAGATCGCCAGGGGAAGCGCTCCAAACAGTACCCGGTTCTGCCAGCGTGTGGTGCGTGTGATCTTGCTGAACGGGGAGTCGGGCATGGACGCCTTGCGTGCTTGGGTCAGGTGGGGTTGCCTTGGTGCCGGGGCTCGGATGCCAGCATAAGGGCAAATTCAACCGCAGGCACCGCGGCGGACAGCAGATAGCCCTGTACGCAATCGCATCCGATGCTGCGCAGCAACTCCAGGTCCCGGGTGGTCTCCACGCCTTCCGCCGTCACCGTCAGGCCCAGCTGCCGCCCCAGTTGCACCGACGACGTCAAGGCCGCAGTCCGCACCTCGTCACCTGCCGCACCGGCCACGAAGGCCCGGTCGATCTTCAATTCGGTGAAGGGCGTGGAGATGAGGCTGTACATCGAGCTGTATCCGCGCCCGTAGTCATCCTGGGCCAGGCCGAAGCCCTTGAGGCGCAACCGGCTCGCGCTCATGTAGTAGTTGGCGGGTATGCCGACGGCCTGGTCCTCCAGAAGCTCGAACGTGATGTTCTCCGCAGCAATGCCGCACCGGGCCGCCATGCCGTGCAACTCGTCCGGCAGGCCGATATCGTCCAGCAGCGGTACCGGCAGGTTGACGGACACAGGCACGACATGTCCGGCACTGCGCCAGGCCAGGTGCGCCGACATGGCATCTTCCATCATCCGCACCAGCAAGGCATGGTCCAGCCCATGGAACCGGATGGCGGACATGAACGAGCCCGGCATCATGAAGCCGAACTGCGGATCGTTCCAGCGCGCCAGCGCTTCCACGCCGACGATGTGGCCCGTGAGCAGGGATTTCTTGGGCTGGAACCAGGCCTGTATGGTTTTCTCCTGCAAAGCCTGCACCAGGTGGGCCTTGGCGAAAATCGGCCGCTCCCTGATGCCGGCAGCGGTTTTCCCCTCGTTTGCATGGACGGACCTGAGTTGGCTGACCAGCGCCTGGACATGGTCCGTGCCGAACGGCTTCTGGAACATCCCGATGACGGAAAAGCCGGACTCCTTGGCCATGAGACTGACGCTGTTCATCAGCCGGCGCGAGCAGGAGGTGGATATCACGAGCATGGGATGCAGGTCGCGCCGGCTCAATTCATCGATGAACTGCAGGCCGTCCATGTCAGGCATCTTCAGGTCGGTGATGACGAGATGGAATCCGCCGTCGCCCAGCTTCTCCAGGGCCTCCCGCGCGTTGCAGGCCATGTGCGTGTCCGTGAGTCCCGCCTCCATGAGCAGGCTGCGCGCGTGCTCGCAGCACAGGGGATGGTCGTCCAGGATGAGTACTTTGAATGGGGCCAGCATGGGTTCAGGTCCTGCCTTGCTTGATGTTGTTCAAGGTGGTGCGCAGCACCGCCAACGTGAATGGCTTGCACAGCAGGCTGTCGAAGCCGGCCGGCAGTCCGTCGCCCTGCCCCTGCCCCTGCCCCTGCCCCTGCCCCTGCCCCTGCACTTGCGATTGCTCTTGCGCCTGCGTCTGGGTCTGCGGCTGCGCATTGGCCGTCAGCCCGACGATCGGGCGGCCATACCCGCGCTTTCTGAGCGCACGCGCCAGGGCCGGGCCGTCCAGCAACGGCATGTGCAGGTCGGTGAGAACGGCATCGAATTCGAGCAGGCCGGGCAGGGACAGCGCGTCCTGTCCATTGCTGGCCTGCTGGACCTCGCAGCCCAGCAACTGCAGCTGCTCTCGCAGGATGATCCTGTTGATGGGGTTGTCCTCGACGATGAGCACCCTCAGCCCCAGGGGCTCATGGACCTGGGCGGCGGCGGCATACAGGTCGGGGCGCGCGCCCGGCGCAATGCCCTGCTGGGCCAGGCCCAGCGCATGGCCCACTGCCGGCACGCCAGGCGCGCTGGCCTCCCACACGCAGGCCTGCACGGTCTCGCGGGGGCTCTCGCCCGGCGCCAGCGCCAGAACGCACTTGCCCGTCCATTGCGGACGGCGCAGCGACCGCGGCCAGGCTTGCACCAGCACGGCCTGCTCATTGGGACCCTGCACCTGGTCCCGGTAGGGCTGGGCCATGGCGCCCCAATGCCGCAGCCAGGCGCACAGGTTGTGCACGACTTCCGGAATGGCGCCATCCACGTAGACGGTGTGCGGCAACAGACTGGGCACTGCCTCATAGCCTGCCGCGCTCTCGCGCGGCAGGCGCAGCTCGAATGACACGCAGGTCCCCAGTCCCGGCTGGCTGGCGGCCGTCAGCCGCCCGCCCATCTCCTGGCTGAGGCGCAGGCAGATGGACAGCCCCAGGCCCGCGCCCTGGACCTGCTGCTGGGTGGCCGCATGGGCACGGAAGTACGGGTCGAACAGGAAGGGCTGCTGGTCCGGGTCGATGCCGATGCCCGTGTCCTGCACCTGGAACCGCAGGTCGGTGCCTTCCTCGCTGTCGCCCATGACCTGCAGGCGCAGGGCCACATGGCCGGAGAACGTGAACTTGATGGCATTGCCCACCAGGTTGTCCAGGATCTGCCGCAGCCGCAAGGCATCGCCCACCAGCAGGGGCGGCGTTTTCACATCGGAGACGGCATACAGCTGCAGACCCTTTTGCTCGGCACGCGACAGCAGGCCTGCGGCCACGCTGTCGAGCAATTCGGTGGCCGAGAACGCCTGGGCCTCCAGTTGCAGCCGGCCCGCCTCGATGGCCGACAGGTCCAGGCTGTCGTTGACGATGCGCAGCAAGGAGGCCGACGCCTGCTGCATGGCCCCCAGGTAGCGTGTCTGTTCGGAAGGAACCCTGGACAGGGCCAGCAGCTCCAGCGTTCCCAGGATGCCAAAGAGCGGCGTCCGTATTTCGTGGCTCATGGTGGCCAGAAACTGCGTCTTGGCCTGGCTTGCCGATTCGGCGCTCAGCTTGGCATCGACCAGCGCTGCCTGCGCCTGCCTGAGCGCCGTCACATCGCTGACCAGGCAGAAAACCACCGGCTCGCCGGCGTGGGTCGTGGGCGTGGTGCTGACCTCCACCAACCGACCGTCTCCCAGCGCCAGCTCACGCGGGCCCTGCTGCGTGCCCCCGGCCACGGCATGCTCGAACCAGGAAGCATCACTGCACACCCACTGCCGCGCCAGCGCATTGGACAGCAGCAGGCTGCGATCGCTGCACCGCACCAGCGCCAGGCCCACGGGTGCCGTGTCCAGCAGCTTTCGGCAGAGCGCGTCACCGGCGGCGCAGGCCCCTGCCCGGCTCCAGGCCGAAGCCGGCACGCCGCGTCGCAGCCGACGCACACACCATGCAAGTGCAGCCATGAGGGCAAGTCCCAGCGACGCGGACCACAGCAGCAGCCAGGCGTGGGCCCTGACCAGTTGCCGCACGGGCTCCCAGCGGTCTGCAAGCCATGCGGCGTTGTTCACGGATTTGCGCAGCAGCAGCGATTCGGGAAGGCCCCGGCCCACATGCATCAGCGAATACAGCGGCACGAGGTGGTCCTGCGGTGCGCTGGTGCGCCACGGCCATGCCAGACCGGCCTGGGAATGGACGGCCGCGCGGGTCGCGCCCACGGCAGCGTCCAGCAGCAGGAAATACCGGTCCATGAAAAACAGCTGCATGTCCCCCACAGGCACATGCGCGCGGCTGCGGGATGGCGGCGCCGGGGCGGCATCGTCCCTGCCGCTGTGCAAGGCGCAGGCCAGCATGGCCATGATTGCCAGTGCAAATACCGTCCAATCACGCAGCGACGCCATCCAATCGCACAGTGCCATGGACGGGCACCACCCGTGCCGAGTCGAGCGGGAAGAAAACAGAAGGTCTTGAAACTGGCGCATTGCCAAATCATAGGAATCGGATGAAGAAACAGGGCTAAGAATTTTCTTAATCCTGCAAACCCGTGCACGCCGCTTCACCCGGGAATATCGCCCGCCTCGCTTCGTCATCAAAGACCTTGTCCGATCTCTTCAGCGATTTCAGCAGTCTTGATGATTTAAGAAAATTCTTAGACCCAAACTCGGATGCCCCGGGGATCATTGCCGGCTTGATTCATCAACAAGGGCTGCTTCATTTTCTTGGGCAGGCCCCGGGATATTCCACACAGACGCCGCACATGCGAAATTGCAGCGCCCTGTCCAGCAATTGCGCAATCAATGCCCGCAAGGCGTTTCGGCAGTCCATTTCAGGGAAAGTAAAAAGGCAATGAGCATATACAGGCAACGATTCACTCCCACGGCGGCACGCAGGCCCCTGCGCCTGCTCGCCCTGGCATTGCTGTCGCAAGGCTGCATCGCCACGGCCCACGCATGGACCGTCGTGGTGGACAGCGCCGCCGACGCAACCGGCCCGTGCGCCAGCACCGGCCTGGGCCCCTGCACCCTGCGCGATGCCATCACCTACGCCAACGCCAACCGCAACAAAGGCGGCGACAACCGCATCGAGTTCCGCATCGGTGCGGGGGGAGAGCAGACCATCGTCACCCAAAGCAACTGGAATGGCAGGCTCATGCAGCCCATTGCACCGGCCACATCGCTCACCGTGGACGCCAGCACGCAGCCCGGCTATGAGGACCACTTGCCACGCCGCCCCCTGATCACGCTGCAGTCAGGCAGCCCCGAGTTCGGCATAGGGCTCGAGCTGGCAGGCGCCATCACGGTGCGCGGCCTGGCGATAGGCGGCTTCAATACGGCCCTGGCGGTGACCGGCGACGGCAACACCGTGCTGGGCTGCCATATAGGCGTTGACGCATCGGGAACGGTTGCCATGGGCAATCGCAGCAACATCCTTGTCCACTCCGGCAACCGCAACCGCATCGGGAATCTGGATATTGGCGGGCGAAATGTCATTTCCGCGGCGGAAAATTCCGGAATATGGCTTTCCTGGCCGGGCGCCGGTACAGGAAACATCATTCAGGGAAACTACATAGGCACCGATATCACCGGCAATGCGGCCCTGGGAAACCAGGGAAACGGCATCAGCGTGGCATCCGACTTTACCGGCACGCTGATCGACAGCAACCTCGTCTCCGGCAATGTCAGGGAAACAGGCGGCTCCTCCGCGATTTCCATTTCCGGCGCCCACACGCTGGTGACCCGCAACCGAGTCGGAACCAATGCAGCCGGCACGGCCATGATTCCCAACAATGGGCCAGGCATTGCCGTATTCTTTTCGTCGGAGGGCGGACATCGCATTGGCACAGGCCCTGAGGACGGCAACCTGATTGCCGGAAACAAGGAAACGGCCATTGAATTGAATGGAAACTACGGCGCACGCAACCCGAATACCCTGATTGCCGGGAATATCGTGGGAACCAGCCTGGATGCCAGCACCATGCTGCCCAATCAATGGGGCATCGTCATCAAGGATTCGGACGAGGTGACCGTGCGCGCAAACATCGTCGGTGGCAGCAAGGCGTCCGGCATACAGTTCCAGGGCGCCAGCAAGAACAACCTCGTGCAGGGCAACTACGTGGGCGTCAGTCCCCAGGGAACTGCCCTGCCCAATGGGGAAGGCGTTTCCTTTTTCCAGAAGGCCCATGACACCCTGGTCGGCGGTGACGACGCGGCACATGCCAACGTGATTGCCCACAACAGGCTGTTCGGCGTGGGATTGCGGGGGGACGAAGTCAAGGGCGTCTCCATGCTCGGCAATGCCATCTACGGCAATACCGAGGGAGGCATCGCACGAACCAGCCTGGCCAATGGAGATCCTGCCGAGCCGGTGCTGCTCACGGTGACGCCCGAGGGCCTGTCCGGCACGCTGGACAGCGTCGCCAACGAGAGCATGCGCATCGAGTATTTCTCGACGCCCAGGCTGCCCGACGGGCTGGTGGAGCGCGCCGCCGGCAAGGTTCTGCTGGGCTCGCAGACCGTGACCACCGATGCCTCCGGCCATGCGCCCTTGGTGTTCAAGGGCGCCATGCCCCCGGGCGACCAGGCCGCTGTCACGGCGACCGCCACCCGGATTTCCACCGGTGACACCTCGCGCTTTTCCAACGCGATGGCGGCCAACGCCGCCCCCGTGGCCCTGCCGCAAGCCGTCACGACCCCGCAGGATACGGCGCTGTCCATCACCCTCGCTGGCACGGACTTCGAGTCGGACCCGTTGCGCTTCGAGATCACCGCCGGCCCCGCCCATGGCGTCATCAGCGGCTTCGATCCCCAGACGGGTACGCTGGTCTACACGCCGGCGGCCGGCTACTCCGGGCCCGATACCTTCGCCTTCACGGTATCCGACGGGCACCAGAGCGCTGCCGCACCAGCATCCGTGACCATCGAGGTGATCGCTGCCGATCCTCCCGATCCCGGCCCGGGCACCGATCCCGACCCCGGTCCGGGCACGGACCCAGGACCCGGTCCCGGCCCCGGAAATGTCCAGGCCGTTCCCGGCCTGGGCCAGGGCGGCATGCTGGCGCTGCTGTGCGGCATGGCCTATCTGGCCAGCCGCAGGATGAGGAAAAGGCAGGCCTGAGCCCGCAGCGGGCGCAGGTCCCGCGCAAACGTCAGGCCGGCAGCCAGCGCAGCCAGCGCGGCCGCCAGGTCAGCGTGAAGGCAATGGCCAGGGCGGCGGCTGCCAGCGTCATGATCCAGACCAGGGAGGCCATGGAGGCATGGTCCACCGCCAGGCACAGGCCCAGCGAGGCGGCCAGGCCTGAGGCGCCCAGCCAGCGCAGCAGCCTGACCTTGCCATCGGGCTGGGGCATGTCGCCGTGCACCTGCTCCCAGTGCACGTCCTTGGCCAGCGCAAACCAGGCCATGCCGGCCAGCGAGGCGGCAAAGGCGGCGGCCAGCAGCAGTGCGTCCATCAGTCCCTCAGACATGGGCCACCTCCGCGGCGCGCGAGGGCATGGCGGGCGCGGCGCGCGTCTTGAGCTTGCGCGCCACCACCACGGCCAGCACGGCGCTGGCCAGCATGAACAGGTCCACGCCGGCCACCGGCCAGTAGCCCGCGCCCAGGGTCTTGAACAGGTGGTCGCCCGTGGTCAGCCAGTTCAGCAGCACGGCCACCACGGCCATGGCGGCCACGGCCCAGCACTGCTCGCGCCAGGCGGGGTTGGGCAGGCCCCGGGCCACGGGGGCGCTGCGCACAAAGGCATGCGCCATGGCCAGCAGCCAGGTGGCCCAGAAGAAATAGCGTTCCATGTCGCCCCGGCCCGGCCAGCCCTGGGGCATGGCCTCGGGCAGCAGGCGGTTGGCGATCAGCATGCCCAGGGCGGCCACCAGCATGCCGGTGACGGTGGTGACGGCCAGGGCATCGACCACGCGCGCACCCTGCACGCCCTGCTTGGCGTGCTGCTTCTTGCGCTTTTCCACGAAGAAGACAAAGCCGGTGGCAATGCAGGCGCAGCCGGCCAGGCCGCCCAGCACGTACAGCCAGCGCAGCAGCCAGTGGCGGAAGTGCTGCAGGTGCAGGCCGGTGAGGAAGGTGTTGATGCTGTCCACGGCCGTGCGCGGCGGGTCTTCGCGCAGCAGCGCGCCCGTGCTGGCCTTGAAGTGGATGCCCTCGCCCGTGAGCGCGATGCGGTCGGTGCCGGCGCGGTAGACGCTGACGTAGCCATTGGCATCGCCCACATGGGTGACGGACAGGAAGCCCACGTCGCCGGCCATGCCCTTGGCGGCCCAGCGGCGCTGCGCCTCGGCCACCATGGCGTCCACCGAGGCCACGGGTGCGGCCACGCCGGCGCGGTCGTGCGGCAGGCCGGTTTCCTCGGCCTCCATTTTTTCGTGCAGCTCGTGCAGGGGCTCCAGCTGGGTATGGGTGATGGGGAAGTAGATGCCCGCAAAGATCACCAGCCCCGTGAAGGCGAAGAAGAAGTGAAAGGGCAGCGCCACCACGCCCGTCATGTTGTGCAGGTCCAGCACGCTGCGCTGGGTGGCCTTCTTCGGACGGAAGGTGAACAGCTCGCGGAAGATCTTGCGGTGCATGACCACGCCGCTGACCAGGGCCACCAGCATGATGAGTGCGGCAAAGCCCACGATCCAGTAGCCAAGGTTCATCCAGTTGAGCGTCAGGCTGTAGTGCAGCGGGTAGAAGAAGCGGCTGCCGATCTTGAGGTGGTCGTCCGGCAGGGATTCGCCATTGCGCGGGTCGATGGTGCGCATGGCCCAGATCAGGGTCTCGGGCTTCTTGGCGTTGGGTACCTCGTAGCCGGCGAACAGGCCCAGCACGGGATCGCGGTGGGTGGTGTAGGCGCCCCAGCGCTGGGGCGTGTCGAAGCGCTCGGGCAGCGGGCCGTTGACCTCGCCGCGCATGGCATCGCGCGCCTGGGCGTTGGGCTGCATGGACTCGAAGACCGGCTTGAGGATCTGGTCGTACGAGGGCATGGGCGTGGGCTCGAAGCGCGAGGCCGGGATGGCCCAGCGGTCGATCTCGCGGTCGAACACCGACAGCGCGCCGAAGAAGAAGGCGGCCATGAGCACGAAGCCGAGCGCAAGCCCGAACCAGGTGTGCAGCCAGGCCATGGAGAGGCGGAAGTTCTGGAACATGGGGCGTTCTCCGGATTCAGGGCAGCAGCATCTGCTGGAGCAGCGATGCGCAACCGGTCATGACAATGCCGCCGCCGGCCAGCACGGCCCAGACGCGCGGGAGGCTCTGCGCCGCAAAGGCCCAGAGGAACACCGTCAGAAACACCAGGAAGCCGAGGATGTAGCCCAGATGCTCGGCATCGTGGAACTCCATTCCGGCGGCAAACATCAGCGCCACGCCCAGGGCGATGAAGCCCCAGGTGAAGGCATAGCCGCCGAAGACGGCAGCTGCAATGCGAACCAAAATAGTTTTCATTTACAAAGAAAAATACAGTCGTGGACCAAAGTGCTCGGGGCGCATTATCCCCGAGCGCCGTCAAAACCCGTGATCGGCCGTGGTGTCCCTATGCGGGCTGGCCTGCCGCCTGCGCCTTGGCCTGCGGTGCCGAAGGCTTGAGCGTGGGCGGCACGAACTGGAAGGTATCCGCGCGCGCCCCTGGCCAGTAGAGCTTGAACACGTTGTGCTGCTTGTCCAGCGGCCCCAGCAGAGCGCCGGGCTCCACGCGCAGGACCAGGTTGGCGAGCTGGCGCACCTCGGTGTCGGAGATGCGCCGCACGATGTGGTGGGCCGTGATGTCGCAGGGGTGCTCCAGGCCCGCCGCCTGCACCAGCTCCTGCAGCGCATGCAGGGTCTTGTCATGGAAGTTGGCCACGCGCGTGGCCTTGTCGGGCACGACCAGGGCCTTCTGGCGCGCCGCGTCCTGCGTGGCCACGCCCGTGGGGCAGTGGCCGGTGTGGCAGTTCTGCGCCTGGATGCAGCCCAGGGCCATCATGAAGCCGCGCCCGGCGTTGCACCAGTCGGCGCCCAGCGCCATCATGCGCGCGATGTCGAAGGCCGTGATCACCTTGCCGGCCGCGCCGATCTTGATGCGGTGGCGCAGGCCCACGCCGATCAGCGTGTTGTGCACCAGCAGCAGGCCTTCCTGCAGCGGCACGCCCACGTGGTCGGTGAACTCCACGGGCGCCGCGCCCGTGCCGCCCTCGGCGCCATCGACCACGATGAAGTCCGGCGTGATGTCCGTCTCCTGCATGGCCTTGACGATGGCGAACCACTCCCAGGGATGGCCCACGCAGAACTTGAAGCCCGTGGGCTTGCCGCCCGACTTCTCGCGCAGGCGGGCGATGAAATGCATCATCTCCACCGGCGTCCTGAAGGCGCTGTGGCTGGAGGGGCTGATGCAGTCCACGCCCACCGGCACGCCGCGCGCGGCGGCGATCTCGGGGGTGACCTTGGCGCCCAGCAGCATGCCGCCGTGGCCGGGCTTGGCGCCCTGGCTGAGCTTGATCTCGATGAGCTTGACCTGCGGGTCGGTGGCGTTGGCGATGAATTTCTCCTCGCTGAACGTGCCATCGTCGTTGCGGCAGCCGAAGTAGCCCGAGGCCACCTCCCAGATCAGGTCGCCGCCGTGCACGCGGTGGTGCTGGCTGATGGAGCCCTCGCCCGTGTCGTGCGCAAATCCGCCCATCTTCGCGCCCTTGTTCAGCGCCAGGATGGCATTGGCCGACAGCGCGCCAAAGCTCATGGCCGAGATGTTGAAGATGCTGGCGCTGTAGGGCTGGGTGCAGGGCGAGGCACCTTCATCGGCGCAGCCGATGGTGATGCGGAAGTCATGCGAGGCCAGCCTGGTGGGCTGCATGGAATGGTTCACCCATTCATAGCCCTGGGCCGTGACATTGAGCTGCGTGCCCAGCGGGCGGCTGTCCGGGTCGCCCTTGGCGCGCTGGTAGACCAGGGAGCGCTGGGCGCGCGAGAACGGCAGCGCCTCATGGTCGGACTCGATGAAGTACTGCCGCATCTCGGGCCGGATGAACTCCAGCAGAAACCGCAGGTGGCCGATGATGGGGTAGTTGCGCAGCACCGAATGGCGCACCTGGGTCATGTCGCGCACGCCCAGCAGCGCCAGCGCGGCGCACACGCCAAAGCCCAGCCACCACCACAGCCCTCCCCACACCAGCGCCGCCACCAGCAGCCCCGCGCTGCCGACCAGGCTCAGGCAGAACGTGGTGTAGCGCAGCGGCACCCATGCGGGCAGGCGATGAACGGGAGAGGCAGACGTTGACATGGCGTGGGTCCTCGGAACGAGTTGACGATCTTGTGCATGCCGCGCCTTCGAGGGCGCGCTGTGCACAAGGTTAACCCACGATCCGCGTCAGCCCTGGCGCGGCCGGGCGCCGGCGCCCGTTGCCTGCGCGGCCGCAGGCAGCACGAACCGGAAGCTCGCCCCCTGCCCCGGCGGATCCACCAGCTCGATGCGGCAGCCGTGCAGCTCCAGCATGCGGTGGACGATGCGCAGGCCCAGGCCGCCGCCGCGGCGGGCGCCGCCCACGGTGAAGGGCCGCTCGAACAGGCCTTCGCGCAGATCGGCCGGGATGCCGGGGCCGGTGTCGGCCACGGTGACTTCGACGGCGTTGCCCGCCGCCGCCAGCGCCACCTGGATGCTGCCGCCTTCGGGGGTGTGGCGCAGCGCGTTGTCCAGCAGGTTGCCCAGCACGCGCTCGATCATCCCCAGGTCGGCCTGGACGACGGGCAGGCGGGCTGGGAAGTCGGCCCGCAGCGCCACCTGTCGCGCCTCGGCACGCAGCTCGAATTTCTGGAACACGTCCTGCACCAGGTCGGGCATGGAAAACGGCTCCGGCTCGGGCTGGACAAAGCCGTATTCCAGGCGCGCCAGCTCGAACAGGCTTTGCGCCAGCTCGCCCACCTTCTGGCTCTGTGCCAGGGCAATGCCCAGGTAGCGGCGGCGTTCGGTGGTGTCGAGCACGGCGTCCTTGAGCAGCAGCGTTTCCAGGTAGCCGTGCAGGGACGACAGCGGCGTGCGCAGGTCGTGCGAGACGTTGGCGATGAGCTCGCGCCGCTCCTGGTCCTGGCGCGTGAGGGCGCGCCACTGCTCGCCGATGCGCGCCACCATGCGGCGGTAGGCCGCGTCCAGCACGGCGATCTCGTCGCGGCTGTCCTGCGCGGCACCGGGCTGGGGGGCCGGCAGGTCCGGGGGGGTGCCATGGATGTCGAAGCCGGCCACCTCTTCGGTGAGCCGGCGCAGCGGCCGCGTGATCAGCGCAAAGGCCACCAGGCCGGCCACCAGGCACAGCAGCGCCACCAGGCCGATGGACCACAGCGCCGTGCTGAGCACCGAGTTGGCCGAGCCCTGCGCCACCAGCTGGTCATGCGCCTCGCCCTGCAGCACCACGTAGATGAAGCCCACTTCCTTGCCGTTGACGCGCAGCGGCGCCGCGCTGAAGACCTTGCGGCCTTCGACGCTGCGCGGGTCGTCACCCAGGATGGGCAGCGTGCCGCCTTCCAGCAGCCGGTGCACGGGCGCCAGGTCCACGCGCTCGCGGCGCACGCGGCCGTCGGGGGCGGCATGGCCGGCAATGCGGCCGTCGGCGTCCAGCAGGTAGACCTCCACGCTGGGGTTGACCAGCATGAGCTGGTTGAAGAAGCTGCGCACGGCGCCGGGCATGAGGCCGTTGGCGTCGGTCAGCTGGGCGTCGCGCGCAATGCTTTCGGCCACGTCGCGCGACAGGCCCTGCACCACTTCCAGCTCGTGCATGCGGCTGGCGCGCAGCTGCATCCAGGCGGAGGTGCCGCTGCACACCAGCAGCAGCACGGCAAAGACCAGGGACAGGCGCTGGGTCAGTGTCAGGCGCAGTTTCATGGTCATGCGCCCTCGCCCGCCTCGGCGAACTTGTAGCCGCGCCCCCAGACGGTGAGGATGCGCGCGGGCTGGGCCGGGTCGGCCTCGATCTTGGCGCGCAGGCGGTTGATGTGGGTGTTGACGGTGTGCTCGTAGCCCTCGTGCTGGTAGCCCCAGACGGCATTGAGCAGGTCCATGCGCGAGAACACCTTGCCGGGCTGGCGCGCAAAGAAGTACAGCAGGTCGAACTCGCGCGGGGTCAGGTCCAGCCGGGCACCATGAAGCCGGGCATCGCGCGCCACGGGGTCCATGGCCAGGCCGTCAATGGACAGGCTGCCGGACTCCAGCCGCGCGTTCTGGGCCAGCGCCTCCACGCGGCGCAGCAGCGCCTTGACGCGCGCCACCAGCTCCAGCACGGAAAACGGCTTGGCCAGGTAGTCGTCGGCGCCGATCTCCAGGCCCAGGATGCGCTGCACCTCGCTGGAGCGCGCGCTGATGATGATGATGGGCGTGTAGCGCGCCATGGCGCGGGCGCGGCGGCAGATCTCCAGGCCGTCCACGCCGGGCAGCATGATGTCCAGCACCAGCGCGTCCCAGCCGCCGCGCTCCAGTTGGCGCAGGCCGTCGTCGCCGCGCGCGCAGTGCATGACTTCCAGGCCTTCGTCGCGCAGGTGCAGCGTGAGCAGGTCGGCGATATGGGCGTCGTCCTCGACGAGAAGTACGCGGCGCGTGGCGGTCATCGGATGCGGTTTCCTGGAAGTGGCGGGAGTGGCTGCCATTGTGCGCAATACCGGGGCCGGGAGTTATCACGAATCTTTGAACTCTGCGTGAGGACTTCGGGAGGCCGGCGCCCTAACCTGACTGGCATCGCATCGTTTTCAGACGCACGCAACCTTCAGGAGCACACCATGACCACCAGACGCCATCTTCTGTGGACCGCAGGCGCCGGCACCACCGCCGTGCTGGCGGCCAGCCTGTTCCCGCGCCGCGCGCCAGCGGCCGCCTCCAGCGAAGTCTTCGAGGTCAGCTACACGGATGCCGAGTGGCGCGCCCGCCTCACGCCCGAGCAGTACCGGATCCTGCGCAAGGAAGGCACGGAGCGCGCCGGCACCAGCCCGCTGAACAAGGAGCACCGCGCGGGCACCTTTGCCTGCGCAGGCTGCGCGCTGCCCCTGTTCTCTTCCAAGACCAAGTTCGACAGCGGCACGGGCTGGCCCAGCTTCTGGCAGCCGCTGGACAAGGCCGTGGCCACGCGCCAGGACCGCACCTACGGCATGCTGCGCACCGAGGTGCATTGCCGCCGCTGCGGCGGCCACCTGGGCCATGTCTTCGACGACGGCCCCAGGCCCACGGGCCTGCGCTACTGCATGAACGGGCTGTCCCTGACGTTCACGCCCCAGCCTGCCTGAACCCGGGAGCCACGCCATGCTGCTGATCGTCCTGGCCTATCTGGGCGGGGTGCTGACCATCTTCAGCCCCTGCATCCTGCCGGTGCTGCCCTTCGTCTTTGCGCGCGCCGACCAGCCCTTCGCCAAAAGCGGCCTGCCGCTGCTGGCGGGCATGGCGCTGACCTTCGCCCTGGTGGCCTCGCTGGCCGCCGTGGGCGGCGGCTGGGTGGTGGCCGCCAATGAATACGGCCGCTGGCTGGCCCTGGGCCTGGTCGCCGTGTTTGCGCTGACCCTGCTGTGGCCCGGCCTGTCCGAGCGGCTGACGCGGCCGCTGGTGGCGGCGGGCTCGCGCCTGTCCGAGCGTGCCCAGGGCACGGACGGCGGCGCCCGCCCCGGCGCCTCGCTGCTGCTGGGCGTGGCCACGGGCCTGCTGTGGGCGCCCTGCGCGGGCCCCATCCTGGGCCTGATCCTCACGGGCGCCGCACTGCAGGGCGCCAACACCACCTCCAGCCTGCTGCTGCTGGCCTATGCGGCCGGTGCGGCCACCTCCATGGCGGCGGCCCTGCTGCTGGGCGGCAAGGTGTTTGCGGCGCTCAAGCGCATGCTGGGCGCGGGCGAATGGGTGCGGCGCGGGCTGGGCGCGGCCATGCTGGCCGGCGTGGGCGCGATTGCGCTGGGGCTGGACACGGGCGTGCTGGCGCAAGTGTCCACGGCCTCCACCGGCGGCCTGGAGCAAAGGCTGGTGGACCGCCTGAGCGGCAGGCCCGAGGGTGGTGCCATGGCCATGCAGGCCGGTCCCGCAATGATGGCCGCCGTGGACAGGGGCTCCGGTGCTGGCCCGTCCCGCGCCGCCCTGCCGGACGAAGGGCTGGCCCCTGCGCTGGACGGCGCCACCGACTGGCTCAACTCCACGCCGCTGACGGCCGAACAACTGCGCGGCAAGGTGGTGCTGGTGGATTTCTGGACCTATTCCTGCATCAACTGCCTGCGCACCCTGCCCTATGTGAAGGCCTGGGCCGAGAAGTACCGCGACCAGGGCCTGGTGGTGGTGGGCGTGCATGCGCCGGAGTTCGCCTTCGAGCGCAAGCTGTCCAACGTGGAAAAGGCCATCAAGGACCTGGGCATCAGCTACCCCGTGGCCGTGGACAACGGCTACAAGATCTGGCGCGCCTTCAACAACCAGTACTGGCCGGCGCACTACTTCATCGATGCCCAGGGCCGCATCCGGCACCACCACTTTGGCGAAGGCGGCTATGCCGAGTCCGAGCGCGTGATCCAGCAACTGCTGCAGGAAGCCGGATCGAAGCAGGTGGACCTGGGCCTGATCGACGTGCAGGCCCAGGGCGTGCAGCAGGCAGCCGACATGGCAGCCGTGCGCTCGCACGAGACCTACCTGGGCT
Source organism: Delftia sp. WSY_16 (assembly GCF_043104415.1). NCBI lineage: Bacteria > Pseudomonadati > Pseudomonadota > Betaproteobacteria > Burkholderiales > Comamonadaceae > Delftia > Delftia sp. WSY_16. Next base: position 111,864 of record NZ_JBICKS010000043.1, on the reverse strand, counting down.
ATGAGCGCGCCGAGCAATTTGCCGCCACGCCTGCCGCCGTGCACGACCAGGCCACCGCCTATGCCACGCCCGAGCGCCTGCCGCTCAACGCCTGGGGCCTGAGCGGCCAATGGACGGTGGGCCCGGAAAGCGCCACGCTGGACGGCGCCACCGGCCGCATCACCTACCGCTTCCAGGCACGCGACCTGCACCTGGTGCTGGGCCCGGGCAGCGATGGCAAGCCCGTGCGCTTCAAGGTACTGATCGACGGCAAGGCGCCCGGCGCCTCGCGCGGCATGGACGTGGCCGCCGACGGCAGCGGCAGCGTGACCGCGCAGCGCCTGTACCAGCTGGTGCGCCAGGACGGCGGCGCAGCCGAACGCACCTTCAGCATCGAATTCCTGGACCCCGGCATCTCCGCCTATGCCTTCACCTTTGGCTGATCCCTGGCCGCTTCACTTTCACCGGAGAGACACCATGACCAACGATTCCCCCCTCGCCGCCGCACCCCGCCGCCGCGGCCTTCTCCAACTGCTGACCGGCAGCGCCGTGCTGCTGGGCGGCGCCCTGCTGTGGCAGGGCAGCGACCTGCAGGCGGCCGAGCAGGCCGTGCGCATTCCGCCACCCGCGCAGGACATGCCCGCCACGGGCCAGGGGCCGCAGAAAGCCATCTTTGCGGGCGGCTGCTTCTGGGGAGTGCAGGGCGTGTTCCAGCATGTCAAGGGCGTGCAGCGCGCCGTCTCGGGCTACAGCGGCGGCACGGCGGCCCAGGCCTCGTATTCGGCGGTGAGCAGCGGCCGCACCGGGCATGCGGAGTCGGTCGAGATCACCTATGACCCGGCCCAGGTCAGCTACGGGCAGCTGCTGCAGATCTACTTTTCCGTGGCCCATGACCCGACCCAGCTCAACCGCCAGGGGCCAGACACGGGCCCGCAGTACCGCTCGGCCATCTTCGCCACCGACGCCGCGCAGCTCAGGACCGCCCAGGCCTATGTGGCCCAGCTCGATGCCGCCAAGGTCTTCGGCAAGCCCATCGTGACCCGGCTGGAGGACAAGCCCAGCTTCTTCCCGGCCGAGAACTACCACCAGGACTTCATGACCGAGAACCCGCGCCATCCCTACATCGTCATCAACGACCTGCCCAAGGTCCAACAGCTCAAGCGCCTGTTCCCGGACAACTACCGGGCCGAGCCGGTGCTGGTCAAGCAGGCCGCGCGGCAGATGTAGCGCCTGCGCAGCGCGGGTGCCTTCAGGCATCGGGGGCGGCTGCCGTATGAGACATTTGCGGCATGCCCTCCAGCCTGCAGACCGCACCCAACCCGCCCGCGCCCCTTCCCGCGGCCCCTGTGGCCCCCACCCGCGCCGAAGCCCTGCGCTACTGGCTGAAGCTGGGCTGCATCAGCTTTGGCGGGCCGGCCGGGCAGATCGCCATCATGCATGAGGACCTGGTGGAGCGGCGGCGCTGGATCTCGGAGGGGCGCTTCCTGCATGCGCTCAATTACTGCATGCTGCTGCCCGGCCCCGAGGCGCAGCAGCTGGCCACCTATATCGGCTGGCTGCTGCACCGCACCTGGGGCGGCATCGTGGCCGGCGGGCTGTTCGTGCTGCCCTCGCTGGTGCTGCTGATCGGCCTGTCCTGGATCTATGTGGCCTTCGGCCATGTGCCGGCCATTGCCGGCATCTTCTACGGCATCAAGCCGGCCGTGACGGCGCTGGTGGTGCAGGCGGCCTGGCGCGTGGGCTCGCGCACCTTGCGCAACGGCTGGCTGTGGGGCATTGCCGCGGCGGCCTTCGTGGCCATCTTCGCGCTGAAGCTGCCGTTTCCGCTGATCGTGCTGGCGGCCGGCGCACTGGGCTACCTGGGGGGCAGGCTGGCGCCGCGCCACTTCGCCCCTGCAGGCGGGCACGGCCACGGCGGCGGCAGCCACGGCCCGGCCGTCATCGACGATGACACGCCCGTACCGGCCCATGCACGGTTCAGCTGGCGTTTTTTCAGCCAGGTGCTGGCGGCCAGCCTGGGGCTTTGGGCCCTGGCGCTGGGCCTGCTGACCGCCGCCTTCGGCTGGCAGGGCGCACTCACCCAGATGGGCTGGTTCTTCACCAAGGCGGCACTGCTGACCTTTGGCGGCGCCTACGCCGTGCTGCCCTACCTCTACCAGGGCGCCGTGGACCACTACCACTGGCTCACGGCCGCGCAGATGATGGACGGGCTGGCCCTGGGCGAGACCACGCCGGGGCCGCTGATCATGGTGGTGTCCTTCGTGGGCTTCCTGGGCGGCTGGAGCACGCAGGTGTTCGGCCCCGATGCGCTGCTGCCTGCCGGCGCCGCCGCCGCCCTGGTCGTGACCTTCTTCACCTTTTTGCCGTCCTTTGCCTTCATCCTGCTGGGCGGCCCCTTCATCGAGTCCACCCATGGCAGGCTGGGCTTCACCGCGCCGCTGACGGGCATCACGGCCGCCGTGGTGGGCGTCATCGCCAACCTGGCCGTGTTCTTTGCCTGGCACGTGCTGTGGCCACAGGGCTGGGCGGGTCCCTTCGACTGGCCGTCCGCACTGCTGGGCCTGGCTGCGGCGGCCGCGCTGCTGCGCTGGAAGGTCGGCGTGATCCCCGTGGTGGTGGGCGCGGGACTGGCCGGCCTGGCGATCACGCTGGCACGCCAGGGTGGGTAGGAAAGGCTGCGGCATGGTTTCGACCACGGGTGGGCATTTCAGCTGGCTGCGCTGCCGCACCGCAGGCGTGGAGGCCGTGGCCGCCGACACGGCGAGGCACTTTGGGCGACATACCCACGAGCAGTACGGCATCGGCCTGATCGAGCGTGGCGCGCAGAAGTCCGCCAGCGGACGAGGTCTCTACGAGGCCGGGGCTGGTGACCTCATCATGGTCAACCCCGGCGAGCTGCATGACGGCATGCCCCTGGGCGACGGCGGTCGCGCCTGGCGCATGCTCTACCTGGAGCCCTGGGTCGTGGCCGGGCTCATGGCGGACATGGATGGCGCAGGGCCGGCGGCCGGCTTCGAGTTCCGCCAGCCCGCCGTGCGCGACCCGGGCCTGGCCGCGTGTTTTCAGACCCTGTACCGCAGGATGACCGGCAGCGGCGAGCCAGCGGACGCCCTGGACCTGGACGAAGCCCTGCTGCAGCTGCTGGGCGGCATGCTGCAGCGCCCTGCCCCGGCGCCCCGCGCACCGGCCCCCATCACCCTGGCCCGCGCCCGGATGGACGACGATCCCGGCGCGCCCCTGACCCTGGGCGCCCTGGCCCAAGAGGCGGGCCTGAGCCGCTACCAGTTCCTGCGCGCCTTTGCGCGCGCCACAGGCATGACGCCCCATGCCTATCTGCTGCAGCGGCGCCTGCACCAGGCGCGCGGGCTCATCGCCAGCGGCATGCCGCTGGCCGAGGCCGCCGCGCACAGCGGCTTTGCCGACCAGAGCCATATGACGCGCCTGTTCGTGCGCAGCTTCGGCATGGCGCCCGGCTTCTATGCCAGGGCAGCAAGCGCCTGCGCTGCGTGACGCGCTGCAATTTCCTTCAAGACCACGCAAACCGGCCTGGCGAGGATGGGGATCACATCCCCTCTCCAATCACAAGGCCCGATCTTGCCGTTCTCCTACGCACCCTCCATCCCCCGCGACTTTCCTGAACTGGCCACGCAGACCTTGCTGCTGCGCGGCCTGTCGCCCGACGTGCCCGCACACGCCGTGATCGCCCCCTTCATGGCACAGGCCAGGCAGAACCTGGCCTGCACCCCGGAAAGCGAGATGCCATCCATTCAGGCCTGGCGGCGCGGCTTTGCCAGGATGGGCCTCAAGCCCACGCAATACCGCTGCGCCGCCGAGGCCCTGCTGCGCCGCCTGCGCAAGGAGGGTGATCTTCCCGGCCTGCATCCGCTGGTGGACCTGTGCAATGCGGCCTCGGTGGCCTTTGCCATTCCCGTGGCCGTCTTCGACCTGGACCGCATCAGCGGCTGCCTGCAGGTGCGCCCCGCAACCGGCAGCGAGGTCTACGAGACCTTCTCGGGCGAGATCGAATATCCCGAGCCCGGCGAAATCATCTTTGCCGACACGGCTGGCCGCGCCCACGCCCGGCGCTGGTGCAACCGCCAAAGCGGCCACTCGGCAGTGCGCGAATCCACCGTCAACGCGCTGATCGTGACCGAAGCGCTGCACGCCACCGGCAAGACGGATACGCAGCAGTTGGTGCAAGCGTTGCAGGCGGCGGCCGGTCGGCTGTGGCCCGAGGTAGTTTCACACCCAGGCAACCCCTTGCAGGCCACCCTGGCCTGAGGCGACCGGGGCCGCTGGCGCCCCGGCGTGAAAGGGGCTATCACGCTGCGCGGACTTCCCGCAAGCAAGACCGTACGCGTATCGCACCGCCCTGCACATCGACCCGCAGGTCCCTTCAAAACAAGCTTCTACGCTATCAAATTGATAACAATGCGTTGCATGCTACATACAAATGAAAAGAAAAAGAAATCATTCCCATTGTCATTCTAGAATCCGCACCCGCCATGACAGGCTGCGCTGCTGGCCCCAGGGCCGGCAGCAGCGCCGACGCACCCAGAGCACGCCCCACGGCACAGGTTTCCCAGCTCTCGACCATTGACCATGCTTACCCAAAGACTCTCGCGCACGGCAGTTGCGCATGCCGCCCTGCTTGCCCTGTGCGGCGCAGCCCACGCACAGGCCCAGCCTGACAAGGTCCCCGAGGCCACGCTCGCCCCGGTCACCGTGAACGCAGGCACCGAGAAGGAAAATCCCACCGGCCCTGTGGTGGGCTTCACCGCCAAGCGCGCCATCTCGGCCACCAAGACCGACACGCCGCTGATAGAGACGCCCCAGGCCATCAGCGTGGTCACGCGCGACCAGTTCGAGGCGCAGGGCGTGCAGACGCTGCGCCAGACCACCGCCTACAGCGCCGGCGTGGTGTCCAACTACTTTGACAGCCGGGTGGACAGCTTCTCGGCACGCGGCGGCAACGTGAGCCAGTACCAGGACGGTCTGCTGCGCACCTACGGCACCTACAACACCAGCCGGCCCGATCCCTATACGCTGGAGCGCGTGGAATTCCTGCGCGGACCCTCTTCCGTGCTCTACGGCCAGGGCAGCGTGGGCGGCGTGCTCAACCTCACCAGCAAGCGCCCGCAGGCCGAGGCGCTGCGCGAGGTGCAGGTGCAGGTGGGCAGCTACGGGCGCAAGCAGATTGCCACCGACCTGACCGGCGCCGTCACCGAAGACGGCCAGTGGCTGTACCGGCTGGTGGCCGTGGGCCGGGAAAGCGGCACCCAGGTGGACCATGTGAACGACGACCGCCTGGTCATCGCGCCCAGCCTGACGTGGCGGCCCAGCGCCGATACCTCGCTCACGCTGCAGGCGCTCTACCAGAAGGACAAGAGCGGCTCGCTGATCGGCTTCTTCCCCTGGCAGGGCACGCGCCTGCCCAGCCCCTACGGCCAGATTCCCACCAGCACCTTCATCGGCGAGCCCGGCTGGGACTCTTTCGACACAGAGAACAAATCCTGGGGCTACCTGTTCAGCCACCGCCTGAACGCGGACTGGACCGTGCGCCAGAACCTGCGGCGCACCATCAGCGACGTGGACTACCGCTCCATCTACACCAGCTTCACCGCCATCCCCGGCCAGGGCCGCCCTGCGCGCCCGGTCTTCAACCCCGACAACCGCAGCGTCTACCGCGATGCCTCCTGGCAGGTCAACGGCGGGCGCATGCTGGTGATCGACACGCAGCTCGAAGGCCGGCTGCGCTGGGGCACGGCCGAGCACACCGTGCTGGCCGGCATGGACGCACAGCGCAACAGCACCAGCCAGTCCACCTGGCGCGGACTGACCGCGCCGTTTGACGTCTACAACCCCGTCTACGGCAACTTCACGCCGCCCACGGCCTCGCAGCTGGTGCGCCAGCCGGGCGTGTCGCAAAAGCAATTGGGCTTCTACGCCCAGGACCAGATCAAGTGGGGCCGCTGGACCGCCACCCTGGGCCTGCGCCACGACAGCGCGCAGACGGACACCGAAGGCCGTCCCGCCTCCGCCGTGGACGAGAAGGCCTGGACCAAGCGCGCAGGCGCCACCTACCAGATGGACGGTGGCTGGGCGCCCTACCTGGGCTACTCCGAGTCCTTCCAGCCGCTGGGCGGCGTGAACGTCTACGGCACGCCCTACAAGGCGCAGCGCGGCGAGCAATGGGAAGCCGGCGTGAAATGGCAGCCACCGGGCCAGGGCCTGTCGGCCTTTGCCGCCGTCTACACGCTGCGCGAGAAGAACCGCAAGACCACCGACCCGGCCAACCCGCTCAACAGCCTGCAGATCGGCGAGGTCAAGGTTAACGGCTTCGAGGCCGAGCTGACCGCCAGCCTGGCCCGCCACTGGGACGCCACGCTCGCCTATGCGTACACCGACGCCGTCATCTCGCGCAGCAATGGCGGCGACCAGGGCCAGCGCGTGACCAGCGTGCCGCGCCACACGGCATCGGCCTGGCTGACCCACCGCTTTGCCAGCGAAGGGCGCGGCGGCTGGAGCCTGGGTGCGGGCGTGCGCTACACGGGTTCGCAGTGGACGGGCACCAGCCTGGTGGACACGCCTTCGGCCACCCTGCTGGACGCCATGGTGTCCTATGACGCCGGCCCATGGCGCCTGGCCTTCAACGTGGTCAACCTGACCGACAAGGTGCAGATCACGCAGTGCCTGGCACGCGGCGACTGCTTCTACGGCCAGCGGCGCACCTTTGCGGTGACGGGAACGCACCGCTTCTGAGAGCCGCCGCCGCGCGCCTTTTACAGCGCAGGCAGCTCAGGCAGGCAGCTGCCTGAAGCTCCTTCTGTCCGCCGTGCTGCCAAACGATGCGCAGCCCGACAGCACGGCGGGCGACGGCGCGGTGGTCGACAGCGCCTCGCTGCACTGCCGGGGCAGCTGGCTGCGCTCGTCTTCCAGGGCCTGTGTCTGGATCATGGGGGCCATGGCCACCACGTTGCCGAAGATGGTGGCAAAGGCCACGTCGGCCGCGTCACGACCCGTGCCAAAGCGCATGAAGCCCATGGGAATGGCCGTGCCCGATGCATCGAACAGGTACCACCTGTCGCCCAGGTAGGCTTCCACGTAGGCATGGAAATCGGGCGGGCCCAGCGCAGGGTCGGCACCGTAGTCCGTGCCGGTGGCGATGCGGGCAGGAATGTTCAGCGCACGGCACAGGGCGATCATCAAGTGCGTGAAATCGCGGCACACGCCCACCTGCTCCACCAGGGTATCGACGGCCGAGGTGGACGAGTTGCTGGTGGCCGAAGCGAAGGTCACCAGCTCCTGCACCCACTGCTGTATGGCCAGCACGCGCGAATAGCCGGGCGCCAAGTGGCCGAAATTGCGGAAGGCCAGCTGCATCAGCCGGTCGGACTGGCAGTAGCGGCTGGGGTAGATGTAGGGCAGGACCTCCAGCGGGATGCAGCGCACCGGCACCTCGCCCAGCGCCGCCGGATCCTCGCGGTGGTGCGCGATGCAGACGGTGGCCGTGTAGGTCAGGTGCAGGGGGCCGGGGTTGGCATGCAGGCGCATGAAGCGCGTGGAGGTGGCGGGCTCGGTGGCAATGTCGGGCTCCACGGGCTGGCTGAGTACCAGCCGCTCGTTCTCCACCGTCTGGTGCGAGGTGTGGGCCGCATGGATGTTGAACACGAAGTCGGCCCCGGCCGGATCGCGGATGTCATAGGCAAGATCCACCTGGATCTGCAGCCTGATTCCTGGTTGGGCCATTGTTTTTCCCTGGTTGGTCTGTCGGATCGGCATCCATGGTGGGATCAAGAGTCTCCGCCGGCCGTAGGCCCCTGCTGAAAAGCCTGTAGTGCTTGGCAGGGACAGCGCGTGCGCCCGCCCGGCGGCCCGCAGGGGATGCAAACTCGGCTAACATCGGCGCCGCCCCGCATGGCGCAATACCTGTGGCGGGGGCATCCACCAGCCAGGAACAGCCAAGGAGACCGCTAGATGGCGGAGATCATCGAGATATCGCGGGCGGCGCTGCACGAGCAGGTGGCGGACCGTTTGCGGTCCATGCTCATCGAGGGGCGCATCGCCCCGGGCGCCAAGCTCAACGAGCGCGAGCTGTGCGAGCAGCTCGGCGTCTCGCGCACGCCGCTGCGCGAGGCCATCAAGCTGCTGGCCGCCGAAGGCCTGGCCGACCTGCTGCCCAACCGCGGCGCCATTGCCGTCAAGCTGAGCGAGGCCGATGTCATGCACGCCTTCGAGGTGCTGGCCGGCATCGAGGGCCTGTCGGGCGAACTGGCCGCCCAGCGCATCACCGACCAGGAATTCGCCGAGATCCGCGCCCTGCACTACGAGATGATGGCCAGCGTGGCACGCGCCGACGTGTCCGCCTACTACCGGCTCAATGCCGCCATCCACGCGGCGCTGAACAGCGCCGCCAAGAACCCCGTACTGACGGAAACCTTCCAGCGCATCAACAACCGCGTGCAGTCGCTGCGCTTTCGCACCAACCTGGACACGGCCAAGTGGAAGCAGGCCGTCAAGGAGCACGAGGCCATGATCGAGGCCCTGGGCGCACGCGACGCCACGGCCCTGCGCGAGCTGCTGGTCACCCACCTGCACCACAAGCGCGATGCCGTGCTGGCCATGCTGCGCGCCGAGGCCCTGCAGCCGCGCAAGGCGCGCTGAAGCCCAGGGCCCCTACCGCTGCGGCGCGGCCCCCAGCGCCGCAATCCCCGCCCGCGCCACCTCCGCATCCTCGGCCGGCTTCACCCCGCTGACGCCCACGGCGCCCAGGCAGTGGCCCTCCCTGGCGATGGGCACGCCGCCTTCCAGCAGGCCCTGCAGCGCGGGCACGCTCAGGTAGGCGGTGCGGCCGCCATTGATCATTTCCTCATAGAGCCGGCTTTCCTTGCGGCCCAGTGCTGCGGCGTGGGCCTTGGCCGGCGCGATGTGGGCCGAGGCCGGTGCCGCGCCGTCCAGGCGCTGCAGCCACAGCAGGTGGCCGCCGTCATCGGCGATGGCGATGCTGACGGCCCAGCCGCGCGCCGTGGCATGCGCCTCGGCGGCCTGGGCGATGGCCTTGATGTCCTGGAGGTCCAGGCAGGGCTTGTGCTTCATGGGAGTGCCTTGTCCTGTGAAGGATGGAGGATGGCGATCAGCGGGCAGTCAGCGGGCGTCCAGCAGGCTTTCCAGCAGCCGCGCCACATGCACGGCTTCGCGCGCCGCGCCGTCGGCGATCTGGTGGCGGCAGCTGGTGCCGTCGGCCACGACGATGGCTTCGGGGCGCTGGCGTATGGCCGGCAGCAGGGCCGCCTCGGCCATGTCCATGGAGACCTGGTGGTGGCTGGCCTCGTAGCCGAAGCTGCCGGCCATGCCGCAGCAGGAGCTTTCGATCAGCTCGGGCTGGGCGCCGGGAATCAGCCGCAGCACGTCGAGGATGGGGCTGACCGCGCCAAAGGCCTTCTGGTGGCAATGGCCGTGCACGAGGATGGGCGCCCCGGCGGCGCGCAGCGGCAGCGCGAAGCGGCCGGCCTTGACTTCACGGGCAATGAATTCCTCGAACAGCAGGGCCTGGGCGGCAACAGCCTGCGCAGGCTCGCCCAGGCCCATGACCAGGGCTTCGTCGCGCAGGGTCAGCAGGCAGGAGGGCTCCAGGCCGACGATGGGGATGCCGGCCCGGGCCAACGGCGCCAGGGCGTTGATCAGCGCACCGGCGCTGGCCTTGGCCTGCTCGACCATGCCGGTGGCCAGGTAGGTGCGGCCGCAGCAGTGGTGGCCGCCCCCCTCTTTGCCGGACTTGCTGGCGGTGTGCAGCGCATAGCCGGCCGCCTGCAGCACGCGCGCGGCGGCCAGGGCGTTTTCGCTCTCGAAGGTGCCGTTGAAGGTGTCCACGAAGAGCACGGCCACGCGCTCGCCGGCCGCCGCGCGGGCCAGGGCCTGGTCGCGGTCAAGAAAGGTATGTGCTTCGGGCGCGCGCCAGAAGGTGTCGCTGCGCCAGGCCGGCAGCGAGCGCCGGGCGGACAGGCCCAGCAGCTTTTCGCCCAGTTGGCGCAGCACGGGCAGGCGGTTGCGCAGGTTCAGCAGCCAGGGCATGCGGCTGGCCGTGGCCGCGTAGCGCGGCAGATGGGCAACCAGCCGGTCCTTGAGCGTGTGGCCATGGCGGGCCTTGTAGTGGGCCAGGAATTCCACCTTCATGCGGGCCATGTCCACGCCCGTGGGGCAGTCGCGCCTGCAGCCCTTGCAGCCCACGCACAGGTCCATGGTGTCGTGCATGGCCTCGCTGGTGAAGGCGTCCGGCCCCAGCTGGCCCGAGATGGCCAGGCGCAGGGTGTTGGCGCGGCCCCGCGTCAGGTGCTGTTCGTCGCGCGTGACGCGGTAGCTGGGGCACATGGTGCCGGCGTCGAACTTGCGGCAGTGGCCGTTGTTGTTGCACATCTCCACGGCCTTGGCAAAGCCGCCCGTGACGTCGCCGCCCGTGCCGGGCGCCGTGGTGACTTCGGTGACCGGGTCGGCCTGCACGTTCCAGGCGGACCAGTCGAGCACGGGCGTGATGGGAATGCGCCGGTAGGGCCGGGGCGTATCGGCGGGCGCGAAGCGGAACAGCCGGCCATCGTCCATCCTGGGCGTATCGATGATCTTGCCGGGGTTGAACAGGCCCTGGGGATCGAACTCCTGCTTGATGGCGCGCAGGGCCTCGGTGATGGCGGGCCCGAACTGCCAGGCAATCCACTCGCCGCGGCACAGCCCGTCGCCGTGCTCGCCGCTGAAGGCGCCCTTGTATTTGCGCACCAGTTCGGCCGCTTCCTCTGCAATGGCGCGCATGCGCGCCGCGCCGTCGGTGCGCATGTCCAGGATGGGCCGCACATGCAGCGTGCCCACGGAGGCATGGGCGTACCAGGTGCCCCGGCTGCCATGGCGCGCGAACACTTCGGTGAGCGCGTCGGTGTACTCGGCCAGGTGCTGCAGCGGCACGGCGCAGTCCTCGATAAAGCTCACGGGCTTGCCGTCGCCCTTGAGGCTCATCATGATGTTCAGCCCCGCCTTGCGCACTTCCCAGAGGTTTTTCTGGGCCGCTTCCTCGGGCATTTCCAACACGCTGCCGGGCAGGCCCAGCTCGCCCATGAGTTCCACCAGCTGGCGCAGCCGCGCCAGCAGCGCGGCGCGGTCGTCGCCGGCGAATTCCACCAGCAAGATGGCGGCGGGCCGGCCGATGAGCGCGGTCTCTATGGTGGGCTTGAAGGCCGGGTTGGCCAGGCCCAGCTCGATCATGGTGCGGTCCACCAGTTCCACGGCTGTGGGGCCCAGCTTCACGATGTGCTGGGCCGAGTCCATGGCCGCGTGGAAGGTGGGGAAGTTGACCACGCCCAGCACCTTGGCGCGCGGCAGCGCGCTGAGCTGCAGGGTGAGCGAGCGCGTGTAGGCCAGCGTGCCCTCGGCGCCTATCAGCAGATGGGCCAGGTTGACGCTGCCGTCGGCCGTGTAGGGCCGCTCGCTCTGGTTGTCGAAGATGTCGAGGTTGTAGCCCGCCACGCGGCGCATGACCTTGGGCCAGTGGGCGTGGATGTCCTCGCGGTGCTGTTGCGCCAGCCCGTGCACGAATTGCGCAATGCGCGCCGCGCGGCCCGTGGCCTGGGCGACGGGGCCGAAGTCCAGCAGCTCGCCATCGGCCATCCAGGCGCGGGCGCCGCGCACGTTGTGGACCATGTTGCCGTAGGCAATGGAGCGCGAGCCGCAGGAGTTGTTGCCCGCCATGCCGCCCAGCGTGGCCTGGGCGCTGGTCGATACGTCCACCGGATACCACAGGCCGAGCTTCTTGAGCCGGGCGTTGAGGTGGTCCAGCACCAGGCCGGGCTCGACCTCGGCCGTGCCTGCATCGGGGTCCACCGAGAGGATGTTGCGCAAATGCTTGCTGTTGTCGATCACCAGGGCCGCGCCCGTGGTCTGCCCGCACTGGCTGGTGCCGCCGCCGCGCGGCAGCACGGGCACCTTCAGCTCGCGGGCGATCTGCAGGGCCGTGGCGATGTCCTGCTCGCAGGTGGGCACGAAGACGCCCACCGGCATGATCTGGTAGATGGAGGCATCGGTGGCATAGCGCCCGCGCGAGGCGGCGTCGAACAGGACCTGGCCGCGCGTGTCCGAGCGCAGGCGGCGCGCCAGCATCTGGCTGACATCGTCGGGCGGCAGCACGGTGCCGGGGGCGGGCACGGTGTCGTCGGCGGAAGCGGCAAGGCGGTGCGTGGATTCCATCAGCATGGCGGCTCTCATTCGTTCATGGTTCGTGGGTAGATCTGGCCTGCCTTGAGCAGGGCGATGACGGTGTCGCGCTTGTGCTCCAGGTGGGCCACCAGCACCTGGCGCAGCGCGGCGGCGTCGCGCGCCTGCAGCGCCTCCAGCATGCGTTCGTGCTCCTGGACGGCGCGCTTCCACTTGGCCGCGTCCTGGTTGGTGCGAAAGCGCAGCGACTGCACGCGGGCGTTGATGCGGCCATAGGTCTCGGCCAGCACGGGGTTGGCGGCGGCGCGGTTGATGGCCGAGTGGATCAGCGCATTGAGCCGGTAGTAGCCGGACAGGTCCTGCCGCGCATGGCTGGCCAGCATCTCGAAGTGCAGGGCCCGCACCTCGGCCAGTTGCTGCTCGCTGATGCGCTGCGCGGCCAGCTCGCCCGACATGCCCTCCAGCCCCGCCAGCACCTCGAAGGTCTGCAGCACATCGGCCTCGCCCAGGCGCACGGCCACGGCGCCGCGGTTGGGCACCAGGTCCACCAGCCCTTCGGAGGCCAGCAGCTTGATGGCCTCGCGCAGCGGCGTGCGCGAGACGCGCAACTGCTCGCACAGCGCGCGCTCGTTGAGCTTGGCGCCGGGCGGTATGCGCCCCTCCACCAGCCAGGTGCGCAGCCGCGCCGCCACCTGGTCATGCAGGGCAAGCCGCGAAATCTCGATGATCTCCGCCATGGATTCTCCTGGTCGAATGAATTTTGCATTCATTTTTACGCAAGCATTTCTCAAGGCATTCATGGTTATCACCAAGGCATTTATGAATTTTGAATGCAAAAATTCGCAAACACCCTCCCCCGCAGACCGACCTGGCATTTCCTTGAAAAGGACGCACCATGCTCACGCTCGACAGCCATCCCACGGGCCGCCACTTCCTCCAGATCCCCGGCCCCAGCCCGGTTCCCGACCGCATCCTGCGGGCCATGAGCCTGCCCACCATCGACCACCGGGGGCCGGAGTTCGGCCAGCTCGGCCTGAAGGTGCTGGCCGGCATCCAGCAGGTCTTCAAGACCCGGCATCCGGTGGTGATCTATCCGGCCTCCGGCACGGGCGCCTGGGAGGCGGCCCTGATCAACACGCTCAGCCCTGGCGACCATGTGCTGATGTTCGAGACCGGCCACTTCGCCTCGCTGTGGCAGAAGATGGCCACGCGCCTGGGCCTGTCCACCGAGTTCCTGTCCTATGGCGGCTCCGATGAGCACCTGCCCCAGGCGCCGGGCTGGCGCCATGGCGTGCAGGCCGGGCTGATCGAGGCGCGGCTGCGCAAGGACACGGAGCGCCGGATCCGCGCCGTGTGCGTGGTGCACAACGAGACCTCCACGGGCGTGACCTCGGACATCGCCGCCGTGCGCCGGGCCATCGACGCGGCGGGCCACCCGGCCCTGCTGCTGGTGGACACCATCTCGGGCCTGGCCAGCGCCGACTACCGCCATGACGAATGGGGCGTGGATGTGACCATCAGCGGCTCGCAAAAGGGCCTGATGCTGCCGCCCGGCATCAGCTTCAACGCGCTGTCGCCACGCGCGCTGGAGGCCGCCAAAAGCGCGAAGCTGCCCAAGTCGTTCTGGGCCTGGGACGAGATCGTGGAGATGAACCAGACCGGCTACTGGCCCTACACGCCCAACACCAACCTGCTTTACGCCCTGTCCGAATCGCTGGACATGCTGCTGGCCGAAGGGCTGGATACGGTGTTTGCGCGCCACCAGCGCTGGGCGGCCGGCGTGCGTGCCGCCGTGCAGGCCTGGGGCCTGCCCATCCAGTGCGCCGATCCGCAGGTCTACTCGCCCGTGCTCACCGGCGTGATCACGCCCGAAGGCGTGGATGCCGATGCCCTGCGCCGCCTGATCCACACGCGCTTCGACCTGTCGCTGGGCGCGGGCCTGGGCAAGCTCAAGGGCCGCATGTTCCGCATGGGCCACCTGGGCGACAGCAACGACCTGACGCTGCTGGCCATGGTGGCGGGCGTGGAGATGGGGCTGAAGCTGTCCGGCATCCGGCTGGCCGGCAGCGGCGTGCAGGCGTCCATGGATTACTTCGCGGCCCACGCCGCAGCCGGGGCGCTGCGCAAGGCCGCCTGAACCCATCGGCCGCGCGCCGGAAACCCTTGGCAGAGCCGGAGCACATGGCTCGCCCCCTTGATCGTGGATTGCACCAATACCAGGAAATAACAGGAGACAAGAGACATGACATCGCCCCGCAACCGCCTGGCGGCAACTGCCGTCGCCACCCTCGCCGCCACCGCCGTCACCGCCCTCTCAGCCCCTGCCGCCTGGGCGCAATGGAAGCCCGCCAAGTCCGTCGAACTCGTCGTGCCGTTCTCGGCCGGTGGCGCCTCGGACCAGATGGCGCGCGTGATCCAGGCCATCGTCACCAAGCACAAGCTGATCGAGCAGCCCGTGGTCATCCTCAACAAGGCCGGTGCCTCCGGCGCCGAGGGCATTCTGGATGTCAAGGCCTCGGCGCGCGACCCGCACAAGCTGCTGGTGGCCTCCACGGCCATCTTCACCCTGCCCATGGCCACGGCCCTGCCCTTCCAGTGGCGCGACCTGAATCCCGTGGCCATGATTGCCCAGGACCAGTTCGTGCTCTGGGTCAATGCCGAGACCGGCTACCAGACGCCCGCCGACTACCTGGCCGCCGCGCGGCAGGCCGGCGGCAAGTTCAAGATGGGCGGCACCAGTTCCAAGCGCGAGGACCAGATCATCACCGCCAACATGGAACAGGCCGCCGGCGTGAAGTTCACCTACATCCCCTACAAGGGCGGCGGCGAGGCCAGCACCCAGCTGGTGGGCAAGCACATCGACTCCAACGTCAACAACCCCAGCGAGTCCATGGCGCAGTGGCGCGCGGGCCAGGTGCGGGCGCTGTGCGTGTTCGACACGCAGCGCATCGAGTACACGGCCAAGGTCACGGGCAGCCAGGCGCTGTCGGACATCCCCACCTGCAGGGAGCAGGGCCTGGATGTGCAATACACCATGCTGCGCGGCTTCTTCCTGCCGCCCGGCACCACGCCCGAGCAGGCGCAGTTCTATGCGGGCGTGATGCACAAGGTGGTGGCCACGCCCGAGTGGAAGGAGTACCTGGAGAAAAACGCGCTCAAGCCCGAGTACATGACGGGGCAGGCCTTCGTGGACTTCCTGGCCAAGGACGAGACGCGCCACCTCGACATCATGAAGAAGGCCGGCTTCCTGTCGGCCAGCGTGGCCGCCGCCGCCAAGTGAGGAGCCGCGCCATGGACACCGCCATCCACCTTGCCCCGCCCTCCTCCAATTCAGCAGCAGCAGCAGCAGCAGCCCCGGCCCAGCCCTCCAGCGCGGCCACCGAATCCATCCCCGCCACCGAAGCCCAGGCCCCCGGCCTGTCCCGCCGCCATGTGGAGTACGGAGTGGCCGCCGTGCTGCTGGCGCTGGCCGTGCTCGTGGTCTGGGACAACCAGCGCATTGGCGCGGGCTGGGGCGACACCGGCCCGCAGGCCGGCTACTTCCCGCTGCGCGTGGGCGCCGTGCTGGGCATCTGCGCCATCGCCGTCTTCGTGCAGGCGCTGCGCAGCCGCAGCCAGGAGCAATTCGCCAGCTGGCTGCAGCTCAGGCGCGTGGCGCAGGTGCTGCTGCCGCTGACGGCCTACATCGCCGTGATCGCGCCGCTGGGCATCTACGCGGCCTCGGTGCTGTTCATCACGGGCTTCATGGTGTTTGCGGGCCGTTATCCCTGGTGGAAGGCCGTGGCGCTGTCGGGCTTCACCAGCGTGCTGCTGTTCTACGTCTTCGAGATCCAGTTCAAGGTGCCCCTGCCCAAGGGTCCGCTTGAAGCCTGGCTCGGCTATTGACCCCTGTCGCCGCCACGGAGCAACACCATGGACGAACTCCAATACCTTGCGCACGGCTTCGCGGCCGTCACCACCTGGCAGAACACGGGGCTGATGCTCACGGGCATCCTGCTGGGCATCGTGGTCGGCGTGCTGCCGGGCCTGGGCGGCCCCAACGGCGTGGCCATCCTGCTGCCGCTGACCTTCGGCATGTCGCCCACCTCGGCCATCATCCTGCTGTCGTGCATCTACTGGGGGGCGCTGTTCGGCGGCGCCATCACCTCGGTGCTGTTCAACATCCCGGGCGAGGCCTGGTCGGTGGCCACCACCTTCGACGGCTACCCCATGGCCCAGCAGGGGCACGCGGGGGCCGCGCTGACCACGGCCTTCACGGGCTCGTTCATCGGCGCCATCTCGGGCGTGATGCTGATCACCTTCCTGGCGCCGGTCGTGGCCTCGTTCGCGCTGCAGTTCGGGCCGCCGGAGTTCTTTGCGGTCTTCTTCCTGACGTTCTGCTCCTTCATCGGCATGGGCAAGGAGCCCAAGGCCAAGATCGTGGCCGCCATGGCCGTGGGCCTGCTGCTGGCAGCCGTGGGCATGGACACCATCTCGGGCGACCTGCGCATGACCTTCGGCTCCACCGAGCTGCTGCGCGGCTTTGATTTCCTGGTGGTGGTGATCGGCCTGTTCGGCATCAGCGAGATCCTGATGACCATCGAGGAAGGCCTGGCCTTCAAGGGCAAGAAGGCCTCCATCGACCTCAAGGTGGTGTTCAGGACCTGGGCCCGGCTGCCGCGCTACTGGCTGACCATGCTGCGCTCGGCCCTGGTGGGCTGCTGGATGGGCGTGACGCCCGGCGGCGCCGTGGCGGCCAGCTTCATGGGCTACGGGCTGGCCAAGAAGTTCTCGCGCGACCCCGACAGCTTCGGCAAGGGCAACCCCGAAGGCGTGCTCGCCCCCGAGACCGCCGCCCACGCGGCCGGCACCTCGGCCCTGCTGCCCATGCTGGCCCTGGGCATTCCGGGCTCGGCCACGGCGGCCGTGCTGCTGGGCGGGCTGATGATCTGGGGGCTGCAGCCCGGCCCGCTGCTGTTCACAGAGCAAAAGGACTTCGTCTGGGGCCTGATCGCCAGCATGTACCTGGGCAACATCGCCGGCCTGGTCATCGTCATGGCCACCGTGCCGCTGTTCGCCGCCATCCTGCGCGTGCCGTTTTCCATCGTCGCGCCCATGATCCTCATGGTCTGCGCCATCGGCGCCTTCACCGTGCACGGCAATGCCACGGACATCTGGCTCATGCTGGTCTTCGGCGTGGTCGGCTACGTGTTCAAGAAGCTCGACTATCCACTGGCGCCCATGGTGCTGGCCATCGTGCTGGGCGACCGCATGGAAGACGCCTTCCGCCAGAGCATGCTCTCCAGCCAGGGCGAGCTGGGCATCTTCTGGCACAACGGCCTGTCGGGCACCATCACCACGCTGGCCCTGCTGATGCTGGTGTGGCCGCTGCTGGGCAAGTTGCGGGCGATGGCGTTCGGGGCGAGGGCAAGGGCTGTGGCGGCCTGAGCCCTAATCCCTGTACCGCTTCTTGCGAAACGCCAGCCAGGCGGCGATGACGGTGAAGGCGACGACGATGGACACCACGATCCAGAAGCCGTGCTCGTGCTCGGCCAGCGGTATGCCGCCCACGTTCATGCCGAACAGGCCGGCCAGGATGTTGATGGGCAGGGCCAGCACGGTGACCACGGTCAGCACGAAGAGGCTGTTGCTGTTGTCCTCGTTCACGGCGGCGGCCACCTCTTCCTGCAGCAGCTTGATGCGGTCCTGCAGGGTCTGCATGTCGCGCAGCATGAGCGAGAACTCCTCGCTCGCTGCGGCCAGGCCGCGCCGGTCTTCCTCGCCCATCCAGCCGGGGGGCTGCTGCAGCAGGCGGAACAGCGCGGCGGGCTCGGGCGCCAGCAGGCGCTGAAGGCGCACCAGCAGGCGGCGCAGCCGGCCCAGGTGGGCGCGCGGATGGTGGTAGCGCTGGGCCAGGATGGCGTCCTCGATATCGTCCACGCGCGCCGTGGTCTCGCGCACCACCTTGACCAGCACATCGGCCTGGGTGCGCATCAGGTGCTCCAGCAGCTCGGCCGTGCTGGCGGGGCTGTCGCCGCGGCGCACGGCGTCGCGCAGGGCATCGACAGAGCGCAGCGGCTGGGTGCGCGCGGTGATGACCAGGCGCTCGTCCAGGCAGATCCACAGCGTGGCGATGTCGGCCGAATCGAAGTTGAACTCGAAGTTCACATCGTTGAGCACGGCGACCAGGCTGTCGTCGGCGCGCTCGATGCGCGTGGAGGTCAGGCCCTCGCGCAGGGCGGCATAGAACACGTCGGGCAGGCCCGCATGGCGCTGCAGCCAGCGCAGGGACTGGGTGTGGGTCAGGTTGAAGTGCAGCCACAGGAAATCGCGCCGGCCCGCATCGGACCGGGCTGCGGCATCGGCCAGCCACTGCGCGGCGGATGGCGCCGTCACGGCCTGCACGCACTGCCGTGTGTCACTGAAGAAGCGCCAGCCGCAGATCAGGCCTGCGTCTTCGTGGGCCTGTGCCAGGGGGAGGCTGCATCGGTCATGGGGAGGAGGAAGCACCTGCGGAAGTGGCCTGCGCGGGCCGGGCAAGTGCGGGATTCTTGGCTGCGTCCATGACAGGGATGTGACAGCCGTCATCAGGGTGTCATGCACAGGCCCTTGCGTCCCCTTCCGTCCCCTTCCGTCCCCTTCCGCCCCCTTCCGCCCCCTTCCGCCCCCTTCCGCCCCCTCACCACCCCTTCTCCGCCCCCTCCCCTTGCCGCGACCCTGCATCAGCACATCACGACGTTCTCCAGCGAGAACGAGAAGGGGCGGGAATTCGCCCCCGAGCCGCCGCCGCGCATCACGATGTCGGCACGGGAGATGCCCAGCAGGGAGATTTCGGTGTTCATCTGGGAGACGATGGCCGAGTTCATGATCTGGCCCTGCTGGATGTGCGAGGCCACGCCGATCCAGATGCTGGGCTTGAATTCGAAGACGGCCTTTTGCCGGGGGGCAATCGCGGTCTTGACGGCCAGCAGCCTGCCGTCCTTGTAGCAGCTGGCGTTGATGGCGCCTTGGGGCAGCGCGTTGAGCACCTGCACTTCCTTGGAGCTGGCGCCGTAGCCTGCGGGCGCCAGGCGATCGCCGGCGGTGGACGGCGCCATCTGGAACTGCTGGCCGTACTGCGCCTCCAGCTGCGGCGTGCAGTTGCCATGGCTGTCGCTGGCGCCGACCTGCAGGCCCAGCGGAAAGGTGAACGGATGGTTGTCGCCCTGTCCGCAGTACTTGATGACGCGCCAGGCCACGGCAGGCGCATCGAGGTCGCTGGCGACGTTCTTCTGGAAGATGACGATCTGCGGGTGGTTCGCGTCGTTCGATTGGTTGAAGAAATTGAGTTGAACGCCCATGCATTCCTCCTGGTGGAACGAAAAGCGCTGCGGCATCCCCGGGCACTGCCTGCTGTCCCGCCACGCTTGCTGCGGGAGTCACTGTAGGGAACAACGGCCTTGCGGAGAATTACGCCCGATTACATCCCTGGGCTCACCCAGGCACTGCCCAGACCCGGTCCGCGCCCACGGCAAAGAGCTGGCGGCCTGGCTCGGGCGGCAGGCTGGCCATGCCGGTGAACAGGCCGAAGGCGGGCAACAGGGTAAAGCCCGCGTGCACGGCAAAGCACGGCAGGCGCAGGGCGTCGCGGCCGGTGCCGCGCAGCACGATCGCGGGATGGACATGGCCGGCCAGCACATGCCAGGGCCGGGCCTGCTGCGCCTGCAGGTCCTGCGTTGGCGGCGGGGGGTGATGGCAGGCGGCGAACGGCCCCAGGTGCCAGGGCTCGTCCACGATGGCAAAGCCCAGCGCGGGCGGCGGATCGCCTGCGTGGCTGTCATGGTTGCCGCGCACCAGCACCAGTTCCACGGCCGCATGGCGGCTGCGCCAGCGGGCCAGTGCAGCCAGTACGGCAGGATTGCGTGCCTCGGCCGCGTGCAGGAAGTCGCCCAGCACCACGAGCCGCCGCACGGGCAGGCCCAGAAGAAGGGCCGATAGCCGCTCCAGGTTGCCCTGCGTGGTGCCCGCCGGCACGGGAATGCCGCGCGCGCGGAAGGTGGCGGCCTTGCCCAGGTGCAGGTCGGCGATGAACAGCGTGCCCTGGGCGGGCCACCACAGCGCATGCTGGGCCAGCAGGTGTACGGGCTCGCCGGCCAGGAACATGCCCAGGCTGCCGGCCAGGGCGTCGGGGGAAACAGGACTTGGCAACGGTGCGTGGCCTTTCATCAGCGGTGCAATGGTTCTACAGCAGCGGCAAGGGCCGCGAGGGCTTGCGTACGCGGCGCGGGCGGCGGCTGGCGGCATCGGCCTCGGGGCCGTCGGTGGCCTGCAGCGAAAAATCCAGCGTGCGGCGCACGGCGGCCGTGTCCTCGTCCACGGCGGGGGGCTGGTCTGCCTTGGGTTTTTTCCGTGGACGCAGCGGCGGATCGGGCGGGACCAGGTCCTGCGTGCGCGGCTCGCTGGCTGCACCGCCGGCGTCTGCCGCCTCGTGCAGCTGGGCCAGCATGCGCGCGATGCGGTCGGCCAGGTGCTCGTTGGTGAGCTTTTCGCGAAAGCGCTCCACCATGAGCGGGAAGGCAAACGGGCTGGGACGGCGCAGCGCGCTCACCACCAGCGTCTGCGCCTGCATGCGGCGCAGCGCGGCCAGCAGTTGGGCGACATCGAGTTCCTGGCTCAGCACTTCCTCGTCGGCCTGGCGCAGCAGCAGGTTGCTGTCGTCGTACTTGCGAAACACCTCGAAGAACAGCTGGGCCGAGGCCTGCAGCTGGCGCGCACTGCGGCGCTCGCCCGGGTGGCTCTGGAAGATCAGGCCGGACACCCGCGCTATCTCGCGGAAGCGCCGCCGCGCCATCTCGGTGGCGTTGAGACTGGCCAGCACTTCGTGCAGCAGGGCATGGCGGGCGTGATGGGCGTCCTCGCCCGCCAGGTGGGCATCGTCGGCAGCCTGGTCCCAGTGGCGGTCCGCATTGGCGGTGTTGCGCGTGGCGACCGCCTGGCTGGCGGACACGCGCCCGGGCACTGCCACGGCCTGGGCCGGCTCGGCGCGCAGCAGTTCGGGCAGCATGGCGGCCCAGTCACGCTCGGTGGCGCTCAGCAGCTCCAGCCCGTAGTCGTTGACGGCGATGGAGAAGGTGCCCGTCTCGCCCTGGGCGGCGCGCCAGGCCAGCAGGCTGGCCAGGCCCATATGGGCATGGCGGCCTGCAAACGGATAGAGAAACAGGTGCCAGCCCTCGCGTGTGCGCAGGGTTTCGGCCAGCAGCGTAGCGGGCGTGGGCAGGGCCGACCAGCGCTGCTGCACTTCCAGCAGGGGGCGCACGCAGCGCAGCTCGGGCGAGTGGTAGTCGCCCGCCGCCGCCAGCGCCAATTGCTGCACCACGAAGTCGGCCAGCACGGTGGACAGCGGCATGCGCGCGCCGGCCCAGCGCGGCACGGTGGGCCGCGTTCTGGCGGCGCGGCGCACGTAGGCGGTCATGTCCTCGATGCGCACCAGCTCCAGCACCTGGCCCGCGAAGACAAAGGCATCGCCGGGCGACAGGCGCGACAGAAAGCTCTCTTCCATGCTGCCCAGCCGCGCGCCGTGCAGGATCTGCACGCTCATGCTGGCATCGCTGACGATGGTGCCGATGTTGGCGCGGTGCCTGCGCGCCAGCCGCGCGTCGGGCATGCGCCAGATGCCCTCCGCGTCGGGCCGCACGCGCTGGTAGTCGGGATAGGCGGCCAGCGAGGGGCCGCCGCGGTGCACGAAGTCCAGGCACCACTGCCAGACCGCAGGCGCCAGCCCGGCATAGGCGACGGTGCGGCGCACTTCGGCATACAGCTCATCGGGCACGTAGCCGCCGCCCAGGGCCACGGTGGCCAGGTGCTGCACCAGCACGTCGGCGGGCTGGCGGGGGCTGGCGCGCATTTCCACCTGCTGCGCGCGCACGGCGGCGCGGGCGGCGGCGGCCTCCACCAGCTCCAGGCTGTGCGTGGGCACCAGGGTGATGCGCGAGGGCCGGCCCGGCGCATGGCCCGAGCGGCCCGCGCGCTGCAGCAGGCGCGCGATGCCCTTGGCCGAGCCGATCTGCAGCACGCGCTCCACGGGCAGGAAGTCCACGCCCAGGTCCAGGCTGCTGGTGCAGACCACGGCCTTGAGCGTGCCGGCCTTGAGCCCGGCCTCCACCCATTCGCGCACACCCCGGTCCAGAGAGCCATGGTGGATGGCCAGCAGGCCGGCCCAGTCGGGCCGGGCCTCCAGCAGCGCCTTGTACCAAAGCTCGGCCTGCGAGCGCACATTCACAAAGACCAGGGTGGAGCCGGCCGTCGCCTCCAGCTCGCGCACCACCGCCGGCAGCATGGCCAGGCCCAGGTGGCCGGCCCAGGAAAAGCGCTCGGGCCGGTCGGGCAGCAGGGTGTCCACCACCAGGCGCTTGTCCACCTGGCCCTGGACCAATACGCCGGGCCGCGGCTGGCCATGGTCGTCCAGGCCCAGCAGGGTCTGCATGGCCTCGTCCAGATTGCCCAGCGTGGCCGACATGCCCCAAACGCACAGCTGCGGGCTCCAGCCGCGCAGCCGCGCCAGGGCCAGCTGCAGTTGCACGCCGCGCTTGTTGCCCAGCAGCTCGTGCCATTCATCGGCCACCACCAGGCGCACGGAGCCCAGCAGGTCGCGCGCATCGGCCCGAGCCAGCAGCAGGGACAGGCTCTCGGGCGTGGTGACCAGCACGGTGGGCAGCTGGCGCGACTGCGCGCTGCGCTCGGCGCTTCCCGTATCGCCCGTGCGTGCGCCCACGGTCCAGCGCGCCAGCGCGGGATGGCCCTGGGCCAGCGCCTGCAAGGGCGTCTGCAGGGCCTTGAGCGTGTCGGCCGCCAGGGCGCGCATGGGCGTGATCCACAGCACGGTGAGCGGTGCGGAGGCCGGTTTTCGTTTTCCGGTGTGCGCCGGCATCGGGGTTTGCGGCGGGCCCGCAAGGGCCTGCAGCGCGCCCAGCCAGACCGCATAGGTCTTGCCCGCGCCCGTGGTGGCATGCAGCAGGCCGCTGTGGCCCTGGGCCAGCGCCTTCCACACGGCGCGCTGGAAGGCAAAGGGCTTCCAGCCCCGTGCGGCAAGCCAGGCGGTGGCGAGGGGATGGGGGGAACGGGTGGCCATGGCGCGGTGCGTCAAGGGTGGGTCACGGGTCGGAGTGCGGCAGCAGGGCCGCCAGCGTATCGATGGAGTCGGCCTCCTGCACAGGCTTGTCCTCGCGCCAGCGCAGCATGCGCGGAAAGCGCACGGCAATGCCGCTCTTGTGGCGTGCGCTGCGCGCAATGCCCTCGAAGCCCAGCTCGAACACAAGGGTGGGCCGCACGCTGCGCACGGGGCCGAAGCTCTCCACCGTGGTCTTGCGGATGACGGCGTCCACGCGCGCCATTTCGGCATCGGTCAGGCCCGAGTAGGCCTTGGCGAAGGGCACGAGGGCGCGGCCCTCGGTGCCGGGCGGCGCGTTCCAGACGGCAAAGGTGTAATCGCTGTAGAGGCTGGCGCGACGGCCGTGGCCGCGCTGTGCGTAGATGAGCACGGCGTCCACGCTCAGCGGATCGATCTTCCACTTCCACCACACGCCGCTGTCCTTGGTGCGGCCCACGCCGTAGGCGGCGTCGCGGGCCTTGAGCATCATGCCCTCCACACCCAGGGAGCGGGCCTGCTCGCGAAGTTCGGCCAGGGCCTGCCAGCTGTCGCCTGCCAGCACGGGGCTGGGCAGCAGCGCCGGGTGCGCCACCAGGGCCACCAGCTGCTCCAACCGCGCGCGCCGTTCATGCTGGGGCAAGGCGCGCAGGTCCTGGCCGCCCTCCTCCAGCAGGTCATAGGCCAGCAGCACCACGGGCAGCTCGCGCAGCAGCTTGGGGCCCAGGGTCTTGCGGCCTATGCGCTTTTGCAGGTCGGCAAAGGGGCGCACATGGGCGGGCGCCTCGCCCTGCTGCGCAGCCCAGACGACGATCTCGCCGTCGATCACGGTGCCCGCAGGCAAGGCATCGCCCATGGCCTGCAGCTCGGGGAAGCGCTCGCTCACCAGTTCCTCGCCGCGCGACCAGATCCAGGTGCCCAGCGCGTCACCGCTGCCGCGCCGCACGATCTGGGCGCGTATGCCGTCCCATTTCCACTCCACCACCCATTGGGACGGCGGGCCGAGCACGGCGTCGAACTGCTCCAGCGGCAACTGCAGCGGATGGGCCAGGAAGAAGGGATAGGGGTGGCCACGGGCTTCGCCCGAATGCGCGTCATCGCCCTCTTCCTCGCCTGCCACCAGCCGCAGGTAGTCGGCCGCCCCGGGCCGCGCGCCGATGTGGGTGTAGCCCATGAGCCGCTGGGCGATGCGCTTGGCATCCACCCCGCTGACGGCCGCCAGCGCCTGCGTGACCTGCAGCCGCGACACGCCGACCCGGAAGGCGCCGGTGATCAGCTTGAAGTAGACCAGTCGCTCATCGGCCGCCAGCCGCGCCCATTGCATGCGCAGCGTGTCCGCCAGCGCCTCGGGCGCCATGCCGCGCAGCGGCAGCAGGTGGTCCGTGACCCAGGCGGCCAGGCCCAGGTCGTGCGCGTCACCGGGTGGCGGCAGCAGCAGCGCAATGGTCTCGGCCAGGTCGCCCACGGCCTCGTAGCTTTCGTCGAACAGCCATCCGGGCAGGCCGGCAGCCTCGCGCGCCAGCTCCTTCAAGACCTTGGTGGGTACCAGCTGACGCGGCTTGCCGCCGGCCAGGAAATAGACGGCCCAGGCCGCATCGGCAGGCGCGGCGGCGCGCAGATAGGCCTGCAGCGCGGCCTGCTTGTCGCGGCTGGCGGTGCTGGCGTCCAGCGCGCGGTAGAGGGCGGCGAAATCCTTCATGGGGCAGGAGCCTCATCCGGTGCAGTCTGGGCGGCGGCAGCCTCGTCCTCATCGCCGTATTCGGTCTGGAAGGCTTGCGCATCCAGGCCCTGCTCGCGCAGCCAGCGCACCAGCACGGCCACGCTGCCGTGGGTGACGAAGACCCGCTCGGCGCCCGTGGCGCCAATGGCGTACTGCAAGCCGGGCCAGTCGGCATGGTCGGACATGACGAAGCCCCGGTCCACGCCACGGCGGCGGCGCGTGCCGCGCAGCTGCATCCAGCCGCTGGCAAAGGCATCGGCATGGCCGGGAAAGCGGCGCATCCACGGCGTGCCCTGCGCCGAGGGCGGCGCCAGCACCAGGGCCGTCTTGAGTAGTCGTGCATCCACGCCGGGGTCGGTCACGCGCAGCGTGGGCGGCAGGTCCACGCCCGCCGCGCGGTACACGGCATTGAGCGGCTCCACCGCGCCGTGCACGACGATGGGGCCGATGCCGCTGTCCACCCCATGCAGGATGCGCTGGGCCTTGCCGAAGGCATAGCACAGCAGCACCGAGGGCCTGCCCTGGGCGGCGTTGGCCTGCCACCAGGCGTTGATGTCGGCCATCAACTCAGGCTGGCGGGGCCAGCGGTAGATGGGCAGGCCGAAGGTGGATTCGGTGATGAAGGTGTCGCAGCGCACGGGCTCGAAGGGGGTGCAGGTGCCGTCGGCCTCGGTCTTGTAGTCGCCCGAGGCCACCCAGACCTGGCCGCCATGCTCCAGCCGCACCTGGGCCGATCCCAGCACATGGCCGGCCGGGTGCAGGGAGATGCGCACGCCGTGGTGATCGATGGCTTCGCCATACGGCAGGGTCTGCAGCGTGATGTCCGCGCCCAGCCGTGCGCGCAGCACGCCTGCGCTGTCGTCATGGGCCAGGTAATGGGCGTGGCCGGCGCGCGCATGGTCGGAGTGGCCATGCGTGATCACGGCCCGGTCCACGGGCCGCCAGGGGTCGATGTAGAAGTCGCCGGCCGCGCAGTACAGGCCTTCGGGGCGGGCCACGATCAGGTCGGCGGGCATGCGGGATCGGGGAAAGCAGTGCTCATGTCCCCATGCTAGTGGGGCAGTCGATGGGCGCGCGCTGGCCCGGAGCGCGGCAGGCTGTCAGCCTGCACCTACCCGCGCAACGAACGACAGCAACCGGTCCGCAGGGCCGGTCAAATCGGGGAAGATAGCGCCCTCTCATCCCACACACATCCACACGCCTTCATGAACAACTCCGTCGTCCGCATGTCCAATCTCTTCCTGCAACTGGGCCTGGATGCCAGCGACCAGGCCATTGCCGATTTCATCCGCGCCCACCAGCTGGCCGCCGATGTGGATGTGGTGGATGCGCCCTACTGGAGCGATGCGCAGCGCCAGTTCCTGGCCGAGCAGCTCAAGGCCGATGCGTCGTGGTCCATCGTGGTCGACCAGCTCAGCGAGTCGCTGCACGAGGACGCCGTCAGGCGGCGCGCCGAAGGCCTGAGCTGAAGCGAGGCTGCCTGTCCACCCCGATGGCCTGCATGGACGGCAGCCCCAGGCCGCGAACGGCCATGCCGCGCCAGGACGAAGGCTGTCGGCTCACAGTCCTCCAAAGAGGTGCCTGCCCCTCAGGCCCATCCGCGTCACAAAACTGAAACAGGAAAATCGTAACATTCCCTAACAATTTTGCGATGTGCATTCCATGGATGAGTCCCGCGCCTACCTGAGCGATTCCCGGCCCCGTTTCCGCCCACCCAGCGCCGCGGACCTGTGCACCCCCGTCCCCTGCATGACCGCCGACGAGACCAACGAGAAGGTGCTCGAGGTCTTCACGCGCCACCGCGATCTGGCCAGCCTGCCCGTGGTGGAGGGCGACCGCCCCATCGGCCTGATCAACCGCAGCATCTTCCTGTCGCAGTTCAGCAAGCCGTTTCGCATGGAGCTGTACGGCAAGAAGAGCTGCATCGCCTTCATGGACAAGGAGCCGCTGGTGGTCGATGCCTCCACCGACATCGACACCCTGACCGTGAAGACCGTGGAGTACGGTGAAAAGGCGCTGACCGACGGCTTCATCATCACGCGCGGCGGCCTGTTCGCGGGCGTGGGCCACGGCCTGCAGCTGATGCGTGCGGTGGCGGACATGCAGGTGGCGCGCAACCGCCAGATCATGCACAGCATCGAATATGCCAGCGTGATCCAGCAGTCGCTGCTGCGCAGCTCGCGCGAGGCCCTGGCTCGCGCCTGCCCCGGCGCCGACCTGGTCTGGGAGCCGCGCGACGTGGTCGGCGGCGACTTCTACCAGTTCAGCCAGGACGGCGACGGCTGGTTTGCCACCGTGGCCGATTGCACGGGCCACGGCGTGCCCGGCGCCTTCATGACGCTGATCGCCACCAGCAGCCTGGGCCAGGCCATCAAGGAACACGGCCCGCGCGACCCGGCCGCGCTGCTGGGCCATGTGAACCGCAGCGTCAAGCAGATGCTGGGCCAGCTCGACGGCAAGGACGGCACGCCGGGCTCGGACGACGGGCTGGACGCGGCCTGCTTCTGGTTCGAGCCCGCGCACCGGCGCCTGCGCTTTGCAGGCGCGCGCCTGTCGCTGTTCCTGCTGCGCCCCGGCGCCGAGGCGGTGGAGGTGGTGGACGGCCAGCGCAAGGGCGTGGGCTATGTGGACAGCGAATTCGACTTCGCCTGGAACAACATCGGCCTGGAGCTGCCCGCAGGCACCCTGGTCTTCACCACCACCGACGGCCTGATCGACCAGGTCGGCGGCCCGCGCGGCATCACCTTCGGCAAGAAGCGCCTGCGCGAGCTGCTGCTGGAGCAGGCCGGCCGCACGCCCGCCGAGATCAACCGCGCCCTGCTGGACGCCCTGCAGGCCTGGCAAGGCGAGCACCACCGCCGTGACGACCTGACCTTCTTCTGCTTCAGAACCTGAATGCCTCCCATGCCCCAAGCACAGATCGCCGACAAGTACGGCAGCTTCTTCCACCTGGCGCGCCAGCACCAGGTGATCTTCTACTACGTGGGCTACTTCTCGCAGAACATCGTCGCGGCCATGGCCGAGGCCGTGCGGCTGCAGCTGGAAGTGGCCGGCGTGCCCGGCCCCACGCGGCGCAAGCTGTTCTCGTCCTTCGTGGAGATGGCGCAGAACATCATCCATTACTCGGCCGATGCCCTGACCCCGCCCCACCAGGACGATGGCGAGCTGCGCCACGGCGCGGTCTGCATCCGCCGCGAGGACGACGGCAGCTTCGTGCTGCTGTGCGCCAACCCCATCGAACCCGGCATGGGCGAGGCGCTGCGCGCCAAGCTCGACGCCCTGCGCAGCATGACCCTGGACGAGATCAAGAAGGCCTGCCGCCAGTCGCTGCGCGACGACGCGCCCGAAGGCAGCAAGGGCGCGGGCATGGGTTTCCTGACCCTGGCCCGCGATGCGCGCGAGCCGCTGCAGTTCGACTTCGATCCCGCCCAGACCGTGGACGGTCGTCCCGTCTTCTACCTGAAAGCCACGCTCTGAGCCGCACCGGCCAGCCAGGAACGCTCCGGCACCGGACCTGGACAGGCCGGGCGCGCAGGCACGGACAACGCACCGAGATCACGCATGGACAACCTCTACATCGCTCCGACCCCCAGCTCCCCGGAAGTGGACTTCCGGTTCGACACGCACACGCTGCACCTGCGTGGCGAGTCCTATCCGGAGAACGCCGCCGCCTTCTATGGCGGCATCCTCACCCGCCTGCAGGACTACCTGGCCCTGGCGCAGCCCGCGCAGCAGCAGGCACCGATCCAGGTGCACATCGCGCTGGCCTACTTCAACAGCTCCAGCACCAAGATGCTGTTCAACCTCATCGAGGCGCTGAGCGAGGCCGCCGAGGCCGGCCGCACCGTGGCCCTGCACTGGTACTACGACGAGGAAGACGACACCATCTGCGAATTCGGCGAGGAACTGCGCGACGACTTTGCCGCCATTGCCTTCACCGGCCATCCCGTGAAGGCCGCGTGATGGACACCGTGGCAGCACCCGCCGCCTGCGCCGCTCCTGCAGATCTTTTCGATGCCGAGCACCGGGCCCTGCTGGCGGCCCGCGCGGCCCACGAGCTGGGCGAGGAGGCCGGCGCCCGGGCCTGCCACCAGGCCCTGGGCGCGCTGCTGGCCGCCTATGACCGCCTGCTGCGCGAAACGCGCCGGCTGGTGCGCCGCAGCGACCGCGCCGAGCTGGAGATGACCCAGCTCAACCAGCGCCTGCAGGAGCTGGCCGGCGAGCTGGAGTACCGCGCCACGCACGACCCGCTGACCGGCGTGCTCAACCGCGCGGCCATCATCGAGCGCGTGAACCGCCACTTCACCCAGCAGGGCCTGGCCCTGATCGTGCTGGACATAGACCACTTCAAGCGCGTGAACGACAGCTTCGGCCACCCCGTGGGCGACAGCGTGATCCTGGGCGTGGTGCGCTGCCTCAAGGCCGCCGTGCCGGACACGGCCCACATCGGCCGCGTGGGCGGCGAGGAATTCACCGTGCTGCTGCCCCAGCACGACAGCGACGGCGCCGTGCGCGTGGCCGAGCAGGTGCGCGCCGCCATCGAGGCCCATCCCTTCGGCCTGCCCGACGCCAGCTGCATCACGGCCAGCTTCGGCGTGAGCTGGCGCCCGAGCGGCGGCCGCTTCGACGAGGCCTACAGCCTGGCCGACGAGGCCCTGTACGCCGCCAAGCGCAGCGGTCGCAACCAGGTCGTGCGCGCGGCAGACCATGCCACGGCCTGAGCGGCGCGGACACAGACAGGGCTGAGGCATGAGTTTCGTGATGCGCGCACGGGCGCCCAGGGCGCCCGCCCCTGCTTCCGCCCTCCTGCAGCCGGCTCTGCAGCCGCCCCCGCCATCGCCCGTGCCCGGGCCTGAATGGCGGGTGCTGATCGTGGACAGCGACCCCGACGTACACGCCGCCTTCCGCCTGGCGCTGGAAGGCCACAGCCTGTTCGGCCGGCCGCTGGTGTTCCTCTACGCCCGCTCCGGCACGCAGGCACGCAACCTGCTGCGCAGCGAGCAGGACCTGGCCGTGGTGGTGCTCGACGCCGTGACCGACGGCACGGGCGCCGGCCTGGACCTGGTGGACTTCATCCGCTACACGGCCGGCCTGCGCAACAGCCGCATCGTGCTGCGCACCGGCCGCCCGGGCCAGGCGCCCGACCTGGAAACCCTGCTGCGCTACGACATCAACGACTGCCGCACCAAGACCGAACTCACGCCCGACCGGCTGCTGGCCATCGTGGTGACCGCCGTGCGCTCCTACGAGCAGCTGTGCGCCATCGAGGCCAACCGCCGCAGCCTGGAGCTGATGGTGCGCTCCAGCGCCTCGCTGCTGGAGGAAACCAACCTGCACGCCTTCGCACGCGGCGTGATCACCCAGCTGGCCACCTTGCTGGGCGTGGCCAGCGAAGGCCTGGTCTGCTCGGAGGGCACGCACCCGGCCGAGCCCTACCGCGTGCTCGCGGCCACGGGGCCGTTCGCCCGGCTCATCGACCAGCCCATCGCCACCGTGCTGGCCTCGCGCGGGCTGCGCCTGCTGCGCCAGGCGCTGCAGACCCGCCGCAACATCTATGGCGTGCAGCGCGGCGTGGCCCTGTACATAGGCCGGGGCGACGAGCAGGACATGGCCGTCTTCATCGACGCGCCGGCCTCGCACAGCGCACTGGACCGCCAGCTGCTCGAAGTCTTCTGCGCCAACCTGCGCACGCTGCTGCACAACCGCGGCCTGCTGGAGCGCCTGCACCAGTCCGCCTATTTCGACCCCCTGGTCTGCCTGCCCAACCGCGCCCACTTCGTGGAAAAAGTGGACGAATGCGTGTGGCGCGGCACGCAGGACCATGTGCTGGCCCTGGTGGACATCGACGACTTCAGCGCCACCAACGACGTGATGGGCCACCGCTTCGGCGACCGCCTGCTCGAAGCCATGGCCCGCCGCCTGGCCGGCGCCCTGCCCGCCGGCGTGCTGCTGGCGCGCGTGGGCTCGGACACCTTCGGCATCCTGGGCCCCACAAGGGAAGTGGCCCTGGGCCAGTTGCTGGACTGCGCGCGCCAGCCCCTGGCCGTGGACGGCGTGCCGCACAAGGTCTCGCTGACCTGCGGCTACGTGCACCTGCCCCGTGAACGCCAGGCCGGCACCGACCTGGTCAAGGACGCCACCATCGCCCTCAAGCGCGCCAAGCGCGACCACCGGGGCCAGCTGCTGGAGTATTCCGAGCACATGGGCATGGAGGCACGCGACCGCGCCCTGCTGCTGTCCGACCTGCGCGCGGCCATCGACGGCGCCCAGCTCTTCCTGGTCTACCAGCCCCAGGTGGACCTGGAAACCCATGCCCTGGTCGGCCTGGAGGCCCTGCTGCGCTGGCCACGGCAGGACGGCAGCTTCGTGCCGCCCGACCGCTTTATTCCCGTGGCCGAGCATTCGGGCCTCATCGTGCCGCTGGGCCAATGGGTGCTGGCCACGGCCTGCCGTACCATGCGCGAACTGCTGGACGCCGGCCGCGCGCCCCGGCGCATGGCCGTCAACGTCTCCACCGTGCAGCTGCAGGACCCGGGCTTCCTGCAGACGGTGCGCCATGCCCTGGCCGAGCACGGCCTGCAGGGCGCGCAGCTGGAGCTGGAGATCACCGAGTCGGTGGCCGTGCTGCCCACCCAGCTGCTGCAAACCACGCTCAGCGCCCTGCGCACGCTGGGCGTGACCATTGCCATCGACGACTTCGGCACCGGCTACTCCTCGCTGAGCTACCTGGAGCGCCTGCCGCTGGACCGCATCAAGATCGACCGCAGCTTCGTGCGCCAGCTTGGCGAATCACAGGAAGCGCGCATCGCCGAAATGATCGCCCAGCTGGGCCGCAAGCTCGGCCTGCAGGTCCTGGCCGAAGGCATAGAGGACGCCAGCGCCTGGCAGGCCCTGCGCGCCATGGGCTGCCAGGAGGGACAGGGCTATCACGTTGCCCGGCCCATGGACAAGGCGCAGTTGCTGGGCTGGCTGGGCCAGCGCAATGAAGCGCTTCAGCGACAGCCTGGCACCTCTGAGTTCCCCTGAGGCGGGCAGGCCGCGCCCTGCGCCCTGCTCCCTCCCTACCTACCTGCACACCGCAGGAAACCCATGCCGCCTGGCCGCCCACACCACGGCCAGCGATGCGCCCAGCAGCGCCAGCAGCACGGGCGTGAAGGCGCCCACGCCCATGCGCGCCAGCAGCAGGCCGCCCACGATGCCGCCGCCGGCAATCGCCATGTTCCAGGCCGTGACCAGCATGGACTGCGCCACGTCGGCGGCCTCGCCCGCCGTGTGGGCAATGGCGGTCTGCAGCAGCGTGGCGGCGCCGCCAAAGGCCAGGCCCCAGACGGCCACCGCCGCATACACCAGGGCCGGCGCATCAGCGGCCATGCCCAGCATCAGCGTGGACAGTGCAAACAGCGCAATGCTGGCCAGCGTGAGCGCACGCAGGTGGCGGTCGATCAGCACGCCGGTGATCCAGATGCCCAGCACGGAGGTGGCGCCGAACACCAGCAGCACCAGGTCCGTGCGCGCGGCCATGCCCGCCTCCGCCAGGAAGGGCGCGATGTAGGTGTAGAGAATGTTGTGCGCCAGCACGAAGGCCAGCACCACGAACAGCACGGGGCGCACGCCCGCCAGGGTGAACACGCGCCGCAGCGGCAGGTGGCGGCCTGCCGCCTGCCCCGCGAAGTCGGGCAGGCGGGCGCGCACCCAGACCATGAGCGCCAGCGCCAGCACGCTCATGAGGCCGAAGCACAGCCGCCAGCCCACCCACTGGCCCAGCACGGTGCCGGCCGGCACGCCCAGCGACAGCGCCAGCGGCGTGCCCACCATGGCAATGGCGATGGCGCGGCCCTTGAGATGGCCGGGCACCATGCGTGCCGCGTAGCCGGCCAGCAGCGCCCAAAGCAGCCCGGCCGAGACCCCCGCCAGAAAGCGCGCCACCAGGGTCAGCGCAAAGTGCGTGGACAAGGCCGTGACCGTGTTGGCGACGACAAAGCCGGCGATCGCCGCCAGCAGCAGGGGGCGGCGGCGCATGCCCTGCGTGGCGGCCGTCAGCGGTATGGCGGCCACCAGGGAACCTATGGCGTAGAGGGTGACGGTCTGGCCTACCCAGGCCTCGGTCACGGCCAGGCCCTGGGCCATCTGCGGCAGCAGGCCCGCCGGCAGCGCCTCCGTCAATATGGTGATGAAGGCTGCCATGGCCAGCGCCAGCAGGGAGGCAACGGGCAGGCGGTCCTGGCTTGTTCCGTTCATTGCGGCTCTCCCGAAGCCCCGTGGACCTCACAAACCCCGTAGACCGCGTCGCGCAAATCGTTGACGAAGCGCCCCGACATGCCCTCGTACAAGGTGTTGGTGAAGGCCACGACACTGAGCTCCTGCGCCCGGTCCACGAACCAGGAATGCCCATAGGCCCCGCCCCAGCGCCAGGTGCCCGCCGACTCGGGCGACGCGGCCAGCGCCGGATCGCGCAGCACGGAAAAGCCCAGTCCGAAGCCGAACCCGGGCGCATCGGGCAGCTCCAGCCCGCCCGTCTGGTCGCGCGCCATCTCGGCGACCAGCGCGTCGGGCAGGAGCGTTCCGCCGCCCTGGCGCAGGGCCTCCAGCAGGCGCAGGAAGTCGCCGGCCGTGCCGGCCATGCCCGCGCCGCCCGAGGCAAAGGCCCGCGCATTGAAGATGCGGGCCGGGCTGAACGGGATGCCGATGGCGCCCTCGAAGGGCGACACGGTCTCGCCCTCGGCCAGCGGATGGGGCTGCGGCACATCGCTGACATAGGCCGTGGCCACGCGCCGTGCGGCCAGTGCATCGGTCACGGCAAAGCCGGTATCGGCCATGCCCAGCGGCCCGGCCACAAGGTCGCGCACGGCCTGCTCCAGCGGCCTGCCGTGCACCTGTTCAATGAGGGCGCCCAGCACATCGGTGGCCAGCGAGTAGCCCCAGGCCGTGCCAGGCTCGTACCGCAGCGGCACGCTGGCGATGCGGCGCAGGTTCTCCGCCAGGCTGATGCCCGAGCCATCCATGCCGTCCGATACACCGGCCAGCGCATAAGGGCCCTGTGCGTCGGCCTCGAAGAAGCGGTAGCCCAGCCCCGCCGTGTGGCTGAGAAGCTGCCGCGCGGTGATGCGCGCCGGCCGGCCATCGGCCAGCCGGGGCCGGAACTGCGGCAGCCAGCGGTCCACGCCCTCATCCAGACCGAGCCGGCCCTGCGCCACCAGCACCAGGGCCGCCGCCGAAACAATGGGCTTGCTCGCCGAAGCCAGGCGGAACACCGTGTCCACGGCCATGGGAAGGCCGCGCTCGCGGTCAGCCCAGCCGGCCGCCTGGCGGTGGACCAGGGCGCCGCCACGCGCCACCAGCACCACGGCGCCGACCAGGCGCTGCGCCTCAAGCGCCTGCCGGACCACGGCCTGGATGCGGTCGGACAGGGGCGAGTTCAACGGGGCTGCAGGCAGCGCAGCGGGTGCAGCAGATGCCGCAGAAAGAGCAATCGTCATGGGAATTCCCGGGATCAATGAACAGGGTCCTGACGATAGAAAGCCCTCGATTAAAGAAAAAGTGGGGTAGATTTCCGCGTTATGCGGAGCTTTCTGTCCGCAATGAAGGAGTGGCCTTGGACAGCCTCAACGGTTTCCTGGTGTTCGTGCAGGTCGCCGAGACCCGCAGCTTCGTGGCGGCAGGCCGGCTGATGGGAGTCTCGGCATCGGCCATCGGCAAGAGCGTGGCAAGGCTGGAGGACCGGCTGGGCGTGCGCCTGTTCCACCGCAGCACGCGCAGCATCACGCTGACGGCCGAGGGCACGCTGTTCCTGGAGCGCAGCCGCCGCATCCTGGCCGAGATCGAGGCCGCGCAGCTGGAGCTGTCGCAGGCCAGCACTGCGCCGCGCGGCCGGCTGCGGGTCAGCCTGCCCCTGGTCAGTTCGCTGGTGCTGCCGGTGCTGGGAGAGTTCATGCGCGCCTAT
Source organism: Delftia sp. WSY_16 (assembly GCF_043104415.1). Classification (NCBI taxonomy): domain Bacteria; kingdom Pseudomonadati; phylum Pseudomonadota; class Betaproteobacteria; order Burkholderiales; family Comamonadaceae; genus Delftia; species Delftia sp. WSY_16. The sequence goes on along the minus strand of NZ_JBICKS010000043.1, from coordinate 76,932 downwards.
CCCGAGATCGAGCTGGACCTGGACTTCACCGACCAGCTGGTCGATGTGATCGAGGACGGCTTCGACGCCGTGGTGCGCACGGGCGCGCCCGCCGACTCACGCCTGTCCGCGCGCCGGCTGGGCGACTTCCGATACCTGCTGGTGGCCTCGCCCGGCTATCTGGCGCAGCGCGGCACGCCCCGGGTGCCCGAGGATCTGCTGCAGCACAGCTGCCTGCACTACCGCTACCCCCACAGCGGCAAGCTGGAGCCCTGGGTGCTGCGGCGCGCAGCGGGCGCGCCCGAGCTGCAGCTGCCCACCTCCATGATCTGCAACAACATCGAAACCCGGCTGTGCTTTGCGCTGCAGGGCCTGGGCATCGCCTACCTGCCGGATTTTTCCATCCGCGAGCCGCTGGCCGACGGCCGGCTGCAGCCCGTGCTGGCGGACTGGATGGAGCACACCAATGTCTTCCACGTGCTGTGGCCCGCCAGCAGGCACCCCTCGCCCAAGCTGCGGGCACTGGTGGACTTCCTGTGCGCGCGGGTGTTTCCACAGGCGCAGCCCGGGCAGGTCCAGGACGCTGCCAGGACCGGGGCGCCCAAGACACCCAAGACACCCCAGACATCCGGGACGCGCGGATAGGCTGCGCGCCGGCTGCTGCCCTGACTTGCTGGCTATCGCGCAGGCCCCTATCTGAGTTAGCATGCTTATAGAGCGACGTATTCACAGAGTCATATCGGTTGCTCTGGCCCACCGGCAGGCAGGACCTGCGTCTCGAACGCTGTGGCGTGCGGGGCGCTGTATCGGTGGGCCATTGCGGTTGACAGCTGGCGTTGCAGATCTTTTTTCTTGTCTCGCTGCGTTGCATGTCTTCTCGTTCCACCGCTATCCATCGTCCCGCCCTTTCCTCGCGCTCGCACGCAAGAACATCGTTGGCCGTCATTGCAGGCGTCTGCTTGATGGCGCTCGCAGCGGGGCTGTACTGGGCCGCGTTGCTGGCCAGCCACCAGTACATGCAGCGCTACACACAGGATCAGGCATGGCTGCGCGTCTCGCAGATGTCCCAGGCGGTTTCCGCGCAGGCCGGGACCATGCTGTCGGGCCTGAACTATTCCCTGCGGGACCTGGCCCAGGACTACGAGTCGGGTGACTCCGAGGCGTTCGGGCGGGCCGTCGCCAGCGTCCAGGAGGCCTATCCGCCCGGCACCATCGTCCAGGTGGCCGTGGCCGATGCGAAGGGCCAGGTGGTGTATTCGAGCCTGGCAGCCTCGGAGCCGCCTGCGCAGGGCGTGTCCATTTTCGACCGCGAACATTTCCAGGCGCATCTGAAGGGCCTGACGCAGGGAACCTTCATTGGCCGTCCGGTACAGGGACGGGTTTCCGGGCAATGGGGTATCCAGCTGAGCCGCGCCCTGCACCACCGTGGCGCGTTTGCGGGCGTGCTGGTGGTGTCGCTGTCGCCGCAGTACCTGTCACGGCAATTGCAGGCCATCTTCGACAGCCCGCGCGACGTGATCTTGCTGCTGCGCGAGGACGGCACCTATCTTGCGCGCTCGCAGAACCAGGACCGGGTGCTCGGGCGCCAGTTGCCCGCGAAGCGGGTGGCGCTGTTTGCCCCCGATGTCACGCATGGCACCTACGAGGTGCTGGCGAGCACCGACGGAATACAGCGCATGTATGCCTGGAGCCGCGTCAGCGGCTTTCCGATACTGGTGAGCACGGGGCTGGACCACGAGGCCGTGTTCGGCCCGCTCAACGAGACCATACGGCAGAGCCTGTGGCGCAACGGCATAGGCACGCTGCTGATTTTTCTGGGCGGGATGCTGACGGCCTGGCTGGCGTTCCAGCGCTGGCGGGAGGAGGACCAGCGGGTCCAGTCCGAAGAGCGCTTTCATCTCCTGTCGCAGGAAGTGCCGGGCGGCCTGTTCCAGTACAGCTGGGACCCTGCCGGCCACTACGCTCTGTCGTTTGCCAACCCCGGCTTTTATGCCATGCACTGCATCGATCCGGATACGTCAGACACTGCCTTGCAGGACCTGGCACAGCGGGTTCATCCGGAAGATATCTCCGCGCTCAGGCGGTCCATCGACGAAGCGATGCGCAGCCAGGGGGACTGGGCCTGCAAGTACCGCGTGCAGTCCGCCGATGGCTCCGTGCGCTGGCTGCAGGGCCATGCACGCCCGCAACGCACTGAAGACGCAACCGTGCTCTGGCATGGCTACATCCTCGATGTCACCCAGGACGAAAGCCTGCGCAAGGCGCTTCACGAAAGCGAGGAGCGGCTGCGGCTGACCATCGGTGCCGTGCGTGACGGACTTTGGCAGTGGGACCGCGAACACGACCAGGTGCTGTGGGATGCCCGCTGCTACCAGATGCTGGGCATGCCGGACCAGGCACTCGGTTCGTTCACGGTGGCCGGCTTCATGCATCTGCTGCACCCACTGGACCAGCCTCGCGTCCAGGAACGGCTCAGGCGCCACCTCGAACACGGCGACCCATTCCGTGTCGAGATGCGCATAAGGCAGGCCGATGGCTCCTGGCGATGGATCGAATCGCGCGGGGAAGTGACCCTGCGCGATGCCGACAACAAGGCACTGCGCATGCTGGGAATGCACACCGATATCCAGGAACGGGTGGAGCAGACCCATATGGTGAGCGCCCTGCTGGAGCGCGGAAGCGCCCTGGTGCTTGTCGCCAGCCATCGCCGCAGCATCGTCTACGCCAATGCCCGGGCAGCCGAGTGCTTCGGCCTTGCCGCGGGCGCGCTCGAGCCGCAGTGCTCTTTCCAGCAGCTGCATCCGTCCAGCGACAGTTTCGACAGCTTCGCATCGCTGTACGAGCGCCTGAGCCTGAAGGGCACGGTGCGTACCGAGTGGGCACTGAAGGTCAAGGGTGGCCACATGCGCTGGTTCGACATGCAGGGGGCACTGCTGGACCCCGAAGATCCCCAGGGCAATGTGATCTGGACACTGTTCGACGTAGATGCCCGCCATCAGGCGGAAAGCGCATTGCACCAGGTACAGCAGCGGCTGGAGGCCATCATCGAGAAATTTCCGTCAGGCATCCTGGTGACCGACGATGCGGGGCAGTGCATCAGGGCAAGCAACGCAATGCTGGTGGACCTGTTCGAGCTGCCGCTGTCCGCCACGGACCTTGTGGGGAAAAGCCTGCAGACCTTGCTGTCCTATTTGCCCCCGGCCATGGCAACGGCCTTGCAGCCTGCACCGCAACCGGGGGGAGGTGCCCTGTCGCAACGAACGATCTTTGCCCTGTCCAACGGCCGCCATATAGAAACGGAGCTGCTGCCGCTTCGCAGGCAGGAGCGGCTGCTTGGCTACTGCTGGGTATTCCACGACGTGACCGACTACAAGAGGCGCGAAACGCAGCTCGAAGCCCTGGCATTGACCGATGCGCTCACGGGTGCCAGCAACCGGCGGGCCTTCATCACGCGCATGGAGTCGGAGCTGGAGCACCTGCGCCTGGGACTGAGCCATCCGTCGGCACTGATCATGCTGGATATCGACCATTTCAAGCGCGTCAACGACAGCTTCGGCCATGGCGTGGGCGACGAGGTGCTCAGGCATCTGGTGATCGCGGTGTCCAAGCAGCTGCGCCAGGGCGACATGCTGGGCCGCCTGGGCGGCGAGGAATTCGCCGTCTTGCTGACGGACGTGGACGCCCCGACCGCACTGCGGCGCGCGGAGAACCTGCGTGAGGCCGTGGCGGCGCTGGCCGTGTCCGTACAGGGCCAGGACAGCCCGATCCGCTTCACCGTGAGCCTGGGCGTATGCCTCATGGACGAGGGCGAGGCATCGGTCGAGCGCTGCCTGGAGCGGGCCGACGCCGCCATGTATTTCTCCAAGCGCAATGGCCGCAACCGCACCACATGCTGGACGCCCGATACCCCCGTGATTTCAGACGCCAAGTGAACGCGATGCCAGTGCCGCGACACGCCCGTGCGCCCGGGCAAGGCGATGTGTCAGCTACCCGGCCGCCTCACTCATCGCCGGGCACTCCGTAGCTGGGCGCGGCCGTGGGATCGATGGCGCGCGTCTGGTAGTCCTGCATCTGCGGCGCGTAGGCGGCCCAGAGGCCTTGCAGCGCGCCGATGGGATCGTGCTCCGACCAATCCACGCGCAGGTCCGCCATGGGCCAGCTGTGCTCGCCCGCCACCTTGAGTGCGGCCGAATGCACGGGCCCGGCCTCGCCGCCCGCGGCCATGGCGGCCTGCATGGCGGCCAGCAGGCGCTCGGCCAGCGGCAGCGCCGCGCTGCGCTCGAAGGCCGGCACCATGGCCTCGATGGTGCGTTCGCTGGCCAGCAGGTTGCCGGCCGCCACGCACTGCCGCCCCACGGCGCTGGTGAAGATGCCCAGGGCCTGGCTGCCGCTGAAGACGCCGGCGCGGCCCTGCGCGTCCACCACGGTGACCTGGCGGTACTGGGGCCAGCTGCCGTCGTCCAGCGCCTGGCGCAGCGCGGCCTGGGGGTCGGCGCCCTGCTCCAGAAGATCCAGCACGCGCGGGCCCAGGGCGGGCAGCGTGATGTTCTGCGTGGACACCACGCCCACGCCCGCGCGCACCCAGGGGCAGCGCGCGCCCACCGCAATGCTGGACGAGCTGATGGCCACGCCCAGCTGCCCGGTGCGCTCGCAGCGCCCCACAATCGAAAAAGTCATGGTTTCTTCCTCCTGCCGATGCAGCTGTACCAGGTGCTTGCTTTGGTTGACGCTCAGGCGCTGGCCGGCGGCTGCCAGTCATCGGGGATGACCGCGATCACGTCGATCTCCATCAGCCACTGCGGCTGCCCCAGGGCCGAGATGCACAGCCCCGTGGAGATGGGAAACACGCCCTTGAGCCACTTGCCCACTTCCCGGTAGACAGGCTCGCGGTAGCGCGGGTCGATGATGTAGGTGGTGGTCTTGACGATGTGCGACAGGTCGCTGCCCGCTTCCTCCAGCAGCTGCTTGACGTTCTTCATCGCCTGCTCGGCCTGCTTTTGCGGATCGCCCAGGCCGACCAGGTTGCCCTCGAAATCGGTGCCGATCTGGCCGCGCACATAGACGGTGTTGCCGGCGCGCACGGCCTGGCACAGGTCGTTGTCCAGCGACTGGTTGGGATAGGTGTCCTTGGTGTTGAACATGCGGATGCGGGTATGGGTGGGCATGGTCTGGCTCCTGCAGGGGGTGGATGGGAAGGTGTCTCAGAGCGCGCTACCTGCTACCTGCTGCGGGCGGCGGCGTCGTAGTCGCTGTAGCGGCGCTGCTTGGCGATGTGGTCGGCCACGAACTTGGCGTCATGCCACACGCCCCATATGAAGGACGAGCCACGGCGCGACAGCCAGGGCAGGCCCAGGAAGTAGATGCCGGGCTCATGGCCCACGCCGCGGTGGTGGCGCGGCTTGCCGCCGGGCTCGAAGCTGTCCACCTGCAGCCAGCTGAAGTCCACCCTGTAGCCCGTGGCCCAGATGATGGATGTGATGCCTGCGGCAGCCAGGTCGAGTTCGCGCAGCGGATGGCGCACGCACTCGGGATCGGGCAGGCGCCTGCGCGCCTCGGGCTCCTCGGGCAGGTCCAGGCCGTTGCGGCGGATGTAGTCGTCGGCCGCATCCAGCATGGCCAGGTAGTTGGCGTCGCCGTTGGCGATGTTCTCGGCCAGGTCGTCCCGGAAGCGCACACTGCCATCGGCGAAGGACTCGGTCAGCCCCACCAGGGTGATGCCCTGGTGTCCCAGCGCGCGAAAGTCCACGGTGTGGCCGCCGCGCGCGCCGCTGACGGCAATGGTCACATGCTCGCGGCCGGGCTTGGCAATGGCCGCATCCCATTCGCCCAGCACGCCCAGCCACCAGCAGAAATCACGGCCGCGGTAGGCGCGCGGCGGCCGGTCATGGGCGCCCACCGACAGGAACACCTTGCGGCCCGCGCGCTGCAGTTCGTCAGCGATCTGCACGCCCGAGGAGCCTGCGCCCACCACCAGCACGGCGCCTTCGGGCAGCTGCGCGGGGCGGTGGTAGTGCGCGGAATGGATCTGCAGCAGGCGGCCATCGGCGGGCGCAGCCGGCGCTATCGGCGGGATCACCGGCACCTGGAACGGCCCCGTGGCCGCGATCACGTTGCGGGCCTCGATCACGCCCTCGGACGTTTGCACCGTGAAGCCCGGCCGGCCCTGGTTGCGCGTGACCCGCCTGACCTCCACGCCGGTGCGCACGGGCGCCTTGATCTGGCGGACATAGTCCTCGAAGTAGTCGGCCACCTCGTCCTTGCCGGGAAAGCCGTCGCGGTCGCCTTTGAACTCCAGGCCCGGAAAGCGGTCATGCCAGGCCGGCCCGTTGGCCACCAGCGAGTCCCAGCGCCCCGTGCGCCAGGCCTGGGCGATGCGCTGGCGCTCCAGCACCAGGTGCTCTACGCCAAGCTGGCTCAGGTGTTCGCTGGCCGCAATGCCGGCCTGCCCGGCGCCGACCACGAGCGTATTGATGGTTTGGATTTCAGCTGTCATGGTGTGGGTCTCTCAGGAAAAAAAGGCGCAGGCCGTCCCGCATCGGCGCGGTGCCGACTGCCTTGGTGTGGTCCGCAACAAAAAAGGAAAGGAGGTGAAGGCCGCCCGTGCGGCGCTACAGGTACAGGTGCTTCACCACGTCGTTGGCCAGCAGCTCGCTGGCCGTGCCCGAGGCCACCAGCTGGCCCTTGAGCAGCAGATAGCCGGTGTGGGCGATGGACAGCGCCGCCTCGGCGTTCTGCTCGATGAGCAGCACGGTGATGCCTTGGCTGTGAATGCGCTGCACCGTCTCGAAGTACTCCTCGATGAGCTTGGGCGACAGCCCCAGCGTGGGCTCGTCCATCACCACCAGGCGCGGCTCGCCCATGAGTACGCGGCCCAGCGCCACCATGGCCTGCTCGCCGCCGGACAGGGTTCCCGCCGCCTGCGACAGGCGCTCGCCCACCCGGGGGAACAGGGCCACCACGCGCTCCAGCGCCTGGGCAAAGCCCTGCTGCGGGCGCAGCGCGTCGTGGCCGATCTTCAGGTTCTCCTGCACGGTCAGCTCGGCAAACAGGCGCCGCCCTTCGGGCACGAAGCCCACGCCCAGGCCGGCCAGGTCCTCGGTGCGCATGCGCGCCAGCGGCTGGCCCATGACGCGGATGGCGCCGTGGTGCACGGGCAGCAGGCCCGCGATCGCCTTGAAGGTGGTGGTCTTGCCCGCGCCGTTGGGGCCCAGCAGGCAGACGATGCTGTGCTCGGGCACCTGCAGCGAGACCTGGTTGAGCATGTTCACCACGCCATAGCGCGTGCTGATGGAGTCCAGTTCAAGCATGGCTGGCCTTTCTGCCCAGATAGGCTTCCTGCACGCGCGGCAGCCGGCGCACCGCCTCGAAGCTGTCGTCGCCGATCTTGCGTCCGTAGTCCAGCACCATCACGCGGTGCGGCAAGGTGGCGATGAGCCGCATGTCGTGCTCGATGATGATGAAGCCCAGCGCCGGATTGCCTTCGCGCAGGCGCTGGATGTCGGCGATCAGCGCATCGGTGTCGCGGTCGTCCATGCCGCTGGAGGGCTCGTCCAGCAGCACGATGCGGGGCTCGGCGGCCAGGGCGCGCGCAATCTCCAGGCGGCGGCGGTCGGCCTGCGGCAGGCTGCTGGCCAGCACGTTGCGGCGCTGGTGCAGGTCGCTGGACACGCTTTGCAGCAGCGCGCAGGCGCGCTCGGCGCAGCGCTTCATCTCGGCGCGCGAGACGGCCGGGCGCAGCAGCGCGGTGAGCACGCCGCAGCGGGTGCGCGCGTGCATGCCGATGATCACGTTGTCCAGCACGCTCAGCGAGCCGAACAGCCGGCTGGTCTGGAAGGTGCGCGCAATGCCGGCGCCCGCGATGTCGTGCGCGGCCATGCCCTTGAGCGAGCGGCCTTGCAGCAGCACCTCGCCCTCGGTGGGCTGGTAGATGCCGGTCAGCAGGTTCAGCAAGGTGGACTTGCCCGCGCCGTTGGGCCCGATGATGCCCAGCACCTCGCCCGCCGCCAGATGGATGTCCACGCCCTGCACCGCCGTCAGGCCGCCGAAGCGCATGGTCAGGCCACGCCCCTCCAGGACCAGCGGGCCTGCGGTCGCGGCATGTGCGGCGTGTTGGGGGGGATGGGAATCAATGCTCATGGTTGCGCACCCGTTGGGGGAAGATGCCGCGCGGGCGGATGATGAGGAAGGCGATCACCACCAGGCCGTAGAACAGGATGCGGTAGTCGGAAAACGCCCGCAGCTTCTCCGGCAGCATGGTCAGCAGGAAGGCGCCGACGATCACGCCCAGCGTGTTGTCCATGCCGCCTGCGATCACCAGCGTCATGATGGTCACCGACACCAGGAAGGTGAAGTTGTCCGGCGAGATGAAGCTCACATAGAACGCATACACCGTGCCCGCGAAGCCCGCCAGGAAGGCGTCCACCGCAAAGGCCTTGACCTTGAACCAGGTGACGTTGATGCCGCAGGCGCGCGCGGCGATCTCGTCGTCGCGCAGGGCATTCCAGGCCAGTCCCACGCGCGAGCTGTGCAGGCGCTGCGCCGAGACGATGGCCAGCCCCAGCAGGGCGACGGCCACGTAGTAGAAGTTGGCCTGGCCCGGCAGGCTGAGGCCCCACAGCGTGATGGGGTCGTTGAACGAATGCCCGAACAACGTGGGCGAAGGAATGCCCACCAGGCCGTTGGCGCCGCCCGTCCACTCCAGGTTCATCAGCAGCTGGTGCACGACGATGCCGAAAGCGATCGTCACCAGCGCCTGGTAGCTGTCGCGGGTGCGCATGGACGGCAGGCCCAGCAAAAAGCCGAAGACCGTGGCCACGGCGGCGGCCACCAGCAGGCAGATCCAGAAGCTCACGCCGAAGTGGATGGCCAGCAGGGCCGACGCATAGGCGCCGATGCCGTAGGACGCGCCGGTGGCGAAGTTCGGTATGTTGGCGCTGCCCAGCTGGAAGTTCAGCGCCAGCGCCAGCACCGCGTACAGGCAGGCGATGATCATCAGGTGCATGGCGTAGCTGTCACCGCCCAGCACCCACGGAAAGACCAGCGCCAGCACCACGCCCGTGCCCGCCGCCAGCGGCCTGCACTGGCCGAAGGCAGCCACGATGCGGTCTTCCACCAGCGGGCGTTTCTGCACCGCGACCAGGGCCACGGCAAAGCAGGCCAGCAGCGCCAGCACCGTGATCCAGCTTTCGGCCAGCAGGAACTGGCGCAGCAGCACGGCGCCCGCCAGGGCCACGCCCAGCACGATGGCGGCAGAGCCCGCACTCCGTGGCGCCGCCTGCGGCGGCGCCTGTATCGTCGTTGTCTGCATCACACCTTCTCCATTTTCTGAACGCCGAACAGGCCGGCGGGACGAAAGATCAGCACCAGGATCACCAGCGCGAACACGAACACCAGGCGGTACGAGGTGCCGTTGGGCACATAGCCCTGCACGATGGTCTCGATGGCCGCAATCAGCAGGCTGCCGACAATGGCGCCCCCGAGCCGCCCCAGGCCGCCGACCACCGCGGCGGAAAAGCCGATCAGCCCCGCCTGCACGCCGAAGTCAAAGCGCACCACGCCCGCATAGCTGGCCAGGAAGATGCCGCCCACCGCGCCGGTGGCCGAGGCAATGAAGAAGGTGTTGCGAAACACCGGCCCCGGCGCAATGGAGAACAGCCGCGCGGTTTCGCGGTCCTGCGACACGGCGCGTATGCGCATGCCCATGGGCGTGTGGTGCAGCACATAGAGCAGCACGCCCACCAGCGCCACCGCCACCAGCACCGAGACCACGCTGATCAGGGGCAGCGGCCCGAACGGGGTGGGAACGGCCCCCTGCGCAATCGCCGGGAACGCGTGCGGATTGCTGCCCTGCGGGTACAGGTGGCGGATCAGCTCGCGGATCACGATGCCCAGCGCCACCGTGGCCACCAGCGGCATCATGGCCGGCGCATTGCGAAAGCGGCTGATCACCAGCCGGTCCAGGGCGATGCCCAGCCCTCCCACCGCCGCAATGGCCACCAGGCAGGCCAGGCCCAGCACCAGCCAGGGGGCCGAGCCGCCCAGCGCGGTGGCCAGGGCCTGCACGGCCGCCAGGGCGATGAAGGGGGCGACCATGGCCACGTCGCCATGGGAAAAGTGAATCACCTGCAGCACGCCAAACAACAGGCTGAAACCCAGGGCAAGCAGGCTGTAGATGCAGCCCAGGGTCAGCCAGTTGATGAGTTGCTGGAACAGCGCGTCATGCATCGATAGGGTTCCTCTTGTGTCGGGTTCGGCCGGGTTGGCGGGGCTTCGCTTGTCTCCATGTCACGCAACCATTGAAGCAAGAAACCGCACAAAACCTGCGTCGCTTTTGCCGAGGCGCTGCTTCGGAAAACGCGATCCAGTCCCGGGCCGGTGCGGCGATACATTGATCCGGCGGCGTTGCCAGACAGCGCCGGCCAGCCCGCCATGCACCGTGGCGCCCCGCCGCCCCGGGCCCCGCCCGGGCCGCCATGGCTGCCCCTCGTCTTCACCTGAACAGGACCGACCGACCATGCAAGCCTTCACGACAACCACCGCCCTCCTGCCATCGCGCAGGCGCCTTGCCGCATCCGCCCTGGCGCTGGCCGCCGCCACGCTGGCCTGCGGCGCGGCCTGGTCCCAGTCCACCGTGAAGCTGGGCTTCATCGGCCCCGTCAGCGGCGGCAACGCACAGCAGGGCCTGGGCGCGAAGAACGGCTTCCTGCTGGCCATAGACCAGTGGAATGCCACGGCCGGCGTGCCGTTCAAGGTGGAGGGCGTGGTGCTGGACGATGCCTCCGACCCGCAGACCGGCGTGTCCGCCGCGCTCAAGCTGGTCAACGACCGCGACGTGGTGGGCGCCATCGGCCACTGGAACAGCCCCGTGGCCCTGGCCACGCTGCCGGTGTTCAACCGCGTGCAGATGCCCTTCATCGTCTGGGGCGCCATCGGCCCCAAGATCACCGACCAGAACTTCGCCAACACCACGCGCGTGACGCCCACCCTGGTCAACGAGAACAAGCCCCTGGCCGCCTGGGCCGCCACGGGCCTGGGCGCAAGAAAGATCGCCATCATTGCCGACACCAGCGACTACGGGCGTGCCAACCTGGCCTCGTTCGGCAGCTTCTACAAGGCAGAAAAAGGCAGCGTGGTGGCCGAGGAAAGCTACCCCGTGGGCACCACGGATTTCCGCTCCATCCTCACCAAGATCAAGAGCCTGAACCCCGACGCGGTCTACTTCGGCGGCGTGATCACCGAGGCCGGCATCGTGCGCAAGCAGATGGCCGAGCTGGGCATGAAGCAGCCCATGCTGGGCATCAGCGGCATCTTCGATCCGCAGCTCATCCAGATCGCCGGCCCGGCCGCGGACGGCACCATCGTCGGCACGCCCAAATCGCAGACCAACCCCCGGCTGGACGCCATGAGCCGCGCCTATGCCGCCAAGGGCTATGCCGACTCCGAGAGCCCGTACACCAAGTACGCCTACGACGCGACCGGCATCCTCTTGCAATCGCTCAAGACGGCAGGCACCAAGGACCGGCAGGCCGTGGCCAAGGCCATCCGCGCCATACGCTACGACGGCGTGACCGGTACCGTGACCTTCGATGCCAACGGCCAGACGCAGGTGCCCGTGGAGCTGCAGCTGCACGAGGTCAAAGACGGCAAGTGGGCCAGCCGCTGATGATCAGGACAGGCAGCCAGTACCGCGACTCCATCCGCGATGGCCGGCGGGTCTGGATGAACGGCGAGCGCGTCAACGACGTGACCACCCACCCCATGTTCAAGCCGCTGGTGGACATCCGCGCGCGCATGTACGACCTGCAGCACGAGGCCGCGCTGCGCGACGCGCTCACCTACGACGAAGGCGACGGCGAGCGCCACCCCATCGCCCACAAGCTGCCGCTGACGCGCCAGGACTGGTGGGACAAGCGCCGCGCCACCGATCTGCTGCTGGAGGACATGGGCGGCGTGGTCATGCGCGTGGGCGACGAGAGCGTGGGCGAGATGTGGTCGCTGTTCGACGGCCAGGACGTGCTCAACGAGCTGGACCCGCGCTTTTCCGCCAACATCCGCACCCACATCCGCCGCGTGGTGCGTGGCGACCTGTTCCACGTATCGGCCAACACCGACCCCAAGGGCGACCGCTCGCGCCTGCCGCAGGACCAGGACCCCGACGTGCTGCTGCATGTGGTCAAGGAGACCGATGCAGGCGTCATCGTGCGCGGCGCCAAGTACGAGACCGCCGCCGCCTATGCCAACCAGGCCTTCACCAAGCCGGGGCTGGCGCACTGGGGCGACGCGGCGCAGTCCGAATACGCCATAGGCTTCATCTGCGACCTGGGCGCACCCGGCCTGCGCTTCATCTGCCGCCCGGGCCTGGCCGCCCGCGCATCGGCCCAGGACCATCCGTTGAGCCATCGCTTCGACGAAGTGGATGCCATCGTGGTCTTCGACGACGTGCTGGTTCCCTGGGAGAACGTGCTGTTCTACCGCCACACCCGGGCCGCCCATTTCCTGCGCGAGACGCTGCACCGCTACTCGGCCTTCACCTTCCTGCAGCGCAGCCTGAAGCTGGCCGACATGCTGATAGGCACGGCCCTGCACAACGCGCGCCAGACCGGCGTGGAGAAGCTGCAGGCCGTGCAGGACAGGCTGGCCGGCCTGGCCTGCTACCGCGAAGGCATCAACGCCCACCTCACGGCCGCCATCGCGCTGGCCGAGCGCAGCCCGGCGGGCCTGATGATGCCCAACCAGTCCCTGCTGTTCACCGGAAGGTCGCTGGCCACCGGCCAACTGCACCACATGATGAACACCGTGCGCGAGCTGTGCGGCGGCCAGGTCTGCCTGACGCCGGACCACGCCAGCTTCGAGAACGAGGAAACCGGCCCCTGGCTGCGCAAGTTCTACACACTCGGCCCGCAATCGCAGGCCGACGACCGCCGCAGGCTGCTGGCCTATGCGCGCGACCTGCTCGACTCGGACCACGCCGGCCACCGGCTCAGCTTCCAGCTGTTTGCGCAATGCCCGCCCTACGCCCAGACGGCGGCCGTGTACCGGCACTTCAACTGGGATGCGCCGCTGGACTTCGTGGGCAAGTCCGCCGGGCTGACGGACCGCGTGAAGGCCACGCAGGCGCCGGCCCAGGGCGACGGTGCGGTGGCGCAATGGTTTCGCAATCACAACGCCAGCGACTGAAGGCTGCCGGGTCCCGACCGCCGCACAATGCAGGCGCCTTGCGGGAAGGGCCTCTTGCAGCGCGGTCCGCCGCTTGGTCAACTACGCGGCGGATCACCCTGGCCGCCCTCCCCCTCTCCACCTCTTGCACACCGTGCTGACACGACTGACCTTCAGACAATTGGAATACTGCGTGGCAGCGGGCGAGTTCGGCAGCATTGCCGAGGCCGCCAACCGCATCCACGTCTCGCCCTCGTCCATCTCATCGGCCATCACCCAGGTGGAGGCGGAGCTGCAGGTGCCGCTGTTCGTGCGCCACCATGCGCAAGGCCTGTCCGTCACGCCCGCAGGCGCCGAGGTCCTGCGGGAAATCCGCAGCCTGCTCGACCAGGCCATGGCCTTGTACGACGTGGCCAGCAGCGCGCAAAGCCAGGTGCGCGGCCCCGTGCGCGTGGGCTGCTTCACCACGCTGGCGGCCATGGTCGCCCCCGAGCTGTGCCAGGGATTCGCGCGCGCCCACCCCAAGGCCACGGTCACGCAGATCGAGGACCACCAGGAAGGCCTGATCCACAAGCTGCGCACCGCGCAGATCGATGTCGCCATCACCTACGACCTGCTGGTGGCCGAATCGGACATCTGCTTCGAGCCCCTGGCCCAGCTGCCGCCCATGGTCATCGTCAGCGAACTCAATCCGCTGGCCAACCACCGCTCCACCACGCTGGAGGCGCTGGCCCAGCTGCCCATGGTCCTGCTGGACCTGCCCCTGAGCCGTGAATACTTCATGTCGCTGTTCCGCGAAGCCGGCGTCTCGCCCCTGATCGCGGCCCGCAGCGCCAGCCCCGACGTGGTGCGCTCCCTGGTCGCCAACGACGTGGGCTACTCCCTGGTCAACGTGCGCCCGCGCAACTCCCATGCGCTGGACGGCAAGAAGATCGTCAACCTGCACCTGAACGGCAACCACCGCCCCATGAAACTGGGCCTGGCCTGGGCCCGCGAACAAAAGCCCCGCCATGTGGTGGAAGCCTTCATGCACCGCTGCCGCAGCTTCATCTCCAATGAATACATTCCGGGGATGACGGCGCCTGGGCGCGGGGAGGCGAACTGAGCGGCGCGCAGACCGAATCAGGGAGCCTGTCAGGCCGTGCTCTTGCGCACCTCGTAATGCAGCACCGCCATGCCCTCGCCAATCTGCCGCACGGACAACAAACGCAACACCGGATGCAGCACCCGGCGCGGGAACAGCGGCTTGCCCCGGCCCAGCGTGGCCGAGCCCACGCTCAGGATCATCTCGTCCAGCAGGCCCGCGTCATAAAACTGGCCTGCCAGGTCTCCGCCTCCCATGATCCAGAGGTTGCGCCCGCCTGCCGCAGCCTGCATCTGCGCATGCACGGCACGCACATCACCGCTGACAAACCGGATATCGGCCCCCGGGATACCAGGCAGCGTGCGGCTGGAAAACACCCAGGCAGGCTGCGTATAGGGCCACGCCGCCCCGGTCTCCTGCGCCACCGTCTCCGCGTGGCGCAGCATCCATTCGTAGGTGGCCGACCCCATGGCCAGCGCGCCCACGCCGGCAATGAACTCCGGGTAGCCCGTGGCCTGCATGTCGCCCAGCGGGAACAGCCAGTCCAGGGAGTCGTCCTCGGTGGCCAGGAATCCGTCGAGTGAGGTGGCGGCGAAGTATTGGGTTTTCATGGGGGAGATGGTAGCCAGGCAGGCGCGGCACGGCCATCCGCCCGGGTGTCGTGCAGGCCGCGCCTGGACCCCATCGTCAAATTTCTTTTGAAGCCGCCTTCAGTCCTGCGGGTCTTTTTCAATTGAAACACCCAGGTCAACATCGCTCCATGCCCAGACGACTTGCGAACCGGGTTTCCGCTCCCGCCCCAACACCTCTACAGCTCCGCCAAGGAACCGAATGACCACCGCCTCCACGCCCCTGTTTCGCCCCCTGCAGCTCGGCCCGCTCAGCCTGCCCAACCGCATGGTGATGGCCCCCATGACGCGCAGCCGCACCAGCCAGCCAGGCGACGTGCCCAATGCATTGATGGCCACCTACTACGCACAACGCGCCAGCGCCGGCCTGATCGTCTCGGAAGCCACCCAGATCTCCCGCCAGGGCCAAGGCTACAGCTTCACCCCCGGCATCTATTCAGAGGCGCAGGTGGACGGTTGGCGCCGCGTCACGGACGCGGTGCACGCTGCCGGCGGGCGCATGGTGCTGCAGCTGTGGCACGTTGGCCGCATGTCGCATGCCAGCTTTCACGCCGATGGCCTGCCGGTCGCGCCTTCGGCGCTGTCGCCCCAAGCGCAGGTCTGGGTGGTCGGCGACGACGGTGTCGGCCGCATGGTCGACTGCCCCGTACCGCGCGCACTGAGCGCACAGGACATCCAGGACGTGATCGGCGACTTCCGCAGGGGCGCGGCCAATGCGATGCGCGCCGGTTTCGATGGCGTGGAAATCCACGGCGGCAACGGCTACCTGATCGATCAGTTCCTGCGCACCACCTCCAACCACCGCACCGACGCCTACGGCGGCGGCATCGCCCAGCGCACGCGCTTTGCCGAAGAGGTCGCGGCCGCCGTGGCGGGCGAGGTCGGGGCAGAGCGCACCGGCATCCGCCTGGCGCCCTTCATCACGCAGCGCAACATGAACTGCCCGCAGATCATCGAGACCATCCTGCATCTGGCCAGCAGGCTCGACGAGATCGGCCTGGCCTACATCCACCTGTCGGAAGCCGATTGGGACGATGCGCCCGAGATTCCGCAAGACTTCCGCCACGCGCTGCGCCGCGCCTACCAGGGCAAGGTGATCGTTGCGGGCAAGTACGACGCGGAGCGCGCCCAAGCCATCCTGCACGAGGGCCTGGCAGACCTCGTCGCCTTCGGCCGCCCCTTCATTGCCAACCCGGACCTGCCGGCGCGCTACGCCGCCCAGGCGCCGCTGGCCGCATTCGATCCCAAGGCCCTGTTTGGCGGCGGCGCACGCGGCTACTCGGACTACGCAGCCCTGGCCACTGCCTGAAACCCTCCTTGCTCGCCCTCCTTGCTATCCCCTCTTCCTCAACCTTTGAAAGCACGACCATGAAAGCCGTTGGATACCAGAAACCCCAGGCCATCAGCCAACCCGAATCGCTGATCGACATCACCCTGCCCGATCCCGTGGCCACCGGCCGCGACCTGCTGGTCGAAGTCAGGGCCGTGTCCGTCAATCCGGTGGACACCAAGGTGCGCGCCAGCGGCGCGCCCGCCGAGGGGCAAACGCACAAGGTGCTGGGCTGGGATGCCAGCGGCATCGTCAAGGCCGTGGGCCCCGAAGTCACGCTGTTCAAGCCGGGCGACCGCGTCTGGTACGCCGGCTCCATTGCGCGCCCTGGCACGAACAGCGAACTGCACCTGGTGGACGAGCGCATCGTGGGCCACGCGCCCAGGTCGCTGGACTTTGCACAGGCGGCGGCCCTGCCCCTGACCGCCATCACCGCGTGGGAGATGCTGTTCGACCGCCTGGGCATCGCGCCGGGCAAGCACCCCAGCCACAAGACACTGCTCATCATCGGCGCCTCCGGCGGCGTGGGCTCCATCCTCACGCAGCTGGCCACGCGGCTGACCAGCCTTACCGTCATCGGCACCGCATCGCGGCCCGAGACGCAAGCCTGGGTCAAGGAGCTAGGCGCCCACCACGTGATCGATCACAGCCAGCCGATTGCCGACGAACTCAAGCGCATCGGCTTTCCCACGGTGGACCTCATCGTGAGCCTCACGCAGACCGACCTGCACTTCGCACAGATCGTCGAGGCGATCGCGCCCCAGGGAAAATTCGGCCTGATCGACGATCCCGCGTCGCTGGACATCACCAAGCTCAAGCGCAAGTCGGTGTCGGTGCACTGGGAATTGATGTTCACCCGCGCCCTGTTCGGCACCGACGACATGATCGGCCAGCACCGCCTGCTCAACGAGGTTGCCGCACTGGTCGATGCCGGCCTGATCCGCACCACGCTGGCCGAGCGCTTCGGCAGCATCAACGCCGACAACCTCAAGCGCGCCCATGCCCTGATCGAGTCGGGCAAGGCGCGCGGCAAGGTGGTGCTGGAGAACTGGGGCTGAGCCATGAAGACAGAGACCATTTTCAACCTGGCCATCCTTGAGGCGAAGGCCGGCCAGCAAGACCAGCTGCGCGACGCCCTGCGCGCGCTGGTGCCATTCACCCGGCAAGAGCCCGGATGCCTGGACTACACGCTGTTCGAGCTGGCGGACAAACCCGGCACCTTCTACATGCGGGAGTCATTCAGGGACCAGGCAGCGCTGGATGCGCACTTCAGCATGCCGTACTTCAAGGCGTTCGAGAAACGCTTCGACGAACTGCTGGCACGCCCCCTGCAACTGGTGAGCCTGAAGGAAGTGCCCTGACGGGCGGTACGGATCCGGCCGACGACTAGCGCGCGGCTGCAACGCGCCGCCCCCACGCTGGCGGCAGCGTGGGGGTTGCCGCCGACAGCTCGTCCCATACGTACTGGGCGGCAAAGCCGTGGTGACGGCTGCGTGAGCGCACCAGGCAGGCTTGCCGGCCCAGATTTCTTTCGGCCAACGGGACTGCGTCCTGCACGTCCAGGCTCATTGCCGCGGCACCGTTGAGCAGCGCGACCATGCCGTTTTCACGGGCGGCATGCACCAGGTCCTCCAGCGTATCGGACTCCAGATGCACGCCCGGCTTCAGCCCCTGCGCCGCAAAGGCGTTGTCGAGCTGGCGCCGCATGGCGTATTCGCTTGGCAGCAAGGCCAGGGGGTGGTTCGCGACCTCGCTGAGCTCCAGCAGGCGTCGCCGCCGGCGGGGCTTCAATCCCACGGCCACCACGGGCTCGTCGAAGCAGGCCAGGATCTCCAGATCGGCATGCGGCTCCGGGTCGAAGCTGACGGCAAGATCGAAATCGCCACGCAACACGCCCTCCACCAAGGCCTGTGCGGTGCGCCTGCGCAGTGCGATCGCCAGCTGCGGCCACTGCGCCTGGGCCCTGCGCACGACGGGCAGTACCCAGCATCCCGCGTAGGACTGCACCAGGCCGATGCGCACCAGGCCCGCCACGGTGCTCGCACGCGCCTGCACGTCGCGCAGCGCCGCCTGCAGCTCACTGAGGCAGGCCGACACCCGGCGGTCGAGCTCATGTCCGGAGGCCGTGGCAACGGCGCGCCCGCTCGCACGGTCGAACAGCTGCACGTCCAGGGTCGATTCCAGCAAGGCGATCTGCTCCGACAGCGCCGCCTGCGAGATCGAGGCATCGCGTGATGCCGCACTGAAGCTGTGCGCCCGCATCGCCGACACGAAGTAGCGCAACTGGCGCAATGAGACGAGATCGAGGGGGTCGCGGCTGCGTGCGGACATGACCATCGGATTATCCGATAGGCGCGGCCAGAAAATGCGAATTGCGAAGAAACAAGGGCCTGCCGACACTACGGCCACGAGACAACTCTGGTCACGAGAGCACCGATGAAACGACGCAACTTCCTTCAGTACGCCAGCACGGCGACGGCCATTTCAGCCTTGGGCGCAAGCCCCTCGGCGCGCGCACAGGCATTCCCTTCCAAGCCCATCCGCATCATCTGCCCCTATCCGGCAGGTGCGACCACCGATGCCGTCTCCCGTCTGATGGCGAACGCCTTGCAGACGGACAGCGGCAGCACGGTGATCGTGGACAACCGCAGCGGTGCGGGCGGCAACATCGGCACGGAGGCGGCAGCACGCGCCGAGGCCGACGGCTACACGCTGCTGCTGGGCGCACTCGGCCCCATGGCCGCGAACCCGGCGCTGTACTCCAGGCTCAACTTCGATCCGGCCAAGGACTTCACACCGCTGGCATGGGCCGCCTCGGTGCCGTTGATCTGGGCCGTGCATCCCTCCTTCCCGGCGACCACGGCCAAGGAGGCGCTCGAATGGCTGCGCAAGAACCCGGGCAAGTTCTCCTACGCATCCGCCGGCAACGGCACGCCGCAGCACCTGGCGGGAGAACTCGTCAAGCGCCAGACCGGCACCTCGATCCTGCACATTCCCTACCGCGGCTCCGCACCTGCACTCAACGACGTGCTGGGCGGCACGGTGCAGATGGTGTTCGAAGCCACGCCGGCCATCCTGCAGCATGTGCAAAGCGGGCGCCTGAAGGCGCTGGCCGTGACGTCCGCCAGGCGCATTCCTGCGCTGCCCGGCGTGCCCACGCTCAAGGAGTCGGGCGTGGACGCCGAGATCAGCGGCTGGTACGGCTTCCTCGCGCCCGCCGCGACCCCGGCCGACCGCAAGGCCTGGCTGGTCAAGCACATGGGCGCGGCGCTGGCGGCCAAGGCCACGCAGGACAGGCTGGCCGAACTCGGCTCGGTGCCCATCGACAACTCGCCCCAGGCATTCGCACGCCTGCTGGACAGCGAACGGGTACGCTGGCAGACGCTGATCCGCGAAGTCGGCATCAAGCTCGACTGAAGGCGCCGCCCCATGCCGCACATCGCCATCGAGGTATCGCCATCCTTGCTCCCGTCGATCCAGTGGGAGCCGGTCCTGCACGCCATGCACCTTGCGCTGGCCGAGCGCGGATGGGCACGGCTCGCGGACCTGAAGTCGCGCGTGGCCCCCATCGCCGTCGGACTGTGCGGCGAGGACCCCCACGCGCAGCAACTGATCGCCACCCTGACGCTGACCAACCCGCGCCCGCCGCAGATGTGCTCGGCCATGGCCGAGGTCGTGTTCGAGCATCTCGCGCGCGCGATCGGCCCGATCGGCCCGATCGCCCCGTTCGAAGTGCCCCCGGAGTCAGCGGCGTGGGTGCAGTGCTGCGTGTTCCTGCAGGAGCACCCGAAGTCGCACTACCTCAAGCGGCAATGGAACGCGCCGCCGCCCGCTCCCTCAACTCCATGACAACGGGAAAAGCGCCATGTGTTGCGGTTGGCGGTTGGCCGCTGATCGCTGATCGCGCGCTGCCGGCTCAGGCCGCCAGGCCTGCGGCCAGCTGCCGCACGGTCCGGGCACTGGCGCCCTTGCCGGTGATGGCCACCGCTGGAGGGTGGGCCAGCATGCGCTCGAAGACCTTGCGCACTTCCTCGGCCCCGATGCCATCGATCATCGCCAGCGTTTCGGCCACGGACGTCACGCTGCCATGGGCAAAGAGGTCTTCGACAGCGCGCTCCATGGTGGCGTAGGTCCGCTCGCCCGCACGCACCCGCGAGACCGCCAGCTGGTTCTTGGCCCGTTCCAGATGCACGGGGTCGATGCCGGCAGCCTGAGCGCGCAGCAGGCCGCCTGTCGCTGCCACCAGCGCTTCGAGCTTGTCCGGCGTCGTGACGGCATGCACGATGAAATTGGCCCACACGTCACCGCCCTCCATCGCCGCATAGGCCGTATAGGCCAGTCCGAGCCGCTCGCGCACGGTATCGACCAGGGGCGACGACATCCCCTCGCCCAGCAGATGGGCCGCCAGCGAGGCCACGAGACGCGCACGCTGCGGGTGCTCGCCCTGCAACTGCTCGAACACCAGGGGATAGGCCAGGTTCACGAACACCTGGGACACCTGCGTGAAGCGTTGCGCCAGGGCCTGCCCCACATACTTTGCGGGCTGAGGGGGCAGCGCCACAGCGGGATCGGCCGACGCAGGCATGCCGGCGAACAGCTGCGCCGCCTGCTCCAGCCAGGCCGGCACATCGAAGTTTCCGGCCGCGACGACGACGGTCTTTTCTCCCACGTAATGGGTTTGCACATGGCGCACCAGATCCTGCCGCGTGAAGCCTTCGATATTGGCCACCGTGCCGATCACCGGCATGCCCATGGGGTCATCGCCCCAGATGGCGCGGTCCAGCAGATCGCCGGCGCTGTCCTCCGGGTCCTCTTCGTACTCGATGGCCTCCTGCCGGATCACCTGCAGCTCCCTTTGCAGTTCATGCTCGGGAAACACGCTGTTCAGCACGATGTCCGCAATCATTCCCAGCAAGGCCTGCGCATGCCAGCCCAGGCCGGTCATGAAATAGCCGGTGATGTCCTTGCCGGTGAAGGCGTTGACCTCCGCGCCCAGCCGCTCCGCATCCAGGTTGATCTCCTGCACGGAACGCGTGTGCGTGCCCTTGAACGCCATGTGTTCCAGCACATGGCTGATGCCGTTGCTGGTGGAGGTCTCGTCGCGGGAGCCCACGCGCAGGAACACACCCACGCTGACGCTCTGCAAGTGCGGCATGGGCAGCGCCAGCAGCCGGACCCCATTCGCAAGAGTGCGCAAGGCCATGGCAGGCCGCTCCAGTTCGGTTGCCGCCAGGGGCTTTTCTTGAATCATGAGCTATTGTCGTCGCGCTCCAGAGGATGCGCAGGGCAGCCCTCTTCAGCCCTCTTTCATGTGCCTGTGCTCAAAGCTGCGGGGAGCTCTGGCCCGGCCGACCTGCGCGTTACCCCACCAGGCGCCGGAACGACGCCCGAAAATCGATGGGCTCCAGGTGCAGCTGGTCCGCCAGCGGCCCGTTCAGGATGTAGAGCCTTGGTTCCTCCCGGAACTGAAAAACCCGGTAGAGATGGAAGGCATCCCCGGCCTCTGCTGCGAAATCCAGTTCGTTGCGGCTGATGATGAAGGACGAGGCATGCCCGCCATTGGTGGTCTTGACCTCGATGAAGCGATGCTCGCCGGGCCGCTCATGCGAGAGGATGTCGTAGCCGCTCCCGTCGCCGAGCCGGTCAGACACCCAGTCCAGCTGCTGGAAAAGCTCCGGATACCCGGCATGGACAAGTCGCCGCTGCTCGAATCCGATGACCCACTGCTCTCCGGCACGGCCAAGATGCCGGTTGGCTTCATCCCGCTGGGCCCAGTTCGTCTTGCGTGGAAATCTGACCTTGGCGCCGTCTTTCGCTAACTGCGCCACTGTCTCCAGCGCAGGCGGTTCAACCAGGCAGGCATGAAAACTCTGCTCAGCAGACGTCTTGACCTCCTCCATCGCATCCACCACACGGGAAACCAGGCCCGGCTGATTCAGGACGAACTGCTGCACCGCCTGACGCAACAGAAGCTGAGCGTTGCTCCGGGGCTTGTAGCCGCGGATGAAGGGCAGCTCCAGGTCATGCAGGACGGCGCTGATGTTCTGGAACTTCAGCTCCACCGATCCCTTGCTGCGCTCACGCAGCCGCTGGCGCAACTGCGCATTGAATTCGGTCTTGGTGTAGCGCTGCTGCTCGGCCTCCAGCAAAAGCATCTCGAAATATGACGCGACCGTGGCCTGCACCTCATCGAAGGTCCAGTCTTCACCAATGCGCACGACATCGAAGCCCAGATGCTGCAATCGAGGAACGACGGTGGCCTCTCCACCGGAGAAATCAGTCGGCTTGAGCGGTCCCTCCTGCGGGAACTGATGGCCGAACGCAGCTCCGACGATGGCCTTGGAGTCGCATAGCTGCCCGGTTCTTGCATTGCGAACCAAGAAATCGCGCGATTTTCCAAATCCGTATCGCTTCAGGAATGCCGTCCGACCAAGACGTGAAAACTCGTCCAACGCCGCCTGAACGGCCGCAGGACTTTGAAGGCGAGAGATTTCAACAGCCATCAGCGTTTGGGAGAAGTATCTTCATGCGGAATCAATACCCACGGGCTAGGTCCGCAGCAGCACACAGCAAATTGCAAAGAAATAGTACTTTACGTTACAAACGCATGCTTGGTCTGGTAGCAGCCATGTCTTTCATGGGGAACACTGGACTTCGTCTGTCTGCGCGCAAGTGCTTGCACCTGGCCTGGGAATCAGGCGGCTAGTTCTTACATCCAAGCCTCGCCCGGGCTCAGAATCTTCCTAGGCGCAGCGATACTTCAGGTCTCTGAGTCCTAGGAACTGCAGAATAGGTAACAATCCGTTCCGAAAGGGTCTGGATGTGGACAAAAGTCTGATTGACGTGACGGGCGCGGTACACGCGCTGAGGCAGTTTGCGCAAGAGCGGGAGTGGCAGCAATTCCATTCACCCAAGAATCTGGTCATGGCTCTCTCGGGCGAGGTGGGTGAGTTGACCGAAATATTCCAATGGATGACCGAGGCCGACTCTCATTCGGCCGCCTCGAATCCTAAAACCGCCTCGGCGGTACGCGACGAACTGGCCGATGTCGCCCTGTACCTCATCCGCTTGGCGGATGTGCTGGACGTGGACCTCAACGCAGCCATCGCCAGCAAGCTGGCTTCCAACGCCGCCAAATACCCTGTCGAGGCGTCGCGCGGCGTCAGCACCAAATACGACCAGCTGCCCGAGCCATGATCGTTTATCAGGCCGAGAAGACACAATTCCTGCTCGACTACGACGAACGCGATATTGAAGACGTCATCTACGCGAAGTACCAGGCAGCGACTCACCGCAAGGTAGCCAAGGCGGAGATCCGATCATGGCGCGAGTCGCTGGGCTACATTGCCCGCCTTCTGCGTGACCCGGAAATCGCACCCGACATCGGGGTCGCTGTCGAATTCATCCTGCCGCAATCGTCAAAACGCATCGATGTCATTCTTGCCGGACATGCCGACGACGGCTCTCGACGGCTGGTGGTGGTCGAACTCAAGCAATGGTCATCGGTCGGCGCCACCGACCGCGATGCCATCGTGCTTTTGCGCGGTGGAATGCGCCCTGACCAGGCGCGCATTCACCCCAGCTACCAGGCGTGGTCGTACACGGCATTTCTGGAGGGGTTCAACGAGGCCATCTATGACGGCGGGCTGCAGCTGAAGCCTTGCGCCTACCTGCACAACTATGCCGCCGATGGCATCATCGACTCCCCCCAGTACCAGCCCTATATCGAGCGGGCACCTTTGTTCCTGAAAGGTGATGAAGACCGCAAGAAACTCCGCGAGTTCATCAAACAGCACATCCGGCATGGCCGAGGCCGCCAGGTGCTGTTCGATCTTGAACGAGGAAGGATGCGGCCATCCAAAGCGCTGGCGGATGTGGTCGGCAAGCTGCTGAAGGGCAACAGCGAGTTCGCGCTAATCGACGACCAGAAGGAAGTGTTCGAGGCTGCGAAGGCCGCATGCCGCCAGGCCAGCGCCAGCGGCAGGCCTCGCGTCTTGATCATTGAGGGCGGTCCTGGAACCGGCAAGTCGGTGATCGCCGTCAACCTGCTTGCGGCTCTGCGCGAAGGCTTGACCGTCAAATACATTTCCAAGAACGCTGCCCCACGCGCTGTCTATAGCGACAAGCTGATACAGACGCGCGACAACGCACATCTGGTCAATCTTTTCGGCGGATCAGGCTCCTTCACGGAAACCGTGCAGGATGCCTTTGATGTCTTGGTCGTGGACGAAGCACATCGCCTAACCGAAAAAAGCGGCTTCTATGGGAATCTGGGCACCCATCAGGTCAAGGAGCTGATAGAAGCTGCCAAGTGCAGCATCTTTTTCATCGACGAAGACCAGCGCGTGACTCTCAAGGATGTAGGTTCCAAGGAGATCATCCGCAAGTTTGCAGCCGGGCGGAATGCTGAGGTAGAGGAATATTCGCTGACTTCCCAATTTCGGTGCGCCGGCTCCGACGGCTATCTGGCCTGGGTAGACCATACGTTGCAGATCCGAACTACCGCCAACCCTAGCCTTGCAGATATTCCGTTTGACTTTCAGGTGTTTGACGACCCCTCGGATCTGCACAAGGCCATCGAGACGAAGAACGCCAACAACCGGGCACGCGTTGTGGCTGGTTACTGCTGGCCATGGAACAGCAAGAAGAATCCCAAGCTTATGGACGTAGTCATCGGAGACTACGAGCGCCAATGGAATCTGGACCAGGACGGCAGCCTCTGGATCGTGGCACCGAACTCTGTGGCACAGGTCGGCTGCATACACACCTGCCAGGGGCTGGAAGTGGACTATGTGGGAGTCATCATCGGGCCAGACCTGACCATCATGGGCGACACGCTGGTGGCAGTGCCCCGAGCCAGGGACAGACATGACAAGACCATGAAGGGATTCGTGAAGATGACGAAGGAGCAGCCTGCCGAGGCCGCACGGCTGGCGGAAAGCATCATCAAGAACACCTATCGCACCTTGATGACCCGTGGCATGAAGGGGTGCTATGTGTATGCCACGGACGCGAAGCTGAGGGCATACCTGCGCGAGCATTCGGCTATTCCAGCACCCCACTGAACAAAGGCGGGCGGGCAGAAAAAAGCCCGCAGTGCCGCGGGCTTGATTCGGAAATACGGCCGGACGACCCCGGCCGTTTCCTATTGCGCAATCATTCCCACTCGATCGTCGCCGGCGGCTTCGTCGAAACGTCGTAGGTCACGCGGTTGATGCCGCGCACTTCATTGATGATCCGGCCAGACACCTTCTTGAGCAGGCCGTAGGGCAGCTCGGCCCAGTCGGCGGTCATGAAGTCGCTGGTCTGCACGGCGCGCAGGGCCACGACGTAGTCGTAGGTGCGGCCGTCGCCCATGACGCCCACGCTCTTGACGGGCAGGAAGACGGTGAAGGCCTGGCTGGTGAGGTCGTACCAGTTCTTGCCGGTGGCTTCGTCCGTCCAGTTGCGCAGTTCCTCGATGAAGATGGCGTCGGCGCGGCGCAGCAGGTCGGCGTATTCCTTCTTGACTTCACCCAGGATGCGCACGCCCAGGCCCGGGCCGGGGAAGGGGTGGCGGTAGACCATTTCACGCGGCAGGCCCAGGGCCACGCCGAGTTCGCGCACTTCGTCCTTGAACAGGTCGCGCAGGGGCTCGAGCAGCTTCAGGCCGAGCTGCTCGGGCAGGCCGCCGACGTTGTGGTGGCTCTTGATGGTGACGGCCTTCTTGCTCTTGGCGCCGCCCGACTCGATGACGTCGGGGTAGATGGTGCCCTGGGCCAGGAAGGTGGCGCCCTTGTGGCCTGCATCGCCGGCCTTGAGCTTGGCGGCCTCGGCCTTGAACACGTCCACGAACAGGCCGCCGATGATCTTGCGCTTGGCCTCGGGCTCGCTGACGCCGGCCAGCTTGCCCAGGAACAGGTCGCTGGCGTCCACGCGGATGACCTTGGCGTGCAGCTTGCCTTCGAACATTTCCATGACCATGTCGCCTTCGTTCAGGCGCAGCAGGCCGTGGTCCACGAAGACGCAGGTCAGCTGGTCGCCGATGGCGCGGTGGATCAGGGCTGCAGCCACGGACGAATCCACGCCGCCAGACAGGCCGAGGATGACTTCCTCGTCACCCACCTGCTCGCGGATTTTGGCGACGGCTTCCTCGATGTAGTCGCCCATGATCCAGTCGGCGTTGGCCGCGCAGATCTCGCGCACGAAGCGGTTGAGCAGGGCCGCGCCCTGCACGGTGTGCGTGACTTCGGGGTGGAACTGGACGGCGTAGAAGCGGCGCGCCTCGTCGGCCATGCCGGCGATGGGGCAGGACGGCGTGGAGGCCATGACCTTGAAGCCCGGGGGCAGCTCGGTGACCTTGTCGCCGTGGCTCATCCAGACCTTGAGCATGCCGTGGCCTTCGGCCGTGGCGAAGTCCTGGATGCCCTTGAGCAGTTCGGTGTGGCCATGGGCGCGCACTTCGGCATAGCCGAATTCGCGGGTGTGCGAGCCTTCGACCTTGCCGCCCAGCTGGGTGGCCATGGTCTGCATGCCGTAGCAGATGCCCAGCACGGGAATGCCCAGCTCGAACACGGCGTCGGGGGCGCGGTCGTCCACTTCGTAGACGCTGGCGTGGCTGCCCGACAGGATCACGCCCTTGAGGCGGCCGTCGGCGGCGAATTCGCGCACCCAGTCGCTGCTGACGTCGCAGGGGTGGACTTCGCAGTAGACATGGGCTTCGCGCACGCGGCGGGCGATCAGCTGGGTGACTTGGGAGCCGAAGTCAAGAATGAGGATCTTGTCGTGTTGCATGGTCATCTCAGGCAAAGGTGATGGGAGGGGATCAGAAATCTTCAGGGGCCAGCAGCGCCAGCCCGCGCTTGCGGGCGGCGGCGGCCTGGGCCGCGTCAAAGGTGGCCAGCGGCAGGCGCAGCGACTGCGCCAGCCACAGGTAGGCCGCGTCATAGACCGGCAGGCGGGTGTCCAGCGCCACGTCGAGCACGGCCTTGTGCTGGGCGGGCGCCAGCTCGTGCAGCTCCACGCGGTGGCGGATGGCCTCGAGCACGCCCCACAGGCCTTCGACCGAGCTGTGCGGAATGCGGCCGCCGTGCACGCCCGAGGCGATCAGGTTGCCGCATTCCCACTGCCAGAGGTTGGGCGCCTGCGGGTCCACTTCGTGGCGGCGGATGCGGGTATACAGGCGCTGGGTGTGCACGCTGGCGGCATCGGGCAGCAGCCAGGCGGCGGTGACGGAGGCATCGAGCACGAAGGAGGTCATGCCTGGCTCCGGCCTGCGTGGCGCAGTCGGGTGGTGGAGTCCGGCGCCTGTGCCGACTGTGCCGGCTGGGCCGGCCGCACCGTGGCCTGCAGCGCCTGCATCTGCTCCAGCTCGCGGGCGATCTGCTCGTCGGTGATCACGGGGCGGCGACGCACCGGCAGCATGCGCACCACTTCCTTGCCGTGGCGGGTGATGCGCACTTCCTCGCCCTGCTCGACAAGTTCGATCAGGGCGGAGAAACGGGTCTTGGCTTCGTAGATGCCGACAGATTGCATGGCGGGGCTGAAAACAAAAACAGGCCTGGTATCCGGCCTGGCCCGAATTCTATCATTCTGGCCAGAATTTCCAAAAATTCAGACCAGAACCTTGCGGATATTCCAGGCATTGGCCTCTGCTGCCTGCTGGCGCGCCCCACTCAATGCTGTTCGTGCACGAAGCCGACAAACCGCGCCAGCGCGGGCGACATGGCTCCGGCCGGCCAGGCCAGGCTGGTCTCGCAGACCGGCAGGGCAACGGCCTTGCTGCCTGCACGGGTGCTGGCGAAAACCGCCTCGCGGTAGACCACGCCGGGCCTGCAGAACTGCATCACGCTGGCGGGCACCCAGGCCAGGCCGATACCGCCCCAGACCAGGTTCACGATGGTCTGCATCTGTATCGCCTGCTGCGCGATGCGCGGCACATGTCCGTGCCGTCGGTACAGATCCGTCACCGCGTCATGGAGCGAGGGCATGATGCGGCGCGGAAAGATCACCAGCGGCTGCTCCAGCACCTCGTCGAGCATCAGCCGGTCCGCACCGGCAAGCGCATGCTGCTGAGGCAGGGCCAGCACCATGGCTTCCCGTCCCACGGCCAGGCGCTCCAGGCCGGCCGGCGCATGCCCGGGGGCATGCAGCATCAACCCGGCATCGATCTGCCCGCGCTCGAACGCCTCCATTTGCACATCGCTGGTGGCCTCGACCAGCTCCAGCGCCACACCGGGCGTGCCTGCAACGAAGTCCCGCACCCACAGCGGCAGCCGGGTGAAGCCGATGGTGGAGACAAAGGCCAGCCGCACGCGCCCCACTTCTCCCGCTGCCGCAGCCCGCGCAATCCCGGGCAGCGCTGCCGCCCGTCCCAGCAGTTCACGCACCTGCGGCACAAGCGCCTCGCCGGCGGGCGTCAGCGCGACGTGGCGGCTCGAGCGCTCGAACAGCGCCACGTCCAGGCTGCGCTCCAGCTGCGCGATGGCCTGGGTGAGCGGCGGCTGCGTCATGTGCAGGCGTGATGCGGCCCGGCCGAAGTGCAACTCGTCCGCCACGGCCAGGAATTGCCGCCAGACGCGCAGATCAATGGGGGGCTCATTCATATGTGCAGCATATCAATCATGCCGATGAATAGGATTGGATCAGATGAATCAGTCGGCCCATACTCATCCAACCCCCACAACGAGAGACATGCCATGACCCCGCCGAACCAGATCAACCGCCGAAGCTCCCACATCACCGAAGGCAAGGCGCGCGCCGCCAACCGCTCCATGTTCTACGGCATGGGCTACAAGGAAGAGGATTTCAAGAAGCCCATGGTCGGCGTGGCCAACGGCCACAGCACGATCACGCCGTGCAACTCCGGCCTGCAAAGGCTGGCGGACGCGGCCATCGCAGGCATCGAGGAGGCCGGCGGCAACGCGCAGGTGTTCGGCACGCCGACCATCTCGGACGGCATGTCCATGGGCACGGAAGGCATGAAGTACTCGCTGGTCAGCCGCGAGGTGATCGCCGACTGCATAGAGACCTGCGTGGGCGGCCAGTGGATGGACGGCGTGCTGGTGGTCGGCGGCTGCGACAAGAACATGCCGGGCGGCATGATGGGCATGCTGCGCGCCAATGTGCCGGCCATCTATGTCTACGGCGGCACCATCCTGCCCGGCAGGTGGAAAGGCCGGGACCTGAACATCGTCAGCGTGTTCGAGGCCGTTGGCGAGAACGCCGCGGGCAAGATCAGCGACCAGGAGCTCAAGGACATCGAGCAGCACGCCATTCCCGGCACGGGCTCGTGCGGCGGCATGTACACCGCCAACACCATGTCGAGCGCGTTCGAGGCGCTGGGCATGAGCCTGCCCTACTCCTCCACCATGGCCAACCCCCATGATGAAAAGGAGAACTCGGCCAAGGAATCCGCCAGGGTGCTGATCGAGGCCATCAAGATGGACCTCAAGCCGCGCGACATCGTGACGCGCAAGTCCATCGAAAACGCGGTCTCGGTGATCATGGCGACCGGAGGCTCCACCAATGCCGTGCTGCACTTTCTCGCGATCGCCCATGCGGCCGGCGTGCCCTGGTCCATCGACGACTTCGAGCGCATCCGCCAGCGGGTGCCGGTGCTGTGCGATCTCAAGCCCAGCGGCAGATACCTGGCGGTGGACCTGCATCAGGCGGGCGGCATCCCGCAGGTGATGAAGATCCTGCTGAATGCGGGCCTGCTGCACGGCGACTGCATCACCATCTCGGGCCAGACCATCGCCGAGACCCTGGCCGGCGTGCCTGACGAACCGCCCAACCCCCAGGTCATCCGCCCCCTCTCGGATGCGCTCTACCCGCAGGGCCACCTGGCCATCCTCAAGGGCAACCTGAGCCCGGAAGGTGCGGTGGCCAAGATCACGGGCCTGAAAAACCCGGTCATCACCGGCCCGGCACGCGTGTTCGACGATGAGCAATCGGCACTGGCAGCCATCCTCGACGGCAGGATACAGGCCGGCGACGTGATGGTGCTGCGCTACCTGGGCCCCAAGGGCGGCCCCGGCATGCCGGAAATGCTGGCCCCCACGGGCGCCCTGATCGGCGCCGGCCTGGGCGAGAGCGTGGGCCTGATCACCGATGGCCGCTTCTCCGGCGGCACCTGGGGCATGGTGGTCGGCCACGTGGCGCCGGAAGCGGCCGTGGGCGGCACCATCGCGCTGGTGCACGAGGGCGACTCGATCACCATCGACGCGCACGCATTGCAGCTGCAGCTGAACGTGCCCGAAGACGTGCTCGCCCAGCGCCGTGCGGCATGGAAGGCCCCCGCGCCACGCTACACGCGGGGCGTGCAGGCCAAGTTCGCGTTCAACGCATCGAGCGCCAGCTCGGGCGCGGTGCTGGACAACTTCGCCATTTGAGCGTCGTCATCTGAGCTTCACCATCTGAGCTTCGTGAGCGCACGAAAAAAAGAGGTCCGGGCAGCGGCTGCCCGGACCTCTTTTCCATCTCGCGCCAAGGCGCTGGACCTGGATCAGTCGGCGCGGTAGTTGGGCGCTTCCTTGGTGATCTGCACATCATGCACGTGCGATTCACGGATGCCTGCGGCGGTGATCTCCACGAACTCGGCCGTGTTGTTCATCTCTTCGATGGTGGCGCAGCCGCAGTAGCCCATGGCAGCGCGCACGCCGCCGGCCATCTGGTAGACGATGGAGACCATGGAGCCCTTGTAGGGCACGCGGCCTTCGATGCCTTCGGGCACGAGCTTGTCGGCGTTGGGATTGCCGGTGCTCGATTCCTGGAAGTAGCGGTCGGCCGAGCCCTGCTGCATGGCGCCGATGGAGCCCATGCCGCGATAGCTCTTGTACGAACGGCCCTGGTACAGGATGACTTCGCCCGGAGCCTCTTCGGTGCCGGCGAACATGCCGCCCATCATGATGGTCGAGGCGCCAGCGGCCAGGGCCTTGGCGATGTCGCCCGAGAAGCGGATGCCGCCGTCGGCGATCAGCGGCACGCCCGTGCCTTGCAGGGCCTGGGCCACGCTGTCGATGGCCATGATCTGGGGCACGCCCACACCGGCGACGATGCGCGTGGTGCAGATGGAGCCGGGGCCGATGCCGACCTTCACGGCGTCGGCGCCTGCCTCGGCCAGTGCCAGCGCAGCGGCGCCGGTGGCGATGTTGCCGCCGATGACGTCCACCTGCGGGTAGTTCTGCTTGACCCAGCGCACGCGGTCGATCACGCCCTTGCTGTGGCCGTGGGCCGTGTCCACCACCAGTGCATCGACGCCGGCCTTGACCAGCAGCTCCACGCGCTGCTCGGTGCCCTCGCCCACGCCCACGGCGGCGGCCACGCGCAGGCGGCCTGCGCTGTCACGCGCTGCGTTGGGGAAGGTGGTCTGCTTGGTGATGTCCTTGACGGTGATCAGGCCCTTGAGTTCAAAGGCGTCGTTCACGACCAGGATGCGTTCGAGCTTGTGCTTGTTGAGCAGGGCCTTGGCTTCCACGGGCGTGGTGCCGTCCTTCTCGTTGACGGTGATCAGGCGCTCGCGCGGCGTCATGATCTGGCTGACCTTGACGTCGTAGCGGGTCTCGAAGCGCAGGTCGCGGCTGGTGACGATGCCCACCACCTTGCCGCCGTCGCAGACGGGAAAGCCCGAGATGCCGAGGTTCTCGGACAGCTGCAGCACCTGCAGCACGGTGTGCTCGGGGGTGATGACCACGGGGTCGTGCACCACGCCGGATTCGTGGCGCTTGACCTTGGACACTTCGGCGGCCTGCTGCTCGGCCGTCATGTTCTTGTGGATGACGCCGATACCGCCCTCTTGCGCGATGGCAATGGCCAGACGCGCCTCGGTCACGGTGTCCATGGCGGCGGACACAAGGGGAATGTTCAGGGAGATGTTGCGCGAAAAGCGCGTCTTGAGCGAAGTGTCCTTGGGCAGGACCTGGGAGAAAGCGGGGACCAGAAGGACGTCGTCGAAGGTCAGGGCTTTACCGAGAAGGCGCATGTGAGAGCTCCAAAAGAAGGATTGTACCCGTGCGCCGGATCACAATGTATGCTGTAGGCCATTCGGCCCGATCCCCAACTCACCATGCACGCCATCAAGCTTGTTTTGCTAGTCACGCTTGCCGCCTGTTCGCTGCCCGCAGCCGCCCAGTGGCAATGGGTCGACGCCACAGGCCGCAAGGTCTTCAGCGACCGCGCACCGCCTCCTGACATTCCCGCCAAGAACATCCTGCGCCAGCCTGGCGGCAGCACACCGCCGCCTGCCGCCGCGCCCTCCGCCGCTGCGGCAGCTGCGGATGCAGGCACGGCGCCTGCGGCGGACGCCGCGGCACCGGCAGCACCTGCCGCAGCCGCCAAGGACACCAAGCCCGCAGGCACCGACAAGGCCCTGGAAGAACAAAAGCGCAAGGCCGAAGCCCAGGAGGCCGCCAAGGCCAAGGCGGAAAAGGAACGGATTGCCAAGCAGCGCCAGGACAACTGCGCACGCGCCAAGCAGTCCAAGACCGCGCTGTCTTCGGGCCGCCTGCTGGGCTACACGAATGAGCAGGGCGAGCGCGGCTTCATGGACGACGCCACGCGCGATGCGGAACTCAAGCGCGCCGACGCCATCATCGCCTCCGATTGCGGCGCAATGCGCTGATCGCCGAATCCGGGCCGGCTCAGTAGCCGGCCTTGGCTCCAGGCCTCTGGCGCTGGAACAGCCCCGTGGCCCGAGCGCCCTGGCGTGCGAAACGCTCGCGGCGCGCCACCTTGGGGTCCACGGTCAAGGGCCGGTACAGCTCCACTCGGTCACCGTCGCGCAGGGCTTGCGTCAAAGGCGCGCTGCGGCCCCACAGGCCTGCCGGCCCGGCCTGCGCAAAGCCCAGCGCCTGCCAGCCGCCCGCCGCCGCCACCGCATCGGCAATCGTGGCACCGGCCGGCAATTGCAGAAGCAGCTCGACGACTTCGCCGGCGCGCGCACTGCAGGCCAGCGTGATGCGCACAGCGGGCTGGGGCTCAGCCATAGACCTGCTCGGCACGCTTGATGAAGGCATCGACCATGGAGCCTGCAATGCGGTCGAACACCGGGCCGACCACGGCGGCCAGGGCCATGTTGTCGAAACCGTAGTCCAGTTGCAGTTCGACACGGCAGGCGCGCTGCGATCCGTCGCCCACGGGGCGGAACATCCAGTGGCCCTCCAGCCGCGAGAACGGCCCCTTGATCAGGCGGATGCTGACCTGGCGCCCGCCATCGTCGAGCACGCTGTGCGTGTTGCGCGTGACGAAGGACTTGCGCATGCCGCCGAATGCAATGCCCACCTCGGCCGTCATGCCCTGCTCGTCCTGCTCCAGCACCCTGGCCTGATCGCACCAGGGAAGGAAGTCGGCATAGTGGGCCACGTCCGTCACCAGGGCAAACATTTCTTGGGGGCTGTACCAGATCAGGACGGACTTGTTGACTTTTTTCATGAATGGGGCGGGCTGCACGGCATGCAAAACACCGGCAGCGCCGCCATGGCACAGCCGGCTGTCACAATGACGGCAAGGCGAAACTAAAATCCCGCACGGCGGGAAGACGGCAATCCAGTATTGTAGGGAGACCTTTCATCTCCAGGTTTTCGCCGCATCTATTACTCCATGGCCAAGAAACCTGAAACACAGTCGCGCATCGCCGACAACAAAAAAGCCGCATTCAACTACTTCTTCGAGGAACGCTTCGAGGCCGGCATCGTGCTGCACGGCTGGGAAGTGAAGGCACTGCGCAGCGGCAAGGTGCAGTTGACGGACGGCTACGTCATCGTCAAGGACGGCGAGCTGTTCCTGCTCGGCTGCCAGATCAACCCGCTCAAGACCGCCTCCACCCACGTCAACCCCGACGCGGCGCGCATCAAGAAACTGCTGCTCAAGAAGGACGACATCCTGCGCCTGATCGGCAAGGTGGAGCAAAAGGGCTTCACCCTGGTGCCCATCAACCTTCACTGGAAGAACGGCTATGTCAAATGCGACATTGCCCTGGCCAAGGGCAAGGCCGAGCACGACAAGCGCGACGTGATCAAGGACCGCGAAGGCAAGCGCGAGGTCGAGCGCGCCATGAAGAGCTTCAACCGCTGACGGGCATCCGCAGCTTTTTTTGCACTGCTGCGGAATAAACCGGCACGGCCCAGTGTTCATTGCAGTGTCCGGCCGCAATTTCGCGCGCCGGCAAGCACCGGAGACAGCGATGAAGAAGCTCGGCATGAAACTTGGTACCTGTGCCTTCACGGCAGCCCTGACATTGGCCCTGGCAGGCTGCTATTCCGCGCCTGCGGCCAACGCCTCTGGCCAGACGCCGCCCAGTGCGGTCAGCGTGCAAAACGGCATCCTGGTCGGCGCCAACGGCATGACGCTCTATACCTTCGACAAGGACACGGCCGGCAGTGGCAAGTCCGTCTGCAATGGCCCCTGCGCGACCAACTGGCCGCCCCTGATGGGCAAGCAGGCGCCCTCTGGCGGCAACTACAGCGTGATCCAGCGCGACGATGGCAGCAGCCAGATCGCCTACAAGGGCAAGCCCCTGTACTACTGGGTGAAGGACGGCAAGGCCGGCGATACCACGGGCGACGGCGTCATGGGCGTCTGGCATACCGCACGCCCCTGAGTCCGGCCCCCTGCGCGATCGGACCTGCCCATGGACCGCAGCCAGATCCTGGAGCACCTGCCCGGCCTGCGCCGCTACGCGCGGCTGCTGGCAGGCGATGCCTGGGCAGCCGACGACCTGGTGCAGGACACGCTGGAACGCGCCTGCCGCAAATGGCTGCTGTGGCGCTCCGATGGCGATCTGCGCGCCTGGCTGTTCACCCTGATGCACAACCTCTACCTGAACCAGCG
Organism: Delftia sp. WSY_16; assembly: GCF_043104415.1. Taxonomy (NCBI): domain Bacteria; kingdom Pseudomonadati; phylum Pseudomonadota; class Betaproteobacteria; order Burkholderiales; family Comamonadaceae; genus Delftia; species Delftia sp. WSY_16. The sequence goes on along the minus strand of NZ_JBICKS010000043.1, from coordinate 41,948 downwards.
GCGCTCTGCCGCACGAGGGCAGTGGCTGGACATCGACAGCCTGTCCGAGTCCCTGGCAGCGCCCGAGGACAGCAGCGACGCTGCCCTGGACCTGGAGCGCTGCCTGCAGCGCCTGCCCGCCGAGCAGCGGGCCGTGCTGCTGCTGGTCAGCGTGGAGGACATGAGCTATGCCGACACGGCGCGCGTGCTGCAGCTGCCCCTGGGCACCGTGATGTCGCGCCTGTCGCGCGCACGCTCCCGGTTGCGCGAGCTGATGGAGGCGCCGCCCGCAGCTTCGCCCGCCCAGACTGCTGCACCCCAAGCCGCAGCCCCGTCGCTGCGCCGGCTCAAATGACGAGGCCGCCATGACTGCCCCCGCCCCCACCTCCCCCTCCTCCTGTGTCTCGGCTGCCACGGCCATCCCCGACGAGCAGCTGCATGCCCTGGTCGATGACCGCCTGCCGGCCCCACAGGCACAGGCGCTGCGCGAGCAGCTGGATGCAGACAGCGCAGCACGCGTGGAGCAATGGCAGCGCCAGCGGCAGCTGCTGCGCGCCCTGCACGGCGCCCGCAGCGAACCGCCCATGCCCGATGAAATGCGCGCCGCCGCCGAGCAGCTGCAGGGCCTGCAACAGCGCCAGCAGCAATGGTGGCGCTGGGGCGGCATGGCCGCAGGCTGGCTGCTGGCCTTCGGCCTGGGCTGGCTGGTGCACGGGCAGCAGGCAGCGCCTGCGGCACCCTCAACGGCGGACACGCTGGCCGCTGCCGCACCTGCCCGCTTCGCCCATCAGGCAGCCGTCGCCCACGCGGTCTACCAGCCCGAGCAGCGCCACCCGGTCGAGGTCGAGGCAGCGCAACAGGCCCATTTGCTGCAATGGCTTTCCAAGCGGCTGGGCCGGCCGCTGAAGCTGCCAGCCCTCACGGAACTGGGCTATGAGCTGGTGGGCGGCCGGCTGCTGCCCGGCGACAGCGGCGCACGCGCCCAGTTCATGTACCAGGATGCGGCCGGCGAGCGCATCACCCTGTATCTGGGCGCGCTGGAGGACCCGGCCACGCGTGGCGAGACCGCCTTTCGCTTCAGCAGCGACGGCCCCGTGCCCAGCTTCTACTGGGTGGACCAGGGCTTTGGCTATGCGCTCAGCGGCGCCCTGCCGCGCAACCGGCTGCTGCAGCTGGCCACGGCCGTGCACCAGCAGCTTTGAAGCCTGGGGCCACGGCTACCAGGGCAGCGGCGCCGCCTCGCCGTTGCCATGTTCGCCGTAGTACAGCGAGGGCAGGAAGCGCGACAGGTAGGTGAACTCCGTGTAGCAGTGGCGCAGCAGGCCCAGGCCCAGCGCGTCGGGCAGCTCGGCCGCCGGGTCCGTGCAGGACTGCCCCAGCAGGAAGCGGCTGCGCAGCACGCATCCAAAGGGCGTATCGCGCGCCAGGTGCACCATCTGCCCGTCCATGGGGTCCCCGCTGGCGTCCAGCTGCACATGCTCGCCGAAGCCGATACGCGCATACACGGCGGCCGAGGCGCGTTTTTCGGCAAAGGCCAGCTCCAACTGCGCAGGGTCGAACAGCTCACGCGGATCATGGAACTTGAGCCTGGCCGCCACGGGCGGAATGTCGGCCAGGGACTCCACGGCCTCGATGGAGGCGCCTATGTAGCTCTCGCCCTTCTTCCATTGCGCATCCCAGCCGCGATGTGCGATGTGGTCATGCGGATGCCACCACTTGATGTGCTGCGTGGTCTCGAAGAACTTGAACCACCAGTCCAGCATGCGGCCGCTGCAGCCGTGCAGGTCGGTGCGGCAGGCCACCACCAGACAGCCGCTGGGCAGGCGCTGGACTCCCGTCTCCAGCCGCAGCGGCGTGATGTGCAGCAGCTCGTCGATGCGGGAAATGTCGGGCTCGAAGGCATGGGAGTTCATGGGTGTTTTCCGTTCCTGGGTTGATGAGGAAAAGCCATCTTATATTAAAGAAACGAACAACGTTTCCAAACAATCGGATAATCCCAGCCGGGTAACAAAATGCTGCACAACCAGGCACGACCCTGCACAACACCGAACGGAACGACAAGAAATCCAATGGAATCCGAAATCACTCCTGCGGCCCCCAGGCCGCGCGGGCGGCCGGCCCGGCCCGAGCACGAGGCCAACGATGCCGCCCTGGCCGCCGCCACCTGGCTCTTGCTCAACGAAGGCTATGCCGCCACCACCATGGAAGCCGTGGCCAGGCGCGCGGGGCTGGCCAAGAAGACGCTCTATCGCTTTGCCGCCAACCGCGAGGATCTGGTGGCCCTGGTGGTGCGCAGCTGGACAGACGGTTTCCGCCCCGCCCTGTCGGCCGATGCGCAGTCGGCCTCAGAGGTGGCTCCGGCGCTGGCCGAGATCCTGCGCGTGATTGCCGCGCGCGTGCTGTCGGCCGAGGCGGTGGGGATGTTCCGCCTGCTCACCACCGATTTCCCCGCCAAGCCCGAGTTGCTGGAGGTCTACCAGCGCAACGGCATAGAGCGCGGCCGCGGCATGCTGGTGGACTGGCTGCGGCGCCAGTGCGCGAAGGGGTTGCTCAGGGCAGAGCAGCCCGATGTCATCTGCGACCTGTTGCTGTCCATGGCCATTGCCGAGCCGCTGCGGCAGATGGCCCTGGGCCTGACGCCGCCCGTGCCCGAATGGGATCCGGGCCCGCGCATTGACGACGCGGTACGGCTGCTGGCAGGCCATTCCTGCCGCATGGAGCCTGCGGATCGCTGAACCGAAAAAAGGCCATCCGGGGCGGTGCCGGATGGCCTTTTGAACCCTTGGAGGTTTGGGCAACCGCCGCGCGATCAGTCCAGCGCCGCCAGCGGGTGCGAGTGCGCGGGCCAGGGGCTGTCGAAGAAGGCACGCCATTGCGCGTCCTGCACGTCTTCGATGCGCGCGGGGTTCCAGCGCGGTTGGTGGTCCTTGTCCACGGCCAGGGCGCGAATGCCTTCGATGGTCTCGCTCTGGCCGGGGCGCAGGTAAAAGCAGTGGCGCACCATGTCGCGCTCCATGCGCAGGTCCTGGGCCAGCGTCATGCCGCGTGCGCGGCGAATCTGCTCCAGCACCACGTGCAGCATCAGGGGCGAGCGCTTGCGCAGCGTGGCTGCCGTGTGCTGCGCCCACTCGCCATCCGCCGCTTCCAGTGCCTGCACCATGGCAGCCACCGTGGGCAGGGCAAACACGCGGTCGATCTCGGCGCGGGGCTGGGCCGCTGGTTTGGCCGGGGCCGTGAACTTCGACTTCACCAGCGCCTCGACGGCCGCTGCATCGGCAAAGCTGCCGGCGGCCAGGGCCTCCCACAGCGCAGGCTGCTGGTCCGAGGGCAGATAGCCATCGGCCAGGCCGAAGTCCAGCGCGTCGGCCGCGCCGATCACGTCGCCCGTCAGCGCCAGCCACTCACCCGCGTGACCGGGGCAGCGCGATAGGAAGTAGCCGCCACCCACATCGGGGAACAGGCCGATGGCCGTCTCGGGCATGGCCATCTTGGTACGCTCGGTGACGATGCGCAGCGTGCCGCCCTGGCTGATGCCCATGCCGCCACCCATGACGATGCCGTCCATGAAGGCGATGTAGGGCTTGCCTAAGGTGTGGATCAGGTGGTTGAGCGCGTACTCCTCGGTGAAGAAGTCCTCCAGCTGGGGATTGCCCGTGCTGCCTGCGCCGTGCAGAAAACGGATGTCGCCGCCCGCGCAGAAGGCGCCGAAGGCCCCTTCCTTGCCCATGCCGCGGATGGCCACGGCCAGCACCTGATCGTCCTTTTGCCAGGCCAGCAGGGTGGCCAGCAGATCGCGCACCATGCCCAGCGACAGCGCGTTCAGCGCCTTGGCCCGGTTCAAGGTGATCATGCCCATGCGGCCCCGCACTTCGCTGAGGACTTCGCCGGCAGCTCCCGTCATATCTTGCTCCTTGTTGCTATGCATGCCCTGCCCCGGCAGCCCGGGGCAATGAGCCGCAACCATAGCTGAAAAACCGCGCCCACCCCTGACAAACAGGTGCCAATTTGCGCAAGTGCACGACAGGGCGGGCAGCCGCCGCGCACCGCAGCGCACTCAGTCCAGAGAGACGCCCGTGCTCTTGACCACGCCGGCCCAGCGCTTGATCTCGCTGCGGATGTAGGCGCCGTATTCCTCGGGCGTGGAGCCCAGGCCTTCGGCGCCCTGCAGCTGCAGCTTCTCGACCACGCCCGGGTCCTTGAGCGCGCGCATCAGCTCCTGGTTGAGCCGCTGGATGATGGCGGCCGGCGTTTTGGCCGGCACCATCACGCCCTGCCAGGCCCCGGCCTCGAAGCCGGACATGCCGCTTTCGGCCAGCGTGGGTGCATCGGGGAAGTTGGGCAGGCGCTTGGAGGAACTCACGGCCAGCAGCTTGAGCCGACCCTCCTTGATGAAGGGTGCGACGGAGTTGATGGTGTCCGTCATGAAGTCGATCTGTCCGGCCACCAGATCCACGTCGGCCGGCGCGCTGCCCTTGTAGGGCACGTGGCTGGCCTCGATCTGGTAGTGCTGCACGACCTGGAAGGCCGCCAGGTGCGTGACATTGCCGTTGCCGGCCGAACCATAGGACAGCTGGCCCGCCTTGTCCCTGGCATGGCGCACGAACTCCTGCACGTTCTTCACCGGCAGCTTGGGGTTGACCACCAGGCCCAGCGGCACCACGGCCGTCAGCGCCACAGGCATCAGGTCCTTGTTCACGTCGTAGCTCATCTTCTTGTAGAGCGACGGGCTCAGCGCAATGGACGAGGTGTTGTAGAGCACGGTGTAGCCATCGGGCGCGGCCTTGGCCACCAGGGCGTTGCCGATGTTGCCGTTGGCGCCGGGCCGGTTGTCCACGATCACGGTCTGGCCCAGTTGCTGGCCGACCTGCTGGGCCAGCACGCGCGCCACCAGGTCGGTGGGCCCGCCCGGCGGGAAAGGCACGACCAGCGTGATGGGCTTGCTGGGCCAGGGCTGCTGTGCCAGGGCCGCTCCCGGCACTGCCGCTGCGGCTGCCATGCAGGCCGCCACGGCGGCCAGCACCCTGCGCCGCCCTTGTCTGCCCGCGGCCTTGTTGCCTTTCTTGTCCATGCTGTTGTCTCCTGGTGTCGTTATGGGAATTCTTTTGTCCGTCTAGCTGCGTCCGGCCAGCAGGCGCACGGCCGTGTACTCCATGACCTTGTGGTGGCCCTGGTTGAAGACCTCGATGCGCGAGGTGACGACGGCGCGGTTGCCCTTGGAGGTGGGCCTGATGGCGGTAACCTCGACCAGGGCCTCGATGGTGTCGCCCACCAGCACGGGGCCGAGGATCTTCTGGTGCAGCTCCAGCATGGCCAGGCCCGTGCCCTGGATCATGCTTTGCAGGATGAAGCCTTCGATCAGCGTATAGGTCAGCGCGCCCGGTACGGGACGGCCTGCGATGGCGCCGCCGTCATAGCCGTCCTCGATGAAGATGGCCTCCAGCATGCCGGTGACGTTGATGAAGGCGACCAGGTCGGATTCGGTCACGGTGCGGCGGAAGGTGCGCAGCTGCTGGCCAACCTGCAGGTCCTGCCAGAAAAAGCCCTGGCCCATGCGGGGCACGGCGTTCCAGGCGGGTGCGGAGGCGGCGGGCGGGGGAGTGATGTCTGCAGTCATTTCAAATCTCCTGTTGCGGGGTATTCAGGCCCGCAATGCGCTCGGCGCTCCAGCCCGCCTGGGCCAGCAGCGCCACTGTGTGCTCGCCCAGGCGCGGCGGCATGCCCATGGGGGCCTGCCGGCCATCCATGCGCACGGAGGAGCGAGGCAGGTGCACGGTGCCCATGGCGGCGTCGTGCAGCGGCACGAAGAACTCCGTGGCCTGCAGGTGTGGATCGGCAGGCAGATCGTCCATGCGTGCCACCGGGGCGGCAGGAATCTCCAGGCGCTGGCAGGTATCGAGCCAGTGCTGGGTGCCGTGCAGGGCCACATGCTCGCCTGCGGTCTCCAGCAGCTCGGCAATGTGGGCCGTGCGGCTGGCCTGGCTGGCAAAGCGCGCATCCAGGGCCAGCTGCGGCTGGCCCACGGCGGCGAAGAAGCGCTGCCAGTGCGCATCGGTGTACGGCATCATGCAGACGTGGCCGTCCAGCGTTCGGTAGGGCTTGCGCCAGGGCGCCATCACGCGCGGGTAGCCAGCGCCGCTGAGCGCGGGGCTGAAGTGCATGCCGTAGAAATGCTCGACCAGGTTGAAGCCCACCATGGTCTCGTACATGGGCACTTCCACAAAGCAGCCGTGGCCGCTGCGCTCGCGCTGGAACAGCGCCGCCAGCACGGCATGCGCGGCCACCAGGGCGCAGGTCTTGTCGGCCGCGATGGTGGGCAGGTAGCGCGCCTCGCCCGTCTGGCGCTCCATCAGGTCGGCCAGGCCGCTCATGCCCTGGATGACGTCGTCGTAGGCGGGCATGCCTGCATAGGGGCCGTCCTCGCCAAAGCCATGCAGGCCTGCGTAGACCAGGCGCGGATAGCGCTCGCGCAGCGTGTCGGGGTCCAGGCCCAGCGGGGCCAGCTTCTGCGGGCGCATGCTGTGCATGAACACATCGGCCGTGGCCAGCAGCGCATGCAGGGCCTGGCGCGCCTCGTCCTGCTTGAGATCGAGCACCACGCTCTTCTTGCTGCGGTTGGTGCCCATGAACATGGCCGCCATGCCGGGCTCCACGGCCGGGCCGGTGTGGCGCGTGGAGTCGCCGGCCGGCGGCTCGATCTTGATGACTTCGGCGCCATAGTCGGCCAGCACCTGGCTGGCCAGCGGCCCGAACACCACGCTGGACAGATCCAGCACCCGAATCCCTGTCAACGCAGCCTGCACTGTGGTCTCCATGTTGCTTCAGGGAGCCAGTATTTGATATCTTTGAAGTCGCGTCTAAGACTTAATTCAGCATTGCTGATACACGGTGGATATCAATGGACCTGCGCCAACTGCGTCACTTCGTCACCCTGGCCCGCACGCTCAACTACCGCCAGGCGGCCGAGCAGCTGCACATGTCGCAGCCGCCGCTGTCCCAATCCATCCGCCGGCTCGAAGACAGCCTGGGCGTGCAGCTGTTCCAGCGCGACCGCCGGGGCACGGAGCTGACCGAGGCAGGCCGGGCGGCCCTGGAAAGTGCCGAGCTGGCACTGCACCATGCGCGCCAGGTGCAGGAGGTCTCGCAGGCCACGGCCAGTGGCGAGCGCGGCCGGCTGCACATAGGCTTCATAGGCTCGGCCACGTTCTCGCTGATTCCACGGCTGGTGCAGGCCTTTCGCAGCGAATATCCGCTGATCGACCTGGTGCTGACCGAATCGACCACGCGCGAGATCTGCGCGCAGGTGGCCAGCGGCGATTTCGATGCCGGCCTGCTGCGCTACCCGGTGACGCAGGCCACCGAGCTGTCCATCACGCCCGTGGAAAAGGACGAACTGGTGGCCGTGCTGCCCGAAGGCAACCCGCTGCTGCAGCGGCCCGCCTTGCGGCTGCGGGATCTGGCCGACCAGCCCTTCATCAACTACCGCCCCAGCGAAGTGCCCGGCCTGCATGCGCTGGTGGTGCTGGCCTGCCAGAACGCGGGCTTCATGCCCCAGGTCAAGCAGCATGCGGTGCAGGCCCAGACCCTGGTCAGCCTGGTGGGCGCGGGCCTGGGCGTGGCCCTGGTGCCGGCCGTCGTGGCCAAGGGCAGCACGCCGGGCGTGGTGTTCCGCACGCTGCAAGACGCCGGGACCCTGCCCTCCATCGGCCTGGCCCTGGCGCTCAACCCGCACCAGAGCGCAGCGGCCGGCCAGCGCCTGCGCGAATTGCTGCTGCGGCTGAACGCCTGACGGACGGCCTGGCGGACGGCGTGGCAGAAGCCGCCGCAGAAAAGACAAAGGCCGCGGATGCGGCCTTTGACAATCAGGGCGGCTAAGCCGGCTGGCTTGCGCGCGCCCTCGGCGCCACGGCGCTTATGCGCCTGCGCGCGAAGCGCGCTTGCGCTCGTTCTCGGACAGGTGGCGCTTGCGCACGCGGATGCTCTTGGGGGTGATTTCCACCAGCTCGTCGTCCTCGATGAATTCCACCGCGTATTCCAGCGACAGGTCGATCGGGGGCGTGATCTTGATGGCATCTTCCTTGCCGGACACGCGGAAGTTGGTCAGCTGCTTGGTACGCGTGGCGTTGACCACCAGGTCGTTGTCACGGCTGTGGATGCCGATGATCATGCCTTCGTACACGGGATCGTTGGCCTTGACGAACATGCGGCCACGGTCGTCCAGCTTGCCCAGGGCGTAGGTGAAGATTTCGCCTTCGTCCATGGAGATCAGCACACCGTTCTTGCGGCCGCCGATTTCGCCCTTGTGCGGCTCGTAGCTGTCGAAGATGTTGGAGATCAGGCCGGAACCACGGGTCAGGTTCAGGAATTCGTTGGTGAAGCCGATCAGGCCACGCGCAGGAATGCGGTATTCCAGGCGCACGCGGCCGCGGCCATCGGGTTCCATGTTGACCAGCTCGCCCTTGCGCTCGCCCAGGGCCTGCATCACGCCACCCTGGTGGCCTTCTTCGATGTCGGCCGTCACCAGCTCGATGGGCTCGTGGCGCACGCCGTCCACGTCGCGGTAGACCACGCGGGGCTTGGACACGGCCAGCTCGTAGCCTTCACGGCGCATTTCTTCCAGCAGGATGGTCAGGTGCAGTTCGCCGCGGCCCGACACTTCGAAGATGCCGTCTTCGTCGGTTTCCTTGACACGCAGGGCCACGTTGGAACGCAGTTCCTTTTGCAGGCGGTCCCAGATCTGGCGGCTGGTCACGAACTTGCCTTCACGGCCCGCCAGCGGCGAGGTGTTGACGCAGAAGTTCATGGTCAGCGTGGGCTCGTCGATCTTGAGCATCGGCAGCGGCTGGGGGTTCAGCGGGTCGGTCAGCGTGACGCCCATGCCCAGGTCGGCGATACCGTTGACCAGCACGATGTCGCTGGGGCCGGCTTCGGTCACCTGCACGCGGTCGATGCCCTGGAACTTCAGCACCTGGTTGATGCGGCCCTTGTAGCTCTTGCCGTCAGGACCTTCCATGACCAGCACGTCGGTCGAAGGCTTGAGCGTGCCGGAAGTGATGCGGCCCACGCCGATGCGGCCCACGAAGGTGGAGTAGTCCAGCGCCGAGATCTGCATTTGCAGCGGAGCGGCGGGATCGCCCTTGACCGAAGGCACGTGCTTCAGGATGGTGTCGAACAGGGCCGACATGTCGGGGCCCCACTGCTCGCCCGGAGCGCCTTCTTCCAGCGAGGTCCAGCCGTTGATGCCCGAGGCGTACACCACGGGGAAGTCCAGCTGCTCGTCGGTGGCACCCAGCTTGTCGAACAGGTCGAACGCGGCGTTGACCACGTAGTCGGGACGCGCGCCGGGCTTGTCCACCTTGTTGACCACGAGGATGGGCTTCAGGCCCAGGGCCAGCGCCTTCTTGGTCACGAAGCGCGTCTGGGGCATGGGGCCTTCCTGCGCGTCGATCAGCAGCACCACGCCGTCGACCATGGACAGGGCACGCTCCACTTCACCGCCGAAGTCCGCGTGGCCGGGTGTGTCGAGGATGTTGATGTGCGTGTCGTTCCAGCTCACGGCGCAGTTCTTGGCCAGGATGGTGATGCCACGCTCGCGTTCGATGGCGTTGTTGTCCATCACCGTGTCCACGACTTTCTCGTGTTCGGCGAAGGTTCCGGATTGGCGCAGCAGCTGGTCCACCATGGTGGTTTTGCCGTGGTCCACGTGGGCGATGATCGCGATATTGCGGATTTGTTTGCTCATAGTGTTTTCCCATTGCCGCTGCGTCATGGGCGCGGCGTGTCTTCCAAAATCTGTTGAATTTCCAGTGAACTGAGCAGGCGGGCGGGGATGAGTTCCCCACGCACCACGCGCCCCACCCCCAGCAGAGCCTGGGGGTTTTCGCCATACACAGCCACCGCCTCGGCATCGGCCCAAGCGCCCTTGCGGGGCAGGCCCGTGAGAAAACGGGCCGCATCTTGCTCACCCAGCGTGACAGCCGTGTGGCTGGCCAGCAAGGCATCGACAGGCTGCAACTGCTGCAGACGCTCGTCCTCGCCCATGGCGGCCAGCGCCTCCAGCGAGATACAGCGCTCGACACCCAGCCCGCCAGTGTCGATACGGCGCAGCGCGCGCAGGTGCGCGCCGCAGCCCAGGGCCTCTCCCACGTCCTCCGCCAGCGTGCGGATATAGGTGCCCTTGCTGCAGGTCACCAGCATCCGGATCGCCGGCTGGCCTTGGCTGTCTTGCGTCAGCGAAAGCTCCAGTGCGTGGATTGTCACTTCGCGCGCCGGACGCTCGACTTCGATGCCGGCACGCGCATATTCATAAAGAGCCTTGCCGTCCTTCTTGAGCGCGCTGTACATGGGCGGCACCTGGCGGATGGGGCCCGTGAACTGCGCCTGCACGGCGGCAAGCCGCTCGGCCGTGAGGGCGGCGGGATCGATGGCGCGCTCGCGCAGCACCTCGCCCTCGGCATCGGCCGTGGTCGTGGTCTGGCCCAGGCGCGCAATCGCCTCGTAGGTCTTGGCAGCTTCGAGCTGCAACTGGCTGAACTTGGTCGCCGCACCGAAGCACAGCGGCAGCACGCCGGTGGCCAACGGGTCCAGCGTGCCGGTGTGTCCGGCCTTTTCGGCGCGCAGCAACCACTTGACCTTCTGCAAGGCGTCGTTGCTGGACAGCTCCAGCGGTTTGTCGAGCAGCAACACCCCATGCACAGGGCGCCGCTGCACCCTTGTGCGTGGCGCGTTCATGGGGCTACTCTTCCTTCCCGCGCGAGGAGACGGCCTTGGCGATCAAGGCGTTCATGTCGGCCGCACGCTCGGTGGTGCGGTCGTAGATGAAGTGCAGCGTGGGCACGGTATGGATGTGCAGGCGCTTGAACAGGCCGTTGCGCAGGAAGCCTGCGGCCTGGTTCAGGGCGTCCTGCGTCTCCTGCGGATCGCCGATCAGCAGGCTGAAGTAGACCTTGGCGTGGGCATAGTCCGGAGTCACCTCCACGCTTTGCAGCGTCACCATGCCCACGCGCGGGTCCTTCAACTCGCGTGCGATCAGCTCCGCCAGATCCCGCTGGATCTGGTCGGAGACTTTGAAGCTGCGGTTCGGCGCAGCGGACTTGCGTGTTGCCATGTCGAATTACAGCGAGCGCGCGATTTCCTTGATCTCGAACACTTCGAGCACGTCGCCTTCGCGAATGTCGTTGTAGTTCTTGAGCTTGATACCGCACTCGAAGCCTTCCTTGACTTCCTTGACGTCGTCCTTCAGGCGCTTGAGCGATTCGATCTCGCCCGTGTAGATGACCACGTTCTCGCGCAGCAGGCGGAAATGCGCATTGCGCGTAACCTGGCCTTGCGTGATGTACGAGCCGGCCACGGTGCCGATCTTCGACGCCACGAACACGGTACGGATCTCGGCCATGCCGATGATCTCTTCCTTGCGCTCAGGAGCCAGCATGCCGGACATCGCTGCCTTCACCTCTTCGACGGCGTCGTAGATGATGTTGTAGTAGCGCAGGTCCACATCGTTGCTCTCGGCCGTCTTGCGCGCCTGGGCATCGGCCCGGACGTTGAAGCCGATGATGATGGCCTTGGAGGCCAGCGCCAGGTTCACGTCGGACTCGCTGATGCCGCCCACGCCCGAGTAGACCAGCTGCACGCGGATCTCTTCGGTGGAGAGCTTGAGCAGCGATGCGCCCAGTGCTTCCTGCGAGCCCTGCATGTCGGCCTTGACGATGATGGGCAGGGTCTGGACCTCGCCCGCACCCATTTCGGCGAACATGTTCTCGAGCTTGGCAGCCTGCTGGCGGGCCAGCTTGGTGTTGCGGAACTTGCCGGCGCGGTAGGTCGCGATTTCGCGGGCGCGGCGCTCGTCCTGCAGCACCATGAAGTCGTCGCCGGCCTGGGGCACGTCGGACAGACCCTGGATTTCCACCGGGATGGAGGGGCCAGCGGACTTGGTCTGCTTGCCGTCTTCGTCCAGCATGGCGCGCACGCGGCCGTAGGTCTGGCCTGCCAGCACCACGTCGCCCACCTTCAGCGTGCCGGACTGCACCAGCACCGTGGCCACGGGGCCGCGGCCCTTGTCCAGCTGCGCTTCGATGACCAGACCCTTGGCAGCGGCTTCCACGGGAGCGGTCAGCTCCAGCACTTCCGCCTGCAGCAGGACCTGTTCCAGCAGCTCGTCGATGCCCTGGCCGGTCTTGGACGACACGGCAATGAACGGGGACTCGCCGCCGTACTCTTCAGGCACCACCTGCTCGGCCACCAGGCCTTGCTTGACGCGGTCGAGGTTGGCATCGGGCTTGTCGGCCTTGGTGATGGCAACCACGATGGGCACACCCGCCGCCTTCGCGTGCTTGATGGCTTCCTTGGTCTGGGGCATCACGCCGTCGTCGGCAGCGCACACCAGGATGACGATGTCGGTGGCCTGTGCACCACGGGCACGCATGGCCGTGAAGGCCTCGTGGCCCGGGGTGTCCAGGAAGGTGACGATGCCGCGGGGCGTCGTCACATGGTAGGCACCGATGTGCTGGGTGATGCCGCCGGCTTCGCCCGACGCAACCTTGGTGCGGCGGATGTAGTCCAGCAGCGAGGTCTTGCCGTGGTCCACGTGGCCCATGACGGTGACCACGGGGGCGCGCGACTCCTGGGCAGCTTCCTGCTGGGACACTTCCTCGGCCGTGAAGGCTTCGGGATCGTCCAGCGCAGCGACCTTGGCGGTGTGGCCCATTTCCTCGACCACGATCATGGCCGTGTCCTGGTCCAGGGGCTGGTTGATGGTGACCATCTGGCCCATCTTCATCAGCACCTTGATCAGCTCGGATGCCTTGACCGACATCTTGTGCGCCAGCTCGGCCACGGTGATGGTCTCGGGCACGTGTACTTCGATGGCACGGAATTCCGTTGCCGCGCTCTGGTGCTGTCCGTCATTGCGGTCATTGCCACGACGGCCGCCACGCGGGCCGCCGCGCCAGTTGGAACGGCCGCCCACGCCACCGGAGCTGTCGCCACGGGTCTTGATTTCCTTCTTCTTGCCATCACCGGCCCAGCTCGAGGAGAGCTTGGCGGACTTGACTTCCTTGCCGGCGCCGGCAGGCGCGCGCGCACCGGCTCCGCCGGCGGTCGTGCCAGCGGGCTTGTGCAGCGTGGTCTTCTTGGCATCGGCGGCAGCAGGCGCTGCAGGCTTTGCCACGGGCTTGGGCTCTTCGGGCTTCTTGGCCACGAGCACCTTCTTGGGCGCGGCCATCATGGCGCGAATGGCTTCGGCTTCGGCCAGCGCCTTGCGGCGGCGGTCTTCCAGATCCTTGGCGCGTTCGGCTTCCTCGGCCGCACGGGCCTTGGACTCTTCCTCGGCCTTGGCGCGTGCCGCGAGCTGGGCTTCGGCGCGCGCTATCTGGCCGGCAGCCTGCTCGCGCGAGGCTTCCTGCTTAGCGCGGTTGGCCTCGACAATCTTTGCGGCTTCGGCAGCCGCATAGGCGGCTGCGCGCTCTTCGGCTTCGCGCTCGCGCTGTTGGACTAGCTCGCGCTCTTCGCGCTCACGGCGTTGCTGTGCCAATTCTTCCTCCTCCCGGCCGATCATTTCGGCCTGGCGACGTGCTTCCCCTTCGCGGCGCACCAATTCCTGAGATTCGCGCTCCGACGCCGCGCGCTGCTCCTGGGCAGCCGCAACGGCAGCGGGGTCGGAGGCGCCTTCGGCGGCCTCGTCGCGCTTGACGAAGGTGCGCTTCTTGCGCACTTCCACCTGGATGGTGCGGGCGCGGCCCGACGAATCGGCCTGCTTGATCTCGCTGGTGGACCGTTTGGTCAGCGTGATCTTCTTGGCGCCACTTCCGTGGCTGGCCTGCAGATGGCTGAGCAGTTGCTGCTTGTCGCCGTCGGTCAACGCATCCGATGCGTTGTCCTTGGCGACGCCTGCAGCCTTGAGCTGCTGCAGCAACGTGTCAGGGGTCTTGTTGAGCTCTTTTGCAAACTCGGCAACCGTATTACTGGACATAAATGCTCTGAACCTCCCTGACCTTACTCTTGCCCTTCGGTGAACCAGTGCTCACGCGCCTTCATGATCAAAGCCTTCGCTTCTTCCTCGGTCTGCCCGGTCAGCTCGGTCAACTCATCGATGGCCAGATCGGCCAGATCGTCGCGAGTGTGCACATTGGCCTCGGCCAGCTTGTCCACGATCTCCGGAGTCATTCCCTCGAGCGTCAGCAGATCCTGCGACACCTTGCCCACGTTTTCCTCGTGCGCGATTTCCTGCGTCAGCAGGGCATCCTTCGCACGGGTGCGCAGCTCGTTCACCGTCTCTTCGTCGAACGCCTCGATTTCGAGCATTTCCTGCAGCGGCACGTAGGCCACTTCTTCCAGGGTCTCGAAACCTTCCTCGATGAGGATGTTGGCGATTTCCTCGTCCACATCGAGCTTTTCCATGAACAGCTGGCGCGCAACGGCAGACTCGTCCGCCTGCTTTTGCGCAGACTCAGCCGCGTCCATGATGTTGATCTTCCAGCCGGTAAGCTCGGAAGCCAGGCGAACGTTCTGGCCGCCACGGCCGATGGCGATGGCGAGGTTTTCCTCGTCAACCACCACGTCCATGGCGTGCTTTTCCTCGTCCACAACGATGGACGACACATTGGCCGGAGCCAGCGCACCGATCACGAACTGTGCGGGGTCCTCGGACCACAGCACGATGTCCACGCGCTCGCCAGCCAATTCATTGGTGACGGCGTTGACGCGGGTGCCCCGCACGCCGACACAGGTGCCGATGGGATCGACACGCTTGTCATGACTGAGCACGGCGATCTTGGCGCGGCTGCCGGCATCGCGAGCGCAGCTCTTGATCTCCAGCAGGCCCTGCTCGATCTCGGGCACTTCGTTGCGGAACAGCTCGACCATGAACTCCGGCGCCGAACGCGACAGGATGATGGGCGCGCCGCGCAGCGTGGCGTCCACTTCCATGATCATGGCCCGCACGCGGTCGCCGTTGCGCAGGTTTTCCTTGGGGATCATTTCGCTGCGGCGCAGGCGTCCTTCGACACGGCCGGCCTCGACGATGATGTCGCCCTTGTCCATGCGCTTGACGGTGCCCGTGAAGATCCGGTCGCCGCGCGAAAGGAACTCGTTGAGCAGCATTTCGCGCTCGGCATCGCGGATCTTTTGCAGGATGACCTGCTTGGCCGCCATCGCACCGATGCGGCCGATGGGCACCGACTCGATCTCTTCCTCGATGTACTCGCCTTCGGAGATGCCGGGGACGCGGTCCTGTGCGTCCATCAGCATTTCTTCGGCATCGGGGTTTTGCAGGCCCGCATCATCGGGCACCACCAGCCAGCGGCGGAAGGTGTCGTAGTTACCGCTGTCGCGATCGATGGCCACGCGGATGTCCACTTCACCTTGGTACAGCTTCTTCGTGGCTTGGGCCAGGGCCGATTCCACTGCACCGAACACCAAATCGCGCTCCACGTTCTTTTCGCGCGAAATGGCTTCTACCAACATCAACAATTCGCGATTCATGCGACGACTCTCCTATTTCAATCACGCAGAAAGGGGATGGCAATGCCCTTCTGCCCCAATGATTCGACGTACCCTGCCCGCTCCGATCAGACCGGCTTGGCAGAACGCCCCTTGAAATCCACAAGGGGAGCCAGACGCGCCTCGCGCAGCTCCTCCAGCGTGAAACCCAGCGCCTGCAGGGGCGCGGGAACACGCTTCTTGCTGACCCTCTGGCCAGGCTTGACGGGTGGCTCGTCGCTCCAGACGATCTGCCAGCCACCACCTTCGGCACGCTCCAGCGTGCCGCGGAATTTCTTGCGATTGGCGCTGACCTGCCCTTCAGCGGCAGCGCCGATGGGCTCCTTGAGGGTCAGGTCGATGACTTCCCCGACAAAGCGGATGAAGTCCTGCTCATGCCGCAGGGGGCGGTCGATGCCCGGGGAGGAGACCTCGAGGCGCGTGTAATCCGTGCCATCGACCTCCAGCGCGAACTGCAGCTGGCGCGTGATCTTCTCGCAGTCCTCGACTGTCACGAACTGCTCCGGCACCACCGGCTCGCCCTCCACCGGGGGCTGCCAAGGCAAATCAATTGTGACGCGCAACAGCCCGCCTGCCGAGCGTTCTATTTCCACCAGGTCATAGCCCAGACCTGTCACGGTTTGTTCAACGATTTGCTGTAGTGCCACGTGTAATTAAATTCAATCCTGCAAACACAAAAGACCCGGAACGCCCCTGAAACCTTGGCAGCAGCCATGTCCCAACAGCGCCGAGCCCCATGGCAATCCCTAAGGTCGCCCGAAGATCGCCCAAAAAAAAGGGCGGTTGGTACCCGCCCGTTTGGTCGTGAATATGCCATTGTATCCGCAAACGACCTTCAGGCCAAGTTCGCGCCGTACAAAAACAGGCGCTGGCAGGCACTGCGCAAGGCAGCCCAGGCCAGGGCGGACACCCCTCCGCGGGATGCTCAGGCGCCCACGCGCTCAAGCGCCTGCGCCGACTGAAGCCGCCGCAAAAGGGCCTGCGCTTCGGCGGGGTCGGCCGGGGCCGCGCCAGGGTCCTGGGCCAATGACTGCAGCATGCGCGCCACAACGCCCGGCTGGGGCAGCACCGGCCCCAGAAAGCGCGCGCGCTCGCCGTCAGCGATCAGCACAGAGGGAAAGGTTTCGATGTCCAGGTCCCCGGCCACATCCTCGCGGTCCTCGACATCAAGCCAGACGAAGTGCATCTGCGGGAACTGGGTGGCCAGCTCCGCAAACGCGCTCCGGTACTGGTTGCAAACGCCGCACCATTGCGCACACAGGCAAACCACCCACCAGGGGCTGGCTGCCGCGCTGTCGTCCGGCAGCTTGCCGGCCATTGAATCCATGGAAAACCTCTCAGAAACCACGCCCTTCCCGGGCGCGATAAACCTCCATGGTACCGATTTCCGCCGCCTTGTTGCCCCAGGCATTGCGCACATAGCTGGCCACGGCGGCCACCTGTGCGTCAGACAGCACATGGCCAAAGGGCGGCATGCCATGCGGCTGCGGCTGTTGCCGCGTGGACGGGGGATAGCCACCGTCCAGCAGCACCAGCAGCAGGTTGCGCGGCTCGGCCATGGTCACGGAGGCATTGCCGGCCAGCGCAGGAAACGCGCCCGGTGTTCCCTGGCCCTGCGCACCATGGCAGACCGCGCACTGCCGTTCGTACACGGCCCACCCCAAGGCCATCTGCCCAGGCTGCACAGCCTTGATGGCGCCGTGCCCGTCTGTGCCGGCAGATGGGGCAGCAGCGCCCTGCTCCTGCAGATAGGAAGCCAGCGCCTGCAGATCCTGTGGCTGCCAGTGCTGGGTGCTGCGCGCCACGACTTCGGCCATGGGGCCCAGTGCCGAGCCTGAAGGGCCGGACCCCGTCTGCAGCAACTGCACCCAGGCGGATTCCTGGCCGGCGCGCACACCCGCCTCGCCGGGATCGAGCAGCGAAGGCGCATACCAGGACTGCCCTGCCACAAAGCCGCCGGACATGGCCTGGCCGGAGGCACCCAGGCCATTGCGCGGCGCATGGCAGGCCGCGCAATGGCCCAGCCCCTGGGCAAGATAGGCGCCGCGATTCCAGGCCGGGGCCTTCCCTGGCTGGTCCTGCCAATCCTTCGGCGAGAAGAACAGCGCCCGCCAGACGGCCAGCGACCCCTGCCAGCCATAGGGAAAGTCCAGCGCATGCGGCGGCGTCTGCGCGCGCACGGCGGGCAGGCTTTGAAGATAGGCGAACAAGGCGTCCGAATCGGCGCGCGTCACGCGGGTGTAGCTGTCATACGGGAAGGCGGGATACAACAGGCGACCTTCGCGCGAGCGCCCGTTGTGCAGCGCACGCCAGAAGTCCTGCGCCGACCACAGTCCCAAGCCCGTCTCCTTGTCGGAGGTGAGATTGCTGGTGTACAGCGTGCCGAACGCGGTGGGCAAGCCCCGCCCGCCCGCATATTCGGCACCGCCCGCCGCCGTGTGACAGCCAGCGCAGTTGCCTACCCGCGCAAGGTAGGCGCCGCGCTCGACCAGGGCGGCCTGTGTTTCGGTCGATCCCGACCAGCCGCCGTGGCCATAGGCATGAACCCCCTGCTCCCCCCGCAGGTTGAGCCAGACCAGCAGCAGCCCCACCAGGACCAGGGCCAGGACCACAAGAGCCAGCAGGGGCCACCGCCCGCGTACGCTCGCGCTGGCCGGATTTTCCACTTGGACACTCATGGCCTGCCCTCCTGACCGCCCACAGCGGCCACCGCACCGCAGCGCAGCGGCAAGGAGCGCGCCAAGGCCTCGTGCCCTCCCGGCGTCGCCGATGCAGGCCGCGACGACAGCCATGCCGTGACGGCCACGACTTCCTGCGGCGTCAGCGCCTTGGCCACCTGGTCCATGCAATCGGGAGCGGCCGCCTGGCGCTGGCCCGAGCGCCAGGCGCCTATCTGGCTGTTGAGATAGTCGCGTGACAGGCCCAGCAGACCCGGGATATCGTCGCCCGCGCCCATGAGCCGCTGGCCATGGCAGGCAGCACAGGCGGGCAGGCCCCGCTGCGCGTCGCCCTGCAGCACCAGCTGCTCGCCACGCGCGAGGTCGGCGGGCGGCAGCTGCGCCGGCACGGGCGGCGCATAGGGCAGCTCAAGGCTTGCGAAATGCACGGCGATCTGGCGCAGATAGTCGTCCGACATGAATTCGATCAGCCGGTTCATTGCCGGATAGCTGCGGCGCCCCTGCTGGAAATTCTTGAGCTGGCGGTAAAGATAGCCCGCAGGCTTGCCCGCAATGCGAGGAAAGTAGCCGCTGGGTGTGGCCCGTCCCTCGGGACCATGGCAGGCCGTGCAGGCCAGTACCCTGGACGCCATGGAGCCCACATCGGGCAGAGGCGCACTGACCACGGCGGGGGGCAGGTCCGCCATCGGCACGCCCGGTGCCGGCTGGGCGGACTGCGCCATCACGCCGCATGCACAGGCCGCCAGCCATGCGCCCAGCAAGCTCCTTGCCCCCTTGACGCCTGAAAGCCCTGTCCCGTACCGCCATCGCCTGCCATGTGCCATGTCCGACGCCTCCTGTTGCGTCCTGCCGACGCGCGAATGTAGTAAACCCGTCACAAGATGCCAGTCCAGCAGGAAAAGGCCCATCGGTTGAGACCCTGCCATGACCGGGCTATGCTGGCTTCTGGCTTGTCCAGAACATCGCCCGCAAGGGCTGGAGGACGGAAATTCATGGAATACAAGGACTACTACCGCATCCTGGCCGTGGACCGGCAGGCCAGTGCTGACGAGATCAAGAAGGCCTACCGCAAGCTGGCGCGCAAGTACCACCCGGACATCAGCAAGGAAGCGGATGCCTCGCAACGCATGGCCGAGATCAATGAAGCCAACGCCGTGCTGTCCGATCCCGAAAAGCGTGCGGCCTACGACGCGCTGGCCGATGCGCCCCGCCGCAGCGCAGGCGCCGGCGGATTCCAGCCGCCACCGGACTGGGAAGGTCAGGACTTCCACTTTCGCAGCGGCGATGGCGCCATGCCGGACGGCGATGCGGATTTCAGCGAATTCTTCTCGCAGATGTTCGGCCAGGGCGCCCGCGCGCGCCATGCGGGCGGCGGGCAGCACCGACCTCCACCCGACCTGCGGGGGCAGGACCAGCACGCCAGCATCGAGCTGGACCTGCTGGACAGCTACCACGGCGCCCAGCGCAGCCTGCACCTGCGCAGCACGGTGCTGGATGAGGACGGGCGGCCGGTGGCGCGGGACAAGGAATTGCAGGTCAGCATTCCCAAGGGCGTGCGCGAGGGCCAGATGATCCGCCTGGCAGGCCAGGGCGGCCAGGGCCTGGGCAAGGGTCCTGCAGGCGACCTGCTGCTGCAGGTGCATCTGCGCCACGACCCGCGCTGGTGGGCCGAGGGCAAGGACGTCTATCAGCCCATCGCGCTCGCGCCCTGGGAAGCCGCGCTGGGCGGCACGGTCCGTCTCGCCACGATTGCCGGCGAATTCGATGTCGGCATCCCTGCCGGCAGCCGCGCCGGCCGCAAGCTGCGGATCAAGGGCAAGGGCTTGCCCGCCGCCACGCCAGGCGATCTGTATCTGGTGCTGGGCATCAGCCTGCCGGAGCCGCAGACCGACGCCCAGCGAAAGGCCTATGAGGCACTGGCCCAGGCCTTCCCCTCGTTCGATGCCCGCCAGCAAGGCACGGGCCAAGGAGCCTCGCGATGAGCACGCCGCTGTATCCCTTCTACGAACCTGCAGAACTGCTGGATGAAGGCGCACTGGATCTGCACGATCTCGCCCGCCACTGCCAGCGCAACACCGACTGGGTGGTGGAGCGTGTGCAGACCGGCGTGCTGTACTGCGAAAACGAGCCGCCGGGCGAAGCGACCGCACCGCAGGCACAGTGGCGCTTCAGCAGCCACATGCTGGTGCGTGCGCGCCGCATTGCCCATCTGGAGCACAGCTTCGATGCCGACCCTCAACTGGCCGCGCTGACGGCGGACCTGATCGAGGAAGTGCAGATGCTGCGCCGCAAGCTCCAGGCACTGCAGCACTGAGCGCATTCGCCCCAAAAGCAAAAGCCCTCTTTCGAGGGCTCTTGCTTTCAGAACGCGGCCGCAGCAGGCATGCATGCGGCCCGCCGTGCTCAGCGGTGACGCTTGCCGGGGTTCTTCTTGGTATGGGTGTGGGCGCCACGGGCGCGGCTCACGCGCTGGCCACGGCCGGGCGTCGGCAGGGTGACGCCGTTGGGCAGGGGAGGCTGGGGAGTGAACTTGCGGTCGGCTTCGGTAACGATCTTGTTGCCCATGGCATTTCCTTCTTCAAAAAAATGAGAACGCGCAATTAGGCCATAGACCTGCAGGCCCGCGCATAAAAAAACACATGGCCTGCTCCGGCATAGGGAAAGTTCCTGCGTTGCGCAGCCCGCACAGCCGCAGTTCCGGCAGCGCCGGCCTACACCGCGGCCCGGCGTTCTGTCCTAAAGTAGGAGCACGCTGCCAAGCGCACATGATGCCCCTGGCATGCGCTCTGCCTGAACACGGAGTTCCGCACGATGTCACCCCGCCAACCACGCACAGAAGTCACCACCCCGTCCACACCCCGCCCTGCCTGGGTTCGGCCCGCGGCAGGCCTGGCTGGGCTTGCCGTCGGGGCCGCTGCAGCCGCCTTGCTTTGGAAGGGCCTGCGCAACCCGCCCATTCCTGCCACAGTGGAGCCCGTACGCGGCTGGGACATCCAGCGCTACATGGGCCGCTGGTACGAGGTGGCCCGCATAGACCACCGCTTCGAAAAAGGCCTGGAGCGCACCCAGGCCGAATACACGCCGCTTCCCGATGGAAGCGTGCATGTGCTGAACCGGGGCTACGACGCAGGCCGCCGGCGCTGGAAGTCCGCTGAAGGCAAGGCCCGCACGGTGCATGGCCCCGGCGTTGCGGCGCTCAAGGTCTCGTTCTTCGGACCGTTCTACGGCGGCTACAACGTGGTGGCCCTGGATGCCGACTACCGCTGGGCCATGGTGGTCGGCTCGGACCTGCGCTATTTCTGGATTCTTTCGCGCACCCCTGAACTGCCCGATGGCGTGGCAGCGCGCCTGCTGGCCCAGGCCCGGCTGCTGGGCGTGCCCGTGGACAAGGTGCAGTGGATTCTTCAGGACGGGGTCAATCCCACAGGCAGCTGGTAGCGGCCCGGCGGCAGGCCGGCGAACTCAGAACCCTTCGGGCATGCCGTCACCCGAAAAGCCAGCAGCCTCCACCAGCCGCTGGGTATAGGACTCACGCGGCGCGCCCAGCACCTGGGCCACGGGGCCGGATTCGACGATGGCACCATCCTTCATCACCACCACGTCATGGGCCATGGCGCGGATCACGTCCACATCGTGCGTGATGAGCAGATAGGCCAGGCCACGTTCGCGCTGCAGCCGCTGCAGCAGGCCCAGCACCTGCTGCTGAATGGTCACATCCAGCGCACTGGTGGGCTCGTCAAGCACCAGCACTTCAGGCTCCAGCACCAGGGCACGCGCAATGGCGATACGCTGGCGCTGGCCCCCGGAGAACTCATGCGGATAGCGATCGAGCAGACCGGGGAACTGCTCATCCGTCAGCCCGACGGCAGACAGCATGTCCACGACACGGTCACGGCGCTGCCGCCCCGTGAGCGCCGGGGCGTGCACGCGCAGGCCCTCGCCAACGATCTGCTCCAGCGTCAGCCGTGGCGACAGCGATGAATACGGGTCCTGGAACACCACTTGCACCTTGCGCCGCAGCGCAAGATTGGCCGGCGAGTTGCGCGTGGCCGGCTGCCTCCAGGCCTGGCCAGCGATGCGCAGCTGGCCTTCATGCGGCAGCAGTCCCAGCACGGCCTGGGCCAGCGTGGACTTGCCCGAGCCCGACTCCCCGACCACACCCACGGTGCGCCCGGGCATCAGGTCCAAGTCGGCGGACTGCACGGCAACAAAACGCCCCTGGCCAAACCAGCCGCGCACGCCCGTCAACGGCACCGGGTAGCTGACCTTGAGGCCCTGCGCATGGACCAGCGGCTCGGGAGCCGCCCCCGGTATACCGGCCTGCGCCTCGACCAGATCGCGGCGCGGCACACTGGCCAGCAGCTTGCGCGTGTAGGCATGGCGCGGAGCTGCCATGACCGCCGGCACCTCGCCCTGCTCCACCAGCTGCCCGCGCTCCATCACCGCCACGCGATCGGCAAAGCGCCGCACCAGGTGCAGGTCGTGGGTGATCATCAGCACGGCCATGCCGGTCTGGCGTTGCAGGTCATCGAGCAATTGCAGGATCTGTCCGCGCAGCGTGACGTCAAGCGCCGTGGTCGGCTCATCGGCCAGCAGCAGGCGCGGGCTGCTGGCCAGTGCCATGGCGATCATGGCGCGCTGACGCTGGCCGCCGCTGAGCTGATGCGGAAAGGCGCGGGCACGGCGCACGGGCTCGGCAATGCCCGTGGTCGCCAGCAGTTCGGCCGCCTGGGCCAGGGACTGCGCCCGCGTCAGCCCCTGCTTGAGGCGCAGCACCTCGCCCACCTGTTCGCCCACGGTCATCAGCGGATTGAGCGCCGTCATGGGCTCCTGGAAGATCATGGCCACGTCGCCGCCGCGCACGGCCCGCATCTCGCGCTCGGGCAGGCGCAGGAGGTCGCGGCCGTCGAAAAGCGCCTGCCCGCCCTGCTGGGCGTCACCGGCCAGCCGCAGCAGGGACAGCGCCGTGATGGTCTTGCCCGAACCGGACTCACCCACCAGCGCCAGCTTCTCACCGGCCGCCAGATCGAAGCTCACGCCGTGCACCACGTCCTTGCTGCCAAAGCGCACGCGCAGGTTGCGCACAGACAGCAGCGTCCGGCCGCGACCGGGGGCGGAAGGCATGTCCATTGCCGGCTGCTCTGCGTTCATGCGGCGTCCTTCGCATCAACGGCCGGGGCTGCATCGGTGGCAGCGGCCTTGCGCGGGTCCAGGGCATCGCGCAGCGCATCGCCCATGAAGGTCAGCAGCAGCAGCGTCACCACCAGCACCGCAAAGGTGGACAGCGAGATCCACCAGGCATCGATGCTGTTCTTGCCCTGGCTCAGCAGCTCGCCCAGGCTGGGCGTATCGGGCGGAACGCCCAGGCCCAGGAAATCAAGCGAAGTCAGCGCCAGGATGGCTGCACTCATGCGAAACGGCAAAAAGGTGACCACGGGCGTCATGCTGTTGGGCAGCAGATGGCGCCAGATCAGCGCGCCATTGCCCACGCCCAGCGCACGCGCCGACTTCACGTAGTCGAGCTGGCGGTTGCGCAGGAATTCGGCCCGCACATAGTCCGACAGCCCCATCCAGCCGAACAGCGACAGCAGCACCAGCAGCAGCGAGACGCTGGGCGCCAGCACCGCGCTGAAGATGATCAGCAGATACAGCTCGGGCATGGAGCCCCAGATCTCGATGAAGCGCTGAAACGCCAGATCGGTCCTGCCGCCGAAAAAGCCCTGGATGGCCCCCGTCACCACGCCCAGCACCACGCCGGAGGCCGTCAGCGCCAGCGCAAACAGCACGCTCACGCGAAAGCCGTAGATCAGTTGCGCCAGCAGATCGCGCCCGCGATCATCCGTGCCCAGCAGGTTCTCGCGCGAGGGCGGCGCCGGATTGGGCAAGCTCGCAAAGTAGTTGAGTGCCTGCGGCCCGTAGGGATTGAGCGTGTACAGCGCCCAGTTGCCACCCTGGCTCAGGCGATCCCGGATGTAGGGATCCAGATAGTCGGCCGCCGTCTCGAAGTCGCCGCCGAAGGTCTTCTCGGAATAATCGTTCCACAGCGGCCAGTAGGTCTGGCCTTCGTAGCGCACCACCAGGGGCCGGTCGTTGCTGATCAGCTCGGCGCCCAGGCTCAGCACCACCATCACGCAAAAAGCGACCAGGCTCCAATATCCCAGCCGATTGCGCCTGAACCGCAGCCAGGCCCGCCGCGCCGGCGAAACCGCCGCCGCCGCCAGCGGTGCAGGCGCCCCAGCCCCCGGCAGCCCCGTTCCAGAAACCACAACGGATTGCATTTCAGTGTCCATGTCGCTCCAGGAAACGAAGCCCGGCGCCACGCGCCGCCCGTCCGCCCCCCGTGATACAGGGCGCCGTGCATACCGGGCAAGCCGCGAAGCGGCTCGGAAGGTACCTAGTCAAACCGTACACGCGGATCCACCCACACATAACAAAGATCGCTGACCAGCTTGGTCACCAGGCCGATCAGCGTGAACAGGTACAGCGTGCCCAGCACCACGGGATAGTCGCGCCGTATCACGCTGTCATAGCTGAGCAGGCCCAGGCCGTCCAGCGAGAACAGCGTTTCTATCAGCAGCGAGCCCGTGAAGAAGGCACCGATGAAGGCGGCCGGAAAGCCGGTGACGATGGGAATCAGCGCATTGCGCAGCACATGCCGATAAAGCACCTGCCGCTCCGACAGGCCCTTGGCGCGGGCTGTCAGCACATATTGCTTGCGGATCTCTTCCAGAAAGGCATTCTTGGTGAGCATGGCGGTGATGGCGAAGCTGCCCGCCACCATGGCCGTGACCGGCAGCGCGATATGCCATAGATAGTCCACGATGCGCGCGCCCCAGGACAGCTCATCCCAGTTGGCCGAGGTCAGCCCGCGCAGCGGAAACCATTGCAGCTGCCCGCCGAAGATCACCAGCAGCGCCACGCCCAGCACAAAGCCCGGAATCGCATAGCCCACCAGGATCAGCAGCGTGGTGAAGAAGTCGAAACGCGAGCCGGCACGCACGGCCTTGGCAATGCCCAGGGGCACGGCCACGAGGTAGCTGATGAAAAAGGTCCACAGGCCCAGGCTGGCCGAGACCGGCAGCTTCTCCTTGATCAGCTGCCAGACATCCTTGTTCTGAAAGAAACTGCGCCCCAGATCGAACCGCGCGAACTGCCCGAGCATCTGGAAGAAGCGCTCATGGGCCGGCTTGTCAAACCCGTAGAGGGCCTTGATCTGCTCTATGCGCTGGGGGTCCACCCCCTGGTTGCCACGGTAGGCCAGGCCACCGCCTTCGCCGCCACGGCCAACGCTGGCCTTGGCTTCGGCAAGGTACTGCTCCACCGGGCCACCGGGCACGAACTGCACGACCACGAAGGTCAGCAGCAGCACGCCCAGCAGGGTCGGCACCATCAGCAGCAAGCGTTTGAGTATGTAGGCCCACATAAGAAGTCCTGCATTATGTCGATTGCCGGGGGGCACCCCGGCCCGGGAGCGTGCCCATCATGCAACGGATCGCAACGATGCGGCGGCAGCGCCCGCTCATGGAGGCGGCGCGGTCAGCACCGGCATGCGGGCCCACCAGGTATCCATGGCCCAGCTCTCGCCCTTCGCGTAGGCGGGAACCACGGCGGGCCGCACCAGCCGCCAGGAGTCGTAGACCATGCGGTGCGTTCCCGCGCTCCACTGCGGAATCAGGTAGTGTCCATGCGCGATGACACGCTCCAGTGCGTGGCACGCGGGCAACAGCTGCGCCTCGGTCTTGGCCTCGGTCATGCGCCGGATCAAGGCATCGACGGCGGGATTCTTGACTCCGGGAAAATTGCCCGAGCCGTCCGTGTCCGCCGCCCGACTGCCGAACAGGTCGGCGAATTCCTGGCCCGGGTTGTTCGTGCCCTGGTAGGCAATGGAGATGATGTCGTAGTCGAACTTCTCCACGCGCTGCTGGTACAGCGCGAAGTCCGCCGAACGAAAGCGCAGCCGTATGCCCAGCTTTTCCAGATTGCGTATCCAGGGCGAGACCTGGCGTATGCCCGACTCGCTGCTGTCCAGGTACTCCAGCTCCATGGCCTGGCCCCGCGCATTGCGCAGCACGCCATCCTGAATGGTCCAGCCGGCATCGGCCAGCAATTGCCGCGCCTGGCGCAGGTTGGCACGCAGCGAGTTGTTGCCATCGGTGCGCGGCGGCTCGGCCATGGGGCCGAAAGCCTCCGGCGGAATGCTCTTGCGCAGGGGCTCCATGAGCGCCAGCTCCTCTGGCGAGGGCTCGCCATGGGTCTCGCAGGCCGTGTTGCCGAACAGCCCGCGCACGCGCTGGTAGGAGCCGTAGAACATCTGCCGGTTCATCCATTCGTAGTCCAGGGCCAGGTCCAGCGCACGGCGAACGCGCACGTCCTGCAGCAAAGGGCGCCGGGTGTTGAGCACATAGCTCTGGAACCCCGAGGGCAGCTTGTTGCTGAATTCGCCCTTGACCAGCTCGCCCCGGTCGAAGCGCTTGCCGTACAGGCGCCGCGCCCAGTCGCCGGCGCTGTAAAAACGCATCAGGTCGAACTCGCCGGCCTTCAGCGCTTCCAGCTTCGCCGTGTTGTCGCGGTAGATTTTGACGGAGATGCGGTCGAAATTGGCCGTGCCCACGCGCGCGGGCAGATCGCGCCCCCAGTAGTCCGGGTCGCGCACATAGGTGATGTCCTTGCCGAAGCGCACAGGTCCTATCCTGTAGGGCCCACTGCCGATGGGCGTATCCGTCACCACCTGGTCGAAGGGCTTGGGCTTGCCGTTTTCCATGCCCCAGTCGCGGCTGAAGACGGGAATGGCGCCCACAACCAGCGGCAGTTCCCGGTTCGGCTGCTTGAAGCGAAAGCGCACCGTGCGTTCATCCAGCACGTCGACCCCCGCCACATCGAAGAACAGCGATCGGTAGCCAGGCAATGCGTGCGGCCCCACCAGCGTGTCATAGCTGAACTTGACATCGGCAGCCAGCACGGGCTTGCCGTTGTGAAAGCGCGCTTGCGGCCGCAGCCGGAACGTGGCCGACAGGCCGTCGGGGGCAGCCTGCACATCCTCTGCCAGCAGTCCGTAGCCCGTGGCGGTCTCGTCCAGCGAGGGCCACAGCAGGGTGTCGAACATCAGTTCGGCCAGATAGGCCGGAGACGATCCCTTGATGGTGAACGGGTTGTACTTGTCAAAGGTGGAGATGCGCAGGTTGCTCACCAGGCGCAGCTCGCCGCCCTTGGGGGCCTTGGCGTTGACATAGTCGAAATGGCTGAAGCCCTCGGCATAGCGGGGCTCTCCCCACAGGGCATAGGCATGCGAGCCCCACGCCGGCACACACGCCGAGGCCAGCAGCAGCGAAGAAATCATCCAATGGCGCATGCGACAATTCTGCACCACGCAGCCAGCCGCCCGCTGGCAAACGCTGACGCGGGGCCCCGCCTTCGCCGCCAGCTGCTGCGCACTTCCACTCACTTCCTCTGGAGAACAACAATGGGCTTTCTCGCCGGTAAAAAACTGCTGATCACGGGCGTTCTGTCCAACCGCTCCATCGCCTACGGCATCGCCAAGGCCTGCCACGCACAGGGCGCGGAGCTGGCGTTCAGCTATGTAGGCGAGCGCTTCAAGGACCGCATCACCGAATTCGCTGCAGAATTCGACTCCAAGCTGATCTTTGACTGCGACGTGGCCGACGACGCCCAGATCGACAAGCTGTTCGCCGACCTGGGCGCCACCTGGGGCAAGTTCGACGGCTTCGTGCACAGCATCGGCTTCGCGCCGCGCGAGGCCATCGCCGGCAACTTCCTGGAAGGCCTGTCGCGCGAGGGCTTCAAGATCGCGCACGACATCAGCGCCTACAGCTTCCCCGCGATGGCCAAGGCGGCCCTGCCTTACCTCAATGACAAGTCCTCGCTGCTGACGCTGTCGTACCTGGGCGCGCTGCGCTCCATCCCCAACTACAACACCATGGGCCTGGCCAAGGCATCGCTGGAAGCCTCGGTGCGCTACCTGGCCGAGGCCGTGGGCCGCACGGCAGACGGCCGCGCCATCCGCGCCAACGGCATCTCGGCCGGCCCCATCAAGACGCTGGCCGCATCGGGCATCAAGGACTTCGGCAAGCTGCTGGGCCGCGTGGCCGATGCATCGCCGCTGCGCCGCAACGTGACCATCGAGGATGTGGGCAATGTGGCCGCCTTCCTGCTGTCGGACCTGGCCTCGGGCGTGACGGCCGAGATCACCTACGTGGACGGCGGCTTCAGCCAGACTGCAGGCCTGTCGGCCGACCAGGTCTAAGCGGCCACCGCCGCCCGACCGGCCCCGCAGGCATTGCCGCCTGCGGGGTTTTTTTTCGCCCGGAACCCACGACTGCGGGTCCTGCCTGCACGCGCAAGGAAATACACATCGGCTTGACTGAGGTCATTTTTGTTTTGAATGAGAATGATTCTCATGAATAATACAATTCTCAGATCAATATCAAGGAATCTCTGAAACCCTCGGAGCCAGCAGAGATGCAAGCAACCCCTGACCTCAGCCTGCCCTCTCCCGTTCCAGCCCCCATCGATGCTGCACTGCAGGCCTCGTCCCGGGTCTTCGACATCGCGGCAACGGCCCTGCCCTCGCGGCTGGCGCACTGACTGCAGGTCTCGCCCCCCACACGCCTTACGACGCACCGATTTCCCCCGTAGTCCCTGAAAGAAACCACATGAGCAACTACACCCTGCCTCCCCTGAACTACGCCTACGACGCGCTGGAGCCCCATATCGATGCGCAGACCATGGAGATCCACTACACCAAGCACCATCAGGCCTATGTGAACAACCTGAATGCCGCACTCAAGGACACGCCGCACGGCAGCCAGCCCGTGGAGCAGCTGATCGCCGACCTGTCCCTGCTGCCCGAAGGCGTGCGCGGCGCCGTGCGCAACAACGGCGGCGGCCATGCCAACCACAGCCTGTTCTGGACCGTGATGGCCCCGGCAGACCAGGGTGGCGGAGGCGCCCCCTCGGGCGAACTGGCCCAGGCCATCGACAGGGAGCTGGGGGGCTTCGATGCCTTCAAGGCCGCCTTCACCCAGGCCGCGCTCACGCGCTTTGGCAGCGGCTGGGCGTGGCTCGTGGTGGGCAAGGACGGCAAGCTGGCCGTGGAAAGCAGCGGCAACCAGGACAGCCCGCTGATGGCCGGCATCGGCTCCGGAGCCACCCCCATCCTGGGCCTGGACGTGTGGGAACACGCCTACTACCTCAAGTACCAGAATCGCCGCCCCGAATACATCGCGGCGTTCTACAACGTAGTCAGCTGGGCCGAAGTGGCCCGCCGCTACGCCGCAGCCCGCGGCTGATCGGCCAAGCCTGCCCGCCAACGCCCCAACCCATTCCCGACCAGCATGGATCTGCCACAACGCTTCCGCTCCAAGACCAGCGTACGGTCAAACATCCGCCTGTGGATCGGCCTGGCCATCATGATGGCCGGCGCCTGGGCGCTCACCAGCCAGTTCTGGGCCTATGCCCAGAACCATCCGGTGGTCTTCCAGGCTCTGGCCGGCGGCTCGGCAGCCGCGCTGGCGACAGCCCTGGGCACCGTGCCCGTGATGCTGTCCCAGCGCCTGTCCGAGCGCACGCAGGACACCTTGTTCGGCTTTGGCGCCGGCGTCATGCTGGCGGCCTGCGCCTTCTCGCTGATCCTGCCGGGGCTGGAAGCGGTGCGTACGCAGGGCCTTTTTGGGGGCGGGGGCTGGGCGGCAGGCGCTGTCATCGGCACGGCAATCCTGCTGGGCGGCGCGGCGCTCATGCTCATGGACCGGCTGCTGCCGCACGAGCACTTCATCAAGGGCCGCGAAGGCCTGGACCCGCAAGGCGCGCGCAAGCTGCAGCGCACCTGGCTGTTCGTCTTTGCCATTGCCCTGCACAACCTGCCCGAAGGCCTGGCCATCGGCGTGGGCTATGCGGGCAACGACGGACTGCGCGCCAATGCGCTGGCCACAGGCATTGCCATCCAGGATGTGCCCGAGGGCCTGGTGGTCGCCGTGGCCCTGCTGGCTGCGGGCTACAAGCGCAGCTTTGCCGTGGCGCTGGGCATGGCATCGGGCCTGGTGGAGCCGCTGGGCGCCGTGCTGGGCGCAGTCATCGTCAGCGGCTCGGCCGCGCTGCTTCCCTGGGGCCTGGGCTTTGCGGCAGGCGCCATGCTCTTCGTGATCAGCCACGAGATCATTCCCGAGTCGCACCGCAAGGGCCACGAGGCCTTTGCCACGGGCGGCCTCATGCTGGGCTTTGTGCTGATGATGGTGCTGGACACGGCGCTGGGCTGAGTCCGCGCACCGCGCACGCCTGGCTCAGGGCAGCAAGAGCCCCAGCTCCCGCGCCGCCGCCA
This sequence comes from Delftia sp. WSY_16, assembly GCF_043104415.1. NCBI lineage: Bacteria > Pseudomonadati > Pseudomonadota > Betaproteobacteria > Burkholderiales > Comamonadaceae > Delftia > Delftia sp. WSY_16. Next base: position 11,462 of record NZ_JBICKS010000043.1, on the reverse strand, counting down.
GCACATGGCGGGCGTGGCGCTCCTCGTAGCGGTGGGCTGGCATGGTCAGTGTCAGTGCCGCTGCCAACTCTCCATCGCGCTTGAAGACCGGGGCAGAAATCCCGGCGATCTCCCGGTGCCTGTCTCCCACCATGGCGCAGTAGCCATCGGCGCGCACGCGGGCCAGCTGCGTGCGGCTGCCGCCGCGCGATGCGGCGTACAGCTCGGCATCGAACGCGGACAGCACCCGCCCGCCCGCACCCTGCCCCAGCGGCAGCAGATCGCCGGTGCGCGCATGGTCGCGCACGGGGTGGGGCGAATCCACGCGGTACAGGCACAGCCGGTCCTGCCCCTGGCGCACGTGGTAGGCCGCACTCTCGCCCGTGGCCTGCACCAGGGTACGCAGCACGGGCATGACCACGCTGTCCAGCGAGAAATGCCGGGCATATACGGTGTTCAGCCGTGCCACGGCCGGCCCCACGGCATAGCGGCCATCATCCAGGCGCAACACCCAGCCGCCATGTTCGAGCGAAGCCAGCAGCCGCAGCACGGTGCTCTTGTACAGGCGCGTGCGTTCCGACAGCTGGGCCAGCGTCAGCCCGTCATCTCCGTCGCGAAAGGCGGCCAGCAGGCTCAAGGCCCGGTCCACCGCAGCCACGCCGCCCGGCGCGGCGTTCTCGTCGGCTACCGATTCCGTCACTGATTTGCGAGGCATATCGAAGGCACCCAAGGGAAAACCCCAGGCACGCAGGCTTGACGATGGCGCGTGCAGCAGGGAATATTTCAATAGAGAGAATCAAGTTCTATCTATTAGAACGACTCAAGCAACTGATGTCAACAGGCGAATCCTGCGGTCATCGCCACCCACCACCGAATGTCCCTGCCCATGTCCTCCCACCGTTTTGACGTACTCATCAGCGAAGTCGGCCCGCGCGATGGCCTGCAGTCCGTGGCCTCCACCATGTCCACAGCGCACAAGCTGGCGTGGATCGACGCCCTGGCCCATGCGGGCCTGCAGGAGATCGAGGTCGGCTCCTTCGTCTCGCCCAAGCTGCTGCCCCAGATGGCCGACGCGGCCGAGGTGGTCGCCCACGCCATCACGCTGCCCGGCGTCACCGTGATGGCCCTGGTCCCCAATCTGCGCGGTGCCGAGGCTGCGCTGCGCGCCGGCGTCCACAAGGTCACGCTGCCCGTATCGGCCAGCCCCGCGCACTCCATGGCCAATGTGCGCAAGACCCCCATGCAGATGGTGGACGAGGTGCGGGCCATTGCCGCGCTGCGCGACGAGATCGCACCGCATGCCCTGATCGAGGCGGGCATCTCCACGGCCTTCGGCTGCACGCTGCAGGGCCTGGTGCCCGAGGACGAAGTGATTGCACTGGCCCTGGCCTGCGTGGCAGCCGGCGCCGACGAATCGGGCCTGTCCGACACCACGGGCATGGCCAACCCGGCCCAGGTGCGGCGCCTGTTCACACGGCTGCGCGCCGAGCTGGGCGAACATGCAGGCGCGGCCCACATGCACAATACGCGCGGCCTGGGCCTGGCCAACTGCCTGGCCGCCTACGAGGCTGGCGCGCGCACCTTCGATGCCTCGCTGGCCGGCCTGGGTGGCTGCCCGTACGCGCCCGGTGCCTCGGGCAACGTGGTCACCGAAGACCTGGTCTTCATGTTCGAGGCCATGGGCATCCGCACCGGCGTGGACATCGATCGCCTGATCGCCGCCCGCCAGCCGCTGGCCGCTGGCCTGCCCGGCGAGGAGCTGCACGGCATGACGCCGCTGGCCGGACTGCCCAAGGGCTTTGCGCCCCACCCCTACGCACCGGCCTGAGCCGCGGCGACAACCCATTCATTCATTCACCGTTTCCCATGAGCCAACCCACCTCCCCCGACACGGCCGCAGGCCAGGCCACGCCACTGCCCTACGCAGGCATCCGCGTGGTCGAGTTCACCCACATGGTCATGGGCCCGTCCTGCGGCATGATGCTGGCCGACCTGGGCGCCGAAGTCATCAAGGTCGAGCCCGTGGGCCACGGCCGCGACGGCGATGCCACGCGCAAGCTGCTGGGTTCGGGCTCGGGCTTTTTCCCGCTGTTCAACCGCAACAAGAAGAGCGTGACGCTGGACCTGCAGACCGAGGAAGGCAAGCAGGCCGCGCTGCGCCTGATCGCCACGGCCGACGTGGTCTGCGAGAACTTCAAGCCCGGCACCATGCGCAAGCTGGGGCTGGACTACGACAGCCTCAAGGACCGCTTCGAGCGCCTCATCTACGTGAGCCACAAGGGCTTTCTGCCAGGCCCCTACGAGCACCGCACGGCGCTGGACGAGGTGGTGCAGATGATGGGCGGCCTGGCCTACATGACGGGCCGCCCCGGCGACCCGCTGCGCGCCGGTGCCAGCGTCAACGACATCATGGGCGGCATGTTCGGCGCCATGGGCGCGATGGCTGCCCTGGCCCAGCGCGAGAAGACCGGGCGCGGCCAGGAAGTGCAAAGCGCACTGTTCGAGAACAACATCTTCCTGGTCGCCCAGCACATGATGCAGTTCGCCGTCACCGGCAAGCCGGCCGCGCCCATGCCGGCACGCATCTCGGCCTGGGCCATCTACGACGTGTTCGAGGTCCAGGGCGGCGAGCAGATCTTCCTGGCCGTGGTCAGCGACGGCGCCTGGCGCCTGTTCTGCGATGCCTTCGGCCTGGGCGAGCTGCGCGACGATCCGCGCCTTGGCAGCAACAACGACCGCGTGCTGGCGCGCAGCTGGCTGATGCCGCTGCTGCGCGAGAAGATGGCCCCGCACAGCGCCGCCCACATTGCCGAGGTCTTCGAGAAGAACGGCCTGCCCTTCGCCCCCATCGCACGCCCGCAGGACCTGCTGCAAGACCCGCACCTGAACGCCACGGGCGCGCTGGCCCCCATCACCCTGCCCGATGGCCGCGAGACCAAGACCGTGCTGCTGCCCTTCACGCTGGACGGCAAGCGCCTGGATGTGCGCCTGTCGCCCCCGCGCCTGGGCGAGCACAGCCTGGAGATCCTCACCGCACTGGGCTACAGCAGCGAGCAGGCCCTGGCCCTGGCCCGGGGCGAGGCCACCGACAGCCACGCCAAGGCCTCCCATTGATGCCAGGCTGAGCCACTGAAGCCGCCGCCGTCCACCCGACGCGCGGCGCCCCTGCAACCTTGCACCCCATCCACCCCACACCGGACGACGCTTGCCGCGCGCCCGGCGGGGAGGCCTTTTCCCAAAAATTCCCGGAGACAACACCATGCCCGCCATCCACCGCAACCCGGCCGCCCAAAACCGGACACAGACACTGACCCAGGCCCGCCCTTGTTCCGCCCCGCGCCGCCAGTTGTTGCTGTGCGCCCTGCCCGCATTGGCTGCCGCCCTGCTCCCCCTGGCGGCCCAGGCCCAGCCCGGCAACTGGCCCTCGCGCGCCGTGCGCATGGTCGTGCCCTACACGCCGGGCGGCGGCACGGACGCGGTCGCGCGCCAGATCAGCGAGCGCGTGGGCACGCTGAACCAATGGACCGTGGTGGTGGACAACAAGCCCGGCGCGGGCGGCAACATCGGGCTGGATGCGGTGGCCAAGTCCGCGCCGGATGGCTATACCTTCGGCATGGGCCAGACCGCCAACCTCGCCATCAACCCCGCCCTGCTGCCCAGCATGCCCTTCAACCCCCGCACCGACCTGATCCCCGTGGCCCTGGTCGCCGCCCAGCCCACGGTGCTGGTCGTGCCGCAGGACTCGCCATGGAAATCGGTGCAGGACCTGGTCAAGGCCGCCAAGGCCGACCCGGGCGGCATCCGCCAGGGACTGGCATCGACGGGCACGGTGGGCCACCTGGCCGGCGAGATGCTGGCCTTCAAGGCCGGCATCCAGGTGCTCAACGTGCCCTACAAGGGCGCAGCGCCGGCCGTGACCGACCTGCTGGGCAAGCAGACGCACTACATGTTCGGCACGCCCCAGGCCGTCTATCCGCTGCTCAAGGGCGGCAAGCTGCGCGCCCTGGCAGTGACCTCGGCCAGGCGCCTGCCCATCCTGCCGGAGGTACCCACCGTGGCCGAGTCGGGCTATGCAGGCTTCGAGGCCGTGGACTGGAAGCTGATCGTCGCGCCCAAGGGCACGCCGGCCGCCGTCGTGCAGAAGATGAATACCGCCGTGAACGCGGCCCTGCAGCAGCCCGCCGTGCAGCAGCAACTGCAGGCCGAGGGCAGCACGGCCCTGGGCGGCAGCATGCAGGACGCGGCCCGGTACCTGCTCAAGGAGCAGACGGACTGGGCCGCGCTGATCCGCGATGCCAGGATCCGCCTGGAGTGAGCGGCAAACAGCGGGCAAGAAAAAAGGCGCGGCGCCCCTTGCGGGCACCGCGCCTTTTTGACGGGCCGTCGTCAGCCGGCCAGCCGATCAGATCGTGCGGCCGAAGGGGCCATCATCGCCCACCTGCACCATCTTGCGGCCACGCGCCGGCTTGGCAGCCGTGCCGACTTCCGGCGCCGACCCGGCCTTGCGGGCCGCTGCGGGGCGCTTGGCCGGCGCCTTGACGGCAGCAGCCTTCACGGCCTTTTTGGCAGCGGGCTTTGCCGCAGCCTTGGCAGCCGGCTTGGCCGCCGCCTTGGCCGCTGCGGATTTTCCGGCCACAGACTTGCCGGCAGCCGGCACCTTGCGGGCAGGAGCGGCCTGGGCCACGCAGTCGGCGTAGTAGCGCACCTCGCCGTCCGCGTCCTCCAGCTCCACCAGGCCGTGGATGTCGGTCTCGAAGCCAGGGCACTCCTTGGCGAACTCACGCGCGAACAGCAGGTAATCCACGATCTTGCGGTTGAACACCTCGCCGGGGATCAGCAGCGGAATGCCGGGCGGGTACGGCGTGACCAGGCCCACGGTGATGCGGCCTTCCAGGTGGTCGATTTCCACGCGCTCGGTCTTGCGGTGCGCGATGTGGGCGTAGGCATCGCTGGGCTTCATCGCGGGCTTGAGGTCCGACAGATACATCTCGGTCGTCAGGCGGGCGATGTCGTACTTGGCGTACAGCTCGTGCACGTGCTGGCACAGGTCGCGCAGGCCCATGCGCTCGTAGCGGCGGTGCTGCTGGCAGAACTCGGGCAGGATGCGTGCCAGCGGCTGGTTGCGGTCGTAGTCGTCCTTGAACTGCTGCAGCGCCGTCAGCATGGTGTTCCAGCGGCCCTTGGTGATGCCGATGGTGAACATGATGAAGAACGAGTACAGGCCCGTCTTCTCCACCACCACGCCGTGCTCGGCCAGGTACTTGGTCACGATGGAGGCCGGGATGCCCGTGTCCGAGAAATCGCCGTCCAGGTCCAGGCCCGGCGTCACGATGGTGGACTTGATCGGGTCCAGCATGTTGAAGCCGTCGGCCAGTTCGCCAAAGCCGTGCCAGTTGTCGAACTCCTTGCCGTTCTTGGCCTTGGAGCGCTTGGGCGCCGCGTCCTGGCCGCGGATGATCCAGTCCTGGGCCGAGCCGACGCCTTCATCGGCCAGCTTCTCGGGACCCCAGACCTCGAACCACCAGTCGTCGTCGCCGAACTCGTCTTCGACCTTGCGCATGGCACGGCGGAAGTCCAGCGCCTCCAGAATCGACTCTTCCACCAGGGCCGTGCCGCCGGGCGGCTCCATCATCGCGGCGGCCACGTCGCAGCTGGCGATGATGCTGTACTGGGGGCTGGTCGAGGTGTGCATCAGGTACGCCTCGTTGAACAGGTGGTGGTCCAGCTTTTCGGTCTGGCTGTCCTGCACCAGCACATGCGATGCCTGGCTGATGCCGGCCAGCAGCTTGTGGATGGACTGCGTGGCATACACCACCGAGTGCTTGGGGCGCGCGCGCTTCTTGCCCATGGCGTGGTAGCTGCCATAGAACGGGTGGAAGGCCGCGTGCGGCAGCCAGGCCTCATCGAAGTGCAGGTTGGCCACATAGCCGTCCAGCATGCTCTTGATGGTCTCGGTGTTGTAGAGCACGCCGTCGTAGGTGGACTGCGTCAGCGTCAGCACGCGGGGCTTGACCGTCTTGGCATCCACGCCCTTGAGCAGCGGATTGGCCGCGATCTTGGCCTGGATGGACTCCACCGAGAACTCGCTTTGCGGGATCGGGCCGATGATGCCGAAGTGGTTGCGCGTGGGCTTGAGGAACACCGGAATCGCACCCGTCATGATGATGGAGTGCAGGATGGACTTGTGGCAGTTGCGGTCCACCACGACCACGTCGCCGGGCGCCACGGCGTGGTGCCAGACGATCTTGTTCGACGTGGACGTGCCGTTGGTCACGAAGTAGCAGTGATCGGCATTGAAGATGCGCGCGGCATTGCGCTCGCTCTCGCCGATGGCGCCGTTGTGGTCCAGCAATTGGCCCAGTTCCTCCACCGCGTTGCACACGTCGGCGCGCAGCATGTTCTCGCCGTAGAACTGGTGGTACATCTGGCCCACGGGGCTCTTGAGGAAGGCCACGCCGCCCGAGTGTCCGGGGCAGTGCCAGCTGTAGGAGCCGTCTTCCGCATAGTCCAGCAGCGCCTTGAAGAACGGCGGCTGCACACCTTCCAGGTAGCTCTTGGCCTCGCGGATGATGTGCTTGGCCACGAACTCCGGCGTGTCCTCGAACATGTGGATGAAGCCGTGCAGCTCGCGCAGGATGTCGTTGGGCAGGTGGCGGCTGGTCTTGGTCTCGCCGTAGATGTAGATCGGCACATCGGCGTTCTTGCGGCGCACTTCGCCGATGAAGCTGCGCAGGCTGTGGATCACGGGATCGCTTTCGCCACCCAGCGAGAACTCCTCGTCATCGATGGACAGGATGAAGGCACTGGCCCGGCTTTGCTGCTGCGCGAACTGCGACAGGTCGCCGTAGCTGGTCACCCCCAGCACCTCGAAACCTTCTTGCTCGATGGCCTGTGCCAGGGCGCGGATGCCCAGGCCCGAGGTGTTCTCGGAACGGTAGTCCTCGTCGATGATGACGATGGGAAAGCGAAACTTCATGGGGGCAGCCTCCGTAACCTGAGCGGGCCTAAAAAACGAAACAGGCGCGAAGTGTAAGGAATATCCTTATTGCGCCTTTGAAGCGTGCGGCTTTTCACCCAGAATGTGGTGCACTAAACACAAGCAACCGTCATAAACAGGGAGTCTGGGAATGGAATATTCCACCATCTGGTGGCTCGTCGCCGGCGCATTGGTCATCGCCGAATTGCTGACCGGCAGCTTCTATCTGCTGATGCTGGCACTGGGCGCCATCGTTGGCGCGCTGTGCGCCCACATGGGCCTGGCGCCCATTGCCCAGCTCGTCATTGCCGCCGTGCTCGGCAGCGCCTTCGTACTGGCCTGCTACCTGGTGCGCCGGCGCCTGCCCAGCCGCCAGCCCGCCTCCAGCAACCGCGACGTCAACCTCGATGTCGGCGAATCCGTCATGGTCGAGCAATGGAACTCCGACGGCACGGCCCAGGTCCGCTACCGCGGCGCCCAATGGACCGTGATCAGCCGTCCGGGCAACCTGCCCTCTGCCGGCATGCACCGCGTGGCCGAGGTCGTCGGCAACCGGCTGCTGGTGGACAAACTCTGATTGCCCATCCCCACGCCCGCGCTTCACGGCGCGGGCATCTGCATCGGGCATAGTGGCAGGCACCATCCGCCAGCCGTCCCGCCGCCCTCTTGTTTCACCGAACGCCCCTCCGGGGCCTGGAGACACCATGGAAATCGCCATCGTCATTCTGGTCATCGCGGCCATCTTCATCGCACGGTCCATCAAGGTCGTGCCCCAGCAGCACGCCTGGGTCAAGGAACGCCTCGGCAAGTACGCCGGCACGCTCACGCCCGGCCTGAACTTCCTCGTGCCCTTCGTGGACCGCGTGGCCTACAAGCACAGCCTCAAGGAAATCCCGCTGGACGTGCCCAGCCAGGTCTGCATCACGCGCGACAACACCCAGCTGCAGGTGGATGGCATCCTCTACTTCCAGGTCACCGACCCCATGCGCGCCAGCTACGGCTCGTCCAACTACATCATGGCCGTCACCCAGCTGGCCCAGACCTCGCTGCGTTCCGTGATCGGCAAGCTCGAACTGGACAAGACCTTCGAGGAGCGCGACATGATCAACGCCCAGGTGGTCTCCGCCATCGACGAGGCCGCGCTCAACTGGGGCGTGAAGGTGCTGCGCTATGAAATCAAGGACCTGACGCCGCCGGCCGAAATCCTGCGCTCCATGCAGGCCCAGATCACGGCCGAGCGCGAAAAGCGCGCCCTGATCGCAGCCTCCGAAGGCCGCCGCCAGGAACAGATCAACATCGCCACGGGCGAGCGCGAAGCCTTTATCGCCCGCTCCGAAGGCGAGAAGCAGGCCGTCATCAACAAGGCCCAGGGCGAGGCCGAATCCATCAAGGCGGTCGCAGACGCCACGGCCCAGGCCATCGAACGCGTGGCCAACGCCATCCGCCAGCCCGGTGGCGAGCAGGCCGTGCAGCTCAAGGTCGCCGAAAAGGCCGTCGAGGCCTATGGCCAGGTTGCCTCTGACGCCACCACCACGCTGATCGTGCCCAGCAACATGACCGAAGTCTCCAGCCTGATCACCTCGGCCATGAAGATGATCCAGACCGGCCAGCGCACCAGCTGAGAGCCGCCGCCACGCCATGAACAACGGGCCATCGCGGCCCGTTTTTCATTGCAGCGGTGTTGTGCGGATCAGGCGGGTGCGCCCACCTGCTGCACCAGGCCCATGGCGAAGCGCCCATGGCCCACGGACCAGTCCGAGTAGTCGTTCTCATGCATGAAGATGAACACGTCGGCCGGCGCCACCCCCGCCCCTTCATGCAGATTGCGCGCAATGGCCGCATACAAGGCCTTCTTCATCGCATCGCTGCGCCCGCGCCGCATGGTGATCTCGACCACCACCACGGCATCCGAACGCGCCACCCCGTTGAAACTGCGGCTGAACGCGAACTGCCCGGGAGCGTACGGGTGCACCATGTTGAACAGTTCGTCCTCGGGCATGCCGATGCCCTCCACCAGGGCGCGGTGAATGCCCTGCACGGCGGCATCGCGCTGGGAAGTGGAGGTGGACTGGGGCAGATAGGTGTGGACGAAGGGCATGGTGCTATGTGCTTTGGGATCGAATGGAGATGGAAAGTCCGGCCAGAATCCACGCAGGATTGCCAGCCGAAGCGGCAAATCTACCGACCGGCCCATGGCCTGAAAAGCGATGATTCGGCCGGTTCTATGTACCTGGAACTCACATAGCCTCCACCCGCCCCGTGACCCGACCCATGACCCGACCCATGACCCGCCGCCTGCCCCCGCTGGCCGCCCTGCGCGCCTTTGAAGCCGCCGCACGCCTGGGCCGCATGACGGCGGCGGCGGACGAGCTGTGCGTCTCGCCCGGCGCCGTCAGCCGCCAGGTCAGGCAGCTGGAGCAGCACCTGGGCCTGCCGCTGTTCGCAGGCACCAAGGCCCGCCCCACGCTCACTGCGGCAGCGCGCACCCTGCAGCCGGCGCTGACCCAGGCCTTCGAGCAGATCCATGAGGCGGTGCGCAGCCTGGGCGACGCCCACGAAGGCCCTCTGGACGTGGCCTGCTTCAGCACCTTCACCGTCAAATGGCTGATCCCCCGGCTGTTCGACTTTCACGCGCACCACCCCGGCATCGAGGTGCGCCTGCGCACTACCGACACCGGCACCGACGCTGCACACGAAGGCTGCGACCTGCTCATCACGGCCATCACGCACGACAGCGGCGAGGCCCTTGCAGACAACGAGACGTCCCTGCCTCTTTTCGCCGAATACCTGGGCCCGGTGATGTCCCCGGCCATGGCAGGACGCCTCCAGCAGCCTGAAGACCTGGCCAGCCTCCCCTTGCTGCACACGCGCGGCCGGCGCAACGCCTGGGACCTGTGGGCCGCCTCCATGGACATGGCCCCGCCCGCAGCGGCCGGCCCCGTCTACGAGCACTACTACTTCACGCTGGAAGCCGCGCTGCGCGGCCTGGGCGCGGCCGTCGCCCCCTGGCACCTGGTGATGGACGACGTGCAGGCCGGCCGCCTGCTGGCGCCCTTCGGCTTCACGGCCTCCGGCTACCGCTACCTGGCGCTGCGCCGCAGCACTGCGGCGCAGACCCGGCTCGACATCTTCTGCAACTGGCTGCAGGCGCAGGCACGGGCCATGCCCGAAGCGCCAGCCGTCCAGGGCATATCGATCACGCATGCAGGAAACTTCGCGGCCACCCCAAAAAATCGATGCTAGAATCGCGGTCTTCGGAGAGGTGGATGAGCGGTTTAAGTCGCACGCCTGGAAAGCGTGTGTGGGCTAATCCCCACCGCGGGTTCGAATCCCGCCCTCTCCGCCAAAATGATCTAAGCCCTTGATTGATTCAATCAAGGGCTTTTTTCTTTGCGCAGCGTGACCACAAGGCAGGCATCAGGTCATCGAGCTGGATGCGCTGGGTGATGAAGGGCTCGAGGTTGATCTTGCCCTCCTCGACCAGCTTGATGGTTTCCTGGTGGTCGTTGCAGTAAGCAATGGTGCCGCGCACGTCCAGCTGCTTCATGACCACGCTGTGCACGTTCGAACGACACATCCACGCCCTTGCCGCCGGTGAGCTTCATCACCTCGGCCGCCACGTCCACCTCGGAGGGGTCCAGGATGTGATCGGCCACGCCCGATTCACGCGCCTTTTGCTTGCACTTGGCACTGAGCTCGGTGATGACGACGGTCAGGCCCTTGGCCTTGAGGATGGCCGACAGCAGCAGGCCGATGGGGCCGGCGCCGCCCACCAGCCGGCCTTCGCTCCGCTGCGGGTGTAGGCATGGTGGCCCACGGACAGCGGCTCGATCAGCGCGGCCTGGTCCAGTGGAATGGCATCGGAGATGGGATGCACCCAGCGGCGCTTGACGGCAATCCGCTCGGACAGCCCGCCACCACGCCCGAGAACTCATGCCCCATGGTGATGGATGCGGACTCGCCCGAGATGGGATGCGGGTGGCCGCAGGGCGGGATGAAGATCGGCCCTTCCATGAACTCATGCAGATCCGTGCCGCAGATGCCGCACCAGGCCACCTCGATGCCCACGGTGCCGGGCTCCACCACGGGTTCGGGGATGTCCTCGATGCGGATGTCGCCCCGGTCGTGGAAACGTGCTGCTTTCATGATTGAACTTTCTGTTTTGCAAGGCTGGGTTGGCGGGCGGCACAGCCGCCCCATGGCGACTATTCGGCCTTACCGCAGGTGATGAACTTGCTGCAGGTAACTGCGCAGCCATTCCCGAGGCACTGCTGGAGAGCGAGCTGTTCGGCTACCTGCCCGGCACCTGGACCGGCGGCGCCAGCAAGGGCCGCGAAGGGCTGATTGCTGCGGCACACGAGGGCACGCTGTTCCTTGACGAGATCGGCGACATGCCCCTGGCCCTGCAGGCTAAGCTGCTGCGGGTGCTGTCCGAATCCGAAATCACTCCCTTGGGCGCGCGCGCGCCACGGGCGGCGGCGGTGCGCTTCATCTCGGCCTCGCACCA
>NZ_JBICKS010000042.1:0-47129 GCF_043104415.1 Delftia sp. WSY_16 | reverse complement strand
ATGGGTATCGAACCGAGGCCAGGTAGATCATCACGCCTCCAACCAAGGCCAAGACGATTCCGGCTTGGATGACTCGAGCTGCACCCCAGCGATGTGAAAGTCTTGGTACAGCGAGGCCTGCAGCAAAAACAACGGGCACCGTGGCTGCAAAAAAGAGCCCCATCTCCAGCGCGCTCAACTTGATGGCGCCCATCAGCACTGATGGAGCAGCAGCGAAGAATCCATAAAGCCCGCCTGTGAGACACATGACAGCGACGACTGGACGGAGGAAGCGTGGATCGATCAGAAGGCTGGCATAGATCCTGAGTATGGGGCCAACGGCAAGCGGCATCCGCCGCGACGCGACGTGTGTTTCTGGAAGTCGGAAGGCGTACCACATTGAAAGTGCAAGCCCGAAGGCACTGACCGTCAGGAAGGTCATGCGCCAGCCAATCATTTTCTCAGTCATGCCGCCCAGCAGCGGAGAGAACCCCGGGGCCGCGGCCATAGCCACGATCACCATCGCAAGAACGCGTGCCAGAGTTTCGCCTTCATACATATCTCTTGCGATCGCGCGTGCAAGTACGGACGCGGCGCATACGCCTGCAGCCTGTATTGCTCGGCCGACAATCAGTTCGGCTGGAGCCGCCGCCTGGGCACACACCACCCCGCCGGCCGCGAAGACCAGCAAGCCCCCTATGACCAGTTTGCGACGCCCGAAGCGATCAGACAGAGGTCCCACGAAGAGTTGCCCCGCCGCGAAAACTACGAAGAAGACACTGAGTGTCAGGCCGAGCTGGGCATCTGACGCACCCAGGGTTTTAGACATCGCCGGAAACGACGGCAGGATGATGTTGGTTGACAAAGCGCCTATCGCCGCGAGCGCAGCCAACAGAAGAACTACGCCACGGTTCGCTGTGCCTGCTTGATTTTCCGCCGGCACTGGAGCCCGACTGCTTGGCTTCATTCCGGCATCACCATGCGGATTTCGCGAGTCCCGATCTCTGCGCCGGTCTCTGCGTCGATCGCAATCGGCTTCAGATCGTTGCCCGTCTCGGCATCCAGAAACCGAACCAGCTTGCCTTCGCCACGGTGCTTTCGGCCCCAGGCAGCAATCATGAAGAGAACGGGCAAGTAGTCCCTCCCAGCTTCGGTCAGGACGTATTCCTCGCGAGGTGGCCGCTCCGAATACTGCCGCTTTTCCAGCAGTTGCTCATCCGTGAGCGTCGCCAAACGCTTCGTCAGCATCGTGGGAGCGATGCCAAGGCTTTTCCTGAACTGATCGAAGCGCGTCAGCCCAGCGTTCGCATCCCGCAGGATCAACATAGTCCACGCATCGCCCAGGAAGGCCAGGCTGCGCGCGATGGGGCAAGTGCTTTCAGAAGTTTTTTTCGAGTCCATATCATTTCAGTATTGACTAAGTACTGAAACGATACTAACATGCGCCCATCGTTCAGTCCAGCACCCACGCCCGAAAGGAGTCATGCGCGCAGAGAGCCCAGCCTCATCTTGAGAGGTAACGGTTGTGAGCCATGCCTTGGCTGATGAAGGCTTGTTCATGGTCGCGCTGCCAACCCCGATAGCAAATAGCCCAAAGCCCTTCTGCACGCACGTTCAGCCGGGCAAAGTTTTCAAGAATTTCCATCATCTACGGAGAAGCTACCCATGAAGAAGACAGTCCTAATCACCGGCGCATCCTCGGGCTTCGGCCTGCTGCTCGCCAACAGCCTGCACAACCAGGGCTTCGAAGTCATCGGCACCAGCCGTGAACCTGAAAAGCACGAAGGGAAGGTTCCCTTCAAGCTGCTGCGTCTGGACATCAGCGACGACAACTCCATCAGCGCGTTCGCTGAAGAGCTGTTCCGCAGCGTCAGGCAGCTGGATGTATTGGTGAACAATGCCGGCTACATGGTGACGGGGCTGGCAGAAGAGACTCCCGTCGAATTGGGACGTCAGCAGTTCGAAACCAACTTCTGGGGCACGATCAAAGTGACGAATGCCTTGCTGCCCCGGCTGCGGGCGCAAAAGCATGGGCAGATCATCACAATCAGCTCCATCGTCGGCTTGATCGGCCCGCCGAATCTCTCGTACTACACGGCTTCAAAGCACGCAGTCCAGGGGTATTTCAAATCTCTGCGCTTCGAGCTGGATCCGTTCAACATCCAAGTCAGCATGGTGGAGCCAGTGTGGTTCAAGACCAACCTCGCTCATAACTCCGTGTCTCAATCAAGCGGGCGTATTGCTGATTACAACGCCTACCGCAAGCAAGCAGATGCTGCGACACAGAAGGGGATCGATGAGGCGGAGGCGCCCGACGCCGTCGTCAACACGATTACCAAGCTGATCGATACCAAGAAGCCAAAGTTCAGTAATCCCGTTGGAAAGATGACCGGAATGATCCTGTTCCTGCAGAGCTATGCGCCCAAGATGTTCGAGGGGGCAATATTGAAGAGTGTGAGAACAGCTTGAATCCCAGCATCATTTATCTTTGAGAGGAGCCGAAATGAAATACTACCTGTGCAAATTTGTCCCGCCTCGCGCGAATTTCCTGGCCACCATGTCCGGCGAAGAAAAAACATGGATGAGGCAGCATGGCGAATATATGAACGGTCTTCTCGAGCAAGGTGTGATCGTAGCGCACGGGCCTGTGATTGACGATGGTGATGGCTACGGCGTGTCTCTTTACCAGATCGCCGACAACCAAGAGATCGGTTCGTTTACATCCGAAGATCCCATCGTGAAGAATGGGATTGGCCACTATGAGCACTACACGATGGCCAGCTTGACTTCCCGTAACTGAACGCATCTTTCTCCGCAGCAGCGTCTCTCTGCGCTGACTTGTCTTATTGACAAGGCTGCCATAAAAAATGGTGGATATCAATTGGGGAAGTTGAAATGACTAGCTCTCTTATTGCTGGCGCCTCCAGTGGCATTGGTGCTGTTTACGCACGCCGCTTTGCGGCTCGTGGCCACGATCTCGTATGGGTAGCCCGTACCACCGACCGGCTCAATGCATTGCTGCCTGAGTCTTCACAAGGTATTTGCGCAGCAACGAAGTCCCACATGTTGGCCTTCTCGCAGAGCCTTGCAGCTGAGGCAGGGCCCAGGGGCGTCTACATACCAGCGGTTTTGCCGGCCGCCACACGCACCGAGATCTATGAGCGCTCTGGTGGCGATGTCATGGATGGAGGTTGACGAACTCGTTGATGCAGCCTTGGTGGGTTTTGATCGCAGAGAGCTTGTGACCATTCCACCAGTGCCTGAGGCAGCGGCATGGGACGCATTTGAGCAAGCGCGCGGAGATTTGGCCCAGGGTTTCTCAAACTCCAAGCCCGCTACTCGTTACCTCACTTGAATTTCAACATCTATTTGGTTTTTGCAGCATTCGTGCACTGGTCTGCTGCGTGTGGATATTCCGTGAGCAAGACTTTGGGTAAAGATCAGCAAAGTGTTTTGAATTTTCAATTACTTTTTGGATTGAAAAAGAAAAGTTGATTGGAAACTTATTCTGAATATTGATTGATGAATATATCTGGTAGTCATCAATTTTCTTTGGGAAAGGAGTGGCTCAATATTTAATATTGCGTCTTTGATTCATTCGGTCAACACTGCCGCATAACATACTTGCCGGTAGCCTCATAGTCATCTGTCATTTAAACCATGTCAAAAATAGCCTCGCCCTTGATCAGGGCAAGTGCATTGCGCACTCTAAAATTCGCATTCTTCACAATAGCTATTTCTACTTGCTATGCAGCCAATTCTCAAGAGAGCAGCGCAGCAAATAAAAAGGAAGTAAATAGTACTTCCCGCGCGGAGGTCATGGCCGATCTGGCACTCTGGCGTCGTGCCGGAGTCGACCGCTATGAAGTACTGTCGACTTCGTACGGTATGGAATCAGAAGCCTATCGGTTGGCACATCAGGAATATCTTCGCCTTCGGAATGGTGAGGAATTCCAGGAAGAACTGAAAAAAGCAATCACTAAGTGATTTGCCCTGCCTGAGCAGGCCCTGCGGTGGCGCTGGAGAAGGTTCGGCGCTGATGCGGGTGCGCGCGCTTAGCTCGGGCCAAACGAAACGAAAACGGCCCCTTCGATTCCCATAAGGGCGCCGAGGGGGCTGTCGTCGTTTCCGTGTTGATAGCCCACTGCGCGGGCATGCAATCCAGCTCTTGAGACCGTATTCATGTCCCACTTATGGCCCAGACACCCACTCAATGAGCTGTAAGTGGTTGTCGCCATTGGAAAATTGATGGTCCCTCCGACAGGAATCGAACCTGTATCTGGCGCTTAGGAGGCGCCCGTTCTATCCATTGAACTACGGAGAGGAGCAAACGGCGATTGTAAACCCATGGCGGGTCCGCCCCGCGCAGCGCCGGCAGGGCGGCTGCGCAGGGGTGGAGCGTCAGTCCTTGCGCACGGTGTAGATCAGGTCCAGCGCGCTGGTTTCCCCGGTCTGGCCGCGCAGGGTGAGGCGGCGCGAGAGGTCGTAGAAGATGTACAGCGTGCCCATGGCGCCCGAGAGGCTTTGCTCGTAGGTGACATAGAGGTCGCTGGACAGGCGCTTGCCCAGGGTGAGGGCGGCGCCGGTGGAGCCTTCGCCGCCCGGGCCCTTGAAGCCGATCTCGTCCAGGCCCAGGTTGCTGGCGATCTTGCCGCTGTTGTTGCGCCCGCCGCTGAGCAGGGACAGCGCGGCCTGCTGGAGCAGGGCGCTTTCGGCGCCGCCCGTGGCGGGGTCGCGGCCCATGACCACCCAGGAGAGCTTTTCGGCATCGGGCATTTCGGGGTCGGAGTACAGGCGCACGCGCGGGGCGTTGGCCGTGCCCTGCACCTGCACGCCTGCGCGCACGGCGATGTTCGGGCGCAGCGCCAGGATGTCCAGCGAGGGGTTGGCGTAGGGGCCGTTGAAGCGGATGAGGCCGGTCTCCACGTCCAGCGACTGGCCCCAGGCGCGGTAGCGGCCCTGCACGGTGCGGATCTCGCCGGTAATGCGCGGCGGGCCGCCCGCCACGGTGGGGCCCTGCACTTCCAGCGCGCCTTCCAGGCGGGTGGTGATGCCGTAGCCCTGCAGCGCGAAGTCGCGGCCCAGGTCAAGCTTGACAAGGATGTCGGGCAGCTTGATGGTTTCCGCGCGGGCCTGGGCCTTGCGGTCGGCCTGCTGCTGCTTGCGCGCCGCTTCCTGCTCGGCCTTGCGCGAGGCGGCCGAGTGCACGACCACGTCGGAGTCCAGCGAGGGCGCGGATTCCTCGGGCAGGATGATGGTGGCGCGGTCGGTGGTGAGGTCGCCGCGCAGCGTGAACTGGCCTTGCTCCAGCCTGGCCTGCAGGCCGCCCGAGACGCTGACCTGGCGGTCCGCGCGCACCAGCACCTGCAGCCTGGTGGCCTGGGCGCGCAGGTCCATGCTCAGGCCGGAGTTGCTGCCATCGGCGTTGGGCGGGTCCCAGCGCACGAAGCCCGAGCCCGTGAGTTCGCCGCCTTCACGCGGTGCCGTGGTGAGGTTGCCGCTGTAGCCCAGGATGCGCGCATTGCTGCCGCGCCCGCCCTGCATGCGCAGCTCGGTCAGATCCAGGCGGTTGCCTTGCAGGCGCGCGCGCAGCACGCCGTTTTGCAGGTCGATGCCGTCCAGCGCGGACAGGATGCTCAGGCCGTCGGCCGAGAGATTGCCCTGCCACTGCGGGTTCTGGCGGTCGCCGCTGATCTCGGCCTTGGCCTGCAGCGAGCCGGTGACGCGCCAGCCGGGCGGGGCGAACAGCGCCCAGATGCCGATGTCGGGCATGCGGGCGTCTATCTGGCCGGACAGAGGGGCCTTCTCGGGCCAGGTCCAGGTGCCGTCCTGCTGGGCCAGGCGCGTGCCCAGCTGCGCGGTCAGGGTGCCGGCGCGTTCGCTGTCCCAGTCGAGCTTGGCCTGCACGTCGTCGCCCTGGGCGCGCACGCTCAGGCGGGCCTGCTTGATGTGGGCGCGCATGCCGGCGCCGCGGACGGTACGGGTGCGCACTTCGCCGGGCTTGCTGGAGCGCGGCCCCGTGGTGTGGATGACGGTGGTGCCCGAGCCGTCTTCCACGGCCAGGCGCAGGTCGCCGGCTGCACGCTCGACCAGCAGTTCGGCCTTGAGCGCGGGGCCCGTCGTGTCGATGTCCCAGCGGGCGTTGAAGCTCAGGTCGCCGCTCAGGCCCATGGCGGCCAGCGGGGGCTCCTCGGCCATGGACAGGGCATCGACCCAGGCCAGCGGCAGGGCCTGGGCGCGGCCGGTGCTGCGCAGGGCCCAGCGGCCGTCGCCGCCCTGGGTGGCGCGGGTGTCGTCCCAGGCCAGCAGCACGGGCTGCGGCGCCTCGGCATTGGCGCGGCGCTGGGCCAGCGTGGGCGGCGTGACCTGCAGGCTGCCGGCCGATGCCGTGAAGGTGGTGGACAGCACGGTGCGGCCCGTGGTGCGCTGGGCGATCTGCACGGGCTGCTTGCCTGCCAGTTGCACCTGCCAGGGGCCGGGCAGGTCCTGGCCCGGATTCAACCGGGCCTGCAGTCTGTCGATGCTGGCCTGCCAGTCCAGGGGCGCGGCACCGCGCCCCGTGGCAAGGCCTGCCTGCAGGGCCGTGTCGATCTGCGCGGTCTGCGTGCCGCGCTTCGCCTGGCCGGTGAGGGTCAGGCTGGCCTGCTCGGGCGAGCCCTTGAGGGCCAGGCGCAGCTCGGGCAGCTCCAGCGCCTGCTCGGGCGGCGTGTTGGCGGGCAGGTAGCGCAGCTTGGCGGCCTGCAGGTCGGCCTGCAGCTGCAGGCCGCTGGCGGGCAGGGGGTCGCCCACGGCGGCCTTCATGCGCTTTTGCAGTGCGCCCCATCCGCCGCGCCAGCTGGCGTCCAGCTGGGCCTGGCCTTCGACCAGGGCGCCGGCCAGCGGGTCCTTCATGCCGGGCAGCTTGCGCAGCCACTGTGTGAGGGCGGTGAGTGACGACAGCTTGAGCTGGCTGCTGCCCTGGCCTGCGGCAGGGCTGATGTGGCCGTCCAGCGAGAGTTCGGCGCCGGGCAGCTGGGCCTTCAGCACGGTCTGCAGCTTTTGCTGTTCGGTGTCGAACTGCAGGCTGCGGCTGCGCACCGAGGCCTGCAGCGCATCAAGCTGCAGGTTCTCCAGCGACAGCACGGGCTGGGCCCAGCGGCCTTTGGTGGCGAGTTTTTCTATGCGCAGGGGCTGGCGCTTGGCGCCTGCGGGCGCTGCTGCGGCCTGGATGTCCACGCTGAAGTCCACCTGCTGCTCTGCCGTGGTGCTGGCGCGCAGCTCGCCCTGCAGCGGTGCGGCTTCCAGGAGGCTGTAGAGCGCGGCGGGGTCCAGGCGCTGGACCTTGGCCTGGCCTTCGAAGACCTTGGTGGCGGGCTCGAAGCGGCCCTGGGCGTCGATGCTGCCCGAGCCTATGGCGATCTGCGCCTGCTCCAGCAGCCACTGCTGGCCGTCATAGCGCACTGCGGCCTCGATCTGGTCCAGCGGCAGGCGCTGGCGGTCCCAGGGGCCGGGTATGGCGTTGTTCAGGCGTGTCGTCAGCTGCCAGGCGGTGGTGGCGATGGCCGAGCCTGGTGCCTGGTCCGATGCCTGTTCCGTGGCTGGTGCCTGGGCTGTATCAGCTGCCTTGCCATCCGGCCCGGCCTGCAATTCGCCGCTGATGCGGGTGCGCGGTCCCTGGGGCCAGAAGGCAGCGATGTCGATCTGGCTGAGCTGGGCGCGCGCGGTCTGCAGCGGCTGGGGTTGCCAGGGCCGGATGCTGGCCTCGATGTCCGCATGCATGGGTTCGGACACGGGGGCGGCTTCCTTGCGCTCCCTGGCCTTGCCGTTCTTGCCATCGGCCTTGGCGGATTTCTGTACGGCGGCAGGGGCAGGCGTCTCCTCGGACACCGTCCCGGGCTTGGCATCAACCTGGAGCTTGATGCCCAGTTGCGCAGCGGCGGTGGCCAGGGTGCCGTCGATCTGTGCCTTGGCCTGCACGGCCAGCGGTGCAGGTTTGGGGGCCTTGGCCGTGGAGGCCTCGTCGTCCGAAGCCAGGGCCGGCGCCTGCAGGTCGCCCTGCAGCTCGGCCTGGATGGCCATGGGCGCACGGGCCTGCAGGCGCAGCCTGGCCTGGTAGTTGCCATCGGCCCATTGCAGGTCGCGCACGTCCAGCTGGTGCTCGCTGCCGTCGTAGACGTAGTGGCCTTGCAGGCCCAGCACCTCGGCCTGGGGCGGGCCTTGCCAGACGATGCGCTCCACATGGAAGGGCACGTCGATCTTCACGGGCAGCACGAGCTGCTGCAGCGGTTCGACGGGTTTCTTGTCCTCGGGGTCGGGCGTGCTGGCAATGCTCAGCTCGGCGATGCGCACTTCGCCCAGGCGCACGGTGCGCGACAGCAGGGGGCGCAATTGCCAGCCGATGGTGGCGTCGCGCAGCTCCACCTTCATGGTGGGGCTTTGCCATTGCAGCCAGCCGATGCGCCCGCCCTGGCGCACGGTGCCGGTGACTTCCTTGGCCTGCAGGCTCTGGCCTGCGGGCAGCCAGCCGGCCACGCGCTGCAGGGTGTAGGCCAGCGAATCGGCACGGCCGCTCCACCACCAGGCGGAACCCAGCAGGGCGGCCAGCAGCAGGACCAGGACCAGGAAGAACCAGAGCAGGTAGCGCAGCCAGCGGCGGCGGGGCGCAGGCGACGGAGGGGACGCCTGGGGGCTTTGGTCTGGCGCGGCGGAGGAGGCAGGGGTATTCAAGCGGGAATCCACCATGGTCAGAAGTTGAAGCCCAGGCGCAGGTGCAGGCGCAGCTGCTTTTCCTGGGCGCCCCAGGCGATGTCGGCCTGCACGGGGCCCACGGGGCTGCGCCAGCGCAGGCCGGTGCCCACGCCCACGCGCATGTACATGGAGTCGGGCGCATCGCCCACGGTGCCGGCGTCCAGGAAGACGGCGTGCTCCCAGTCCTGTGTGTTGCCCTTGATGACGATGGGCCGCTGCCACTCGATGCTGCCCACGGCCATGTAGCGCCCACCGATGACCTTGCCGCTGTCGGTGCGCGCACCGATGCTCTGGTACCCGTAGCCGCGCACGGTGTTGTCGCCGCCGGTGATGAACAGCTGGGTGACGGGCAGGTCGGCATCCTTGCGGGCCAGCAAGGCACCGCCGGAGGCGCGCAGCGCCAGGCGGCTGCGGCGCTTGGTCTCGGGATCGACCTCGCCGATGGGAATCAGGCTGAGCCAGCGGCCCGAGACACGGCCGAACGGCGTGCGCTGGGGCGTGAGCGTGGTGCCCGCGCCGACTTCCCAGGCGAAGCCGAAGCCCGAGGAGGGCGCCAGCGTGCTGTCGAAGTAGCGGCCCGTCCAGCCGTAGTTGGCCGTGACCGACGAGCTGGACGGGGGCGCGCCCTCGCCCTGGGTCTTGGCGTAGTCGTACTGCAGGTAGTAGTTGCGGTCGATGTGGTCTTCGGACTTGGTGCGGCCGGCGCGCAGCTGCAGGCTGTTGACATCGAAGTCGCCCGAGGGCGCGCGCTCGGCCTTGGCCGTGGTGAACCAGCGCCACAGGGTTTCATCGGGCAGGGCGGTCCACTGCGTGGAGATCAGCGGGTTCTTGCGGTCGAAGCGCATGCGCGTGACGGCGCGCCAGCCCAGCCAGGGCAGGCGGTTGTGGATGTGGTCCACGCTCAGGCGCGGGCCGGTGTCGGTGCTCATGCCCACGCCGAAGACCCACTTCTGCATCTGGGCCTCGCGCACCTGGGCGATGACGGGCGTGGTGACCTGGGCGCCCTTGCGCTTGATGGCTTCCTCGTCCTCGGCGGCGCTGTCTCCCTGCTGGGGCACGTTGGCCAGCGTGAGGAAGACGGAGTCGTAGTAGCCGCTGCTGGCCAGGCGCAGCTGGGCGTCGACCAGGGCGGTCTGGTCGTATTCCTCGCCCTCGGGCAGGCGTGCGATGCGGGCCGTCCCCACGGGGTCGTAGCGCTGGGCGCCTTCGATGCGCAGCGGGCCGAAGGTGTAGGCCGGGCCGGGTGCATAGGCCACGCTGACGTCGGCCTCGTGCGTGTCGGCGTCGATGTCGGCCAGGCTGGAGTCGATGCGCGCCAGCGGGTAGCGGCGCGACTGCAGCGTGCGCAGGCCCTGGCTCTTGGCCTGGCTCCAGCTGGACTGGCTGAAGCGCTGGCCGGGCTGCAGCGGCCATTGGCTTTCGATGGTGGCGCGCTGCGAGGCGCCTTCGGGATCGTCGGCATTGACGCCCGCAAAACGCACCTGGCTGCGCGCAATGGTGGCGGGCTCGCCAGGGTCCACCTTGACGGTGACCTCCAGCGGGGCCTCGTCGGATTCGGGCGTTTCCTTGATCTCCACCGTGACCGTGGGGCTGAAGTAGCCCAGCGTGCCGATCAGGTCGCGCACGTTGGCGTCGGTGGCGCCCAGCAGCCGCGTCAACTCGCGCCGCTGCAGGTCGCTCTGGTAGCGGTAGCGGCGCAGTTCGAGGTGCTTTTCCAGCAGCTCGCGCACTTCCTTGGGCGCATCGACGACAAGGGAGAAGGCCGGGTCGCCGGTCGCTGCAATCAGCGACGGGTCCGTGTCCTTGTCATCATTCTTGGACGGCAGGAGGCTGCAGCCGCCGAGCATCAGGGCTGCACTCAACAGAAACAAAAACGCCGGCCCTCGGGCCGGCGCTGTCGCGGGGGGGAGCTTGGGCATCGGCCTATTTTGACAGCAGGCGCATGGCGTCTTCCAGACCTTTGAGTGTCAAAGGGTACATGCGGTTGCCCGTGAGCTGCTGGATGATGCTGATGCTCTGGCGGTACTGCCAGACGCCGGGCGGCTCGGGGTTGATCCAGGCAAAGCGCGGGAAGGCATGCGTCAGGCGCTGCAGCCATTCGGCGCCGGGCTCCTCGTTCATGTACTCCACGCTGCCGCCGGGCTGCAGGATCTCGTAGGGGCTCATGGTGGCGTCGCCCACGAAGATCAGCTTGTAGTCCTTGTTGTACTTGCGGATGATGTCCCAGGTCGGAAACTTCTCGGCGAAGCGGCGGCGGTTGTTCTTCCACATGAAGTCGTAGACGCAGTTGTGGAAGTAGTAGAACTCCAGGTGCTTGAACTCGCTCTTGACGGCGGAGAACAACTCCTCCACGCGCTGCACGTGCTCGTCCATGGTGCCGCCCACGTCCATGAGCAGCAGCACCTTCACGTTGTTGTGGCGCTCCGGGATCATCTTGATGTCCAGGTAGCCCGCGTTGGCGGCCGTGCTGCGGATGGTGTCGGGCAGGTCCAGCTCCAGCTCGCCGCCTTCGCGGGCGAACTTGCGCAGCCGGCGCAGCGCGACCTTGATATTGCGCGTGCCCAGCTCCTGCGTGTCGTCGTAGTCGCGGTAGGCGCGCTGCTCCCAGACCTTGACGGCGCTCTTGTTGCGGCCCGGCCCTCCGATGCGCACGCCGGCCGGGTTGTAGCCGCCGTGGCCGAAGGGGCTGGTGCCGCCCGTGCCTATCCACTTGTTGCCGCCTTCGTGCCGCTCCTTTTGCTCTTCGAGCCGCTTCTTGAGCGTCTCCATCAGCTCGTCCCAGCCCATGGCCTCGATGGCGGCCTTTTCCTCGGGCGAGAGCTCGCGCTCCAGCAGCTTCTTCAGCCAGTCCTGGGGAATTTCGCGCGTGAGGTCGGCCACCATCTCCACGCCCTTGAAGTAGGCGGCGAAGGCGCGGTCGTACTTGTCGTAGTGCTTCTCGTCCTTGACCAGCACGGTGCGGCCCAGGTGGTAGAAGTCGTCCAGGCTCCAGGCGTCCTCGCTCCTGGGGCCGACCACGCCGGCCTGCAGCGCCTCCAGCAGGGTCAGGAACTCCTTGACCGAGACGGGCAGCTTGGCCGCGCGCATGGTGTAGAAGAAGTCGATCAGCATGGCATCTCCCGGGGGCCTTGCGTACGCGCCCTCATGTGCGCGCCACGGCGGTGCTGCCGTCCGAATGGCGCTGCAACTGGTCCAGCAACTGGGCGCGCGACTCGGGCCATTCGCCGCTGCGCAGGCTGTACATCACGGTGTCGCGGATGGTGCCGTCACGGCGCAGCGCGTGGCCGCGGATCACGCCGTCCTTCCTGGCACCCAGGCGCTCGATGGCGCGCTGGCTGGCGAAGTTGAAGCAGTCCGTGCGCCAGCCCACCACATGGCAGGCCAGCGTGTCGAAGGCATGGCCCATGAGCATGAGCTTGGCCGAGGTGTTGACATGGGTGCGCTGTACGCTGCGCGCGTACCAGGTGTAGCCGATCTCCACGCGGCGCACCTCGGGCAGGATGTCGTGGTAGCTGCTGGTGCCCAGCACGCGGCCGCTGTCGTCGTCGAGCACGGCAAACGCGAAGCGCTTGCCCTGGCTGCGCTGCTCCAGCGCGGCCTCGATATAGGCGCGCACGTCGTCGGGCTCGGGCGCGGAGGTCACGCGGATGCGCCACAGCTGGCCGTCCTGCACGGCCTCGCGCAGGCCCGCTTCATGGCTGAGCGCCAGGGGCTCGAGCCGCACGCCGTTGAAGCGCATGACCACGGGCTGCACGAAGCCCTGGTGCGCCACGGCGCCAGCCACGGGGATGGTGGTGACCTGGCCGGTGATGGCCGGCACGCGCGGGTCTGCGCCGGCGTGGTCGGGGCCTTCGGTGTCGGGCTTGGAATCCGGCATGGCTGGCCTCAGCGGTTGCGCTGGTTCATGAAGACCAGCTTCTCGAACAGGCTCACGTCCTGCTCGTTCTTGAGCAGGGCGCCCACCAGCGGCGGCACGGAGACCTTGCCCTCGGCGGTCTGCAGCGATTCCACGGGAATGTCCTCGGCCACCAGCAGCTTGAGCCAGTCGATCAACTCGCTGGTGGAGGGCTTCTTCTTGAGGCCGGGCAGGTTGCGCACGTCGTAGAACACCTTCATCGCGGCGGCCAGCAGCTCGCCCTGCAGCTTGGGGAAGTGCACGGCCACGATCTGGCGCATGGTGTCGGCGTCGGGGAACTTGATGTAGTGGAAGAAGCAGCGGCGCAGGAAGGCGTCGGGCAGCTCCTTTTCGTTGTTGGAGGTGATGAACACCAGCGGCCGGTGCTTGGCGCGGATCATCTCGCGCGTCTCGTAGCAGTAGAACTCCATGCGGTCGATCTCGCGCAGCAGGTCGTTCGGGAATTCGATGTCGGCCTTGTCGATCTCGTCGATCAGCAGGGCCACGGGCCGGTCTGCCGTGAAGGCCTGCCACAGCACGCCCTTGACGATGTAGTTGTGGATGTCCTTGACGCGCTCGCCGCCGTCGATGTCGGACAGTTGCGAGTCGCGCAGGCGGCTGACGGCGTCGTATTCATACAGGCCCTGCTGGGCCTTGGTGGTGGACTTGATGTGCCACTGCAGCAGCGGCATGTCCAGCGCGGCGGCCACTTCCTCGGCCAGCATGGTCTTGCCCGTGCCGGGCTCTCCCTTGACCAGCAGCGGGCGCTGCAAGGTGGCTGCGGCATTCACCGCGAGCATCAAATCCTGGGTGGCGACGTAGTTCTCGGAACCTTGAAATTTCATGGGCGGTATCAGCGTAAGTATTGATGGGGACGCTTGACGGTGACTGCCATAATCGTTCGCGCTACCCGCTCAGCAGTAGGCATCCGTCAGAACTCTTGAAGGATTGTGCGCGCAAAATGATAAAAACTTTGACCACGGTATTGGCGCTGGCTGTCGCATCTGTGACCTCTGTGGCACAGGCCCAGCAAAGCAAAGGTGACGCAAAGGCAGGGGAGGGGAAGATCGCCATGTGCATTGGCTGCCATGGCATCCAGGGCTACCAGGCCAGCTTCCCCGAGGTGTACAAGGTCCCCAAGATTTCCGGCCAGGGCGCACCCTACATCGTGGCCGCGCTGCAGGCCTACCAGAAGGGCGAACGCAAGCATCCCACCATGCGCGGCATTGCCGATCCGCTGACCGAGCAGGACATGGCCGACGTGGCCGCCTACTACGCCGAGCATGGCGTGGCCAAGGCCGCCGACGCCAAGGTCCGCGAGCCCAGCACCCAGGTCGCCGCGCTGCTGCAAAAGGGCGCCTGCGTATCCTGCCACGGCCAGGGCTTTTCCAAACCCATCGATCCCAGCTACCCCAAGGTGGCCGGCCAGTATGCGGACTATCTGTACTCCGCCCTCAAGTCCTACAAGACCGAAGGCAACCCCCATATCGGCCGCAGCAACGGCGTGATGGCCGGCATTGCCAAGCAGTTCACCAACAGCGAACTCAAGGCGCTGGCCAACTACATCGGCAGCCTCGATGGCGAGCTGCAGACCCTGCCGCAGCCCCATTTCCGCCTGGGCCACAAATCGCAGTGAATCGCGCGCAGCCCCATACCCCATAGCAAAAGCCCGCAATCGCGGGCTTTGTCTTGAGGGTGATGCACAGAGGCGCTATGCGCCGCCCGTGGCCTTGGCACCGTCGCTGGTGGCGCGGCGCTGCACGGCGGCAATGTAGGCCTCGCCATCGGGCGGGCGGCCCGAACGCTGGCTTTCCCAGAGCATCTGCCCCAGGCATTCCATGGTGGCGTGGTGGGCGTCGTGCAGCGAGTCCAGGCGGCGGCTGAGCAGCTCCACGGCCTGGCGTATGCCGCGCGGCTGGTCGATGCTGCACTGCTCGCTGATGGACAGATGCATGGACAGATGCAAAAACGGATTGGTCACGCCGGGCGTGGCGTCGTAGTCGCGCAGCAGGGCGGCGTCCACGTCGGCAAGGTCATCGAAATACTCGGGATGCTCGGCGATCCAGAGGCTGGCCAGCGTCTCTATGGCCTCCATCGGCGCGCCGCTCAGCATCTTGGTGCGCACGCCGCAGAAAAAGCGCCGCACATCGGCTTGGGTGGGGTTGAACATGGTGGCGCGCAGCGTAGCACGCAGCCTTTTTGGGCGGGGCACGCAAGGACTTTGCCGAGGGCCCGCCGCAAGACATGGATCAGAGCACTTCGAAGACCCTGCCGGTCTGGGCGCCTTCCACGCTGCGCTGGTAGGCCAGGGCCACGCGCGCGGCGGGCACGGTCTCGAAGCCGGGGAAGACCGAGCCATAGGCATCGGCCGATTCGGTCAGCAAGGTGGGGCTCACGGCATTGATGCGCAGGCCGCGCTGCAGTTCGACCGCAGCGCCGGTGACGAAGCCGTGGAGGGCGGCATTCACCGTCGATGCATTGGCGCCGTGGCGGATGGGCTCGGTGGCGGCGACGCCGCTGGTCAGCGTGATGGAGCCGCCGTCGCGCAGCCAGCGCTGGCCCAGCAGGGCGAGCCGCACCTGGCCCAGCAGCTTGTCCTGCAGGCCGGAGTTGAACTGCTCGGCCGTCATCTCGGACAGCGGGCCGAAGTGCAGTTTGCCGGCCGTGCTGACGATGGCGTCCACCTGGCCGGCGGCTTCGAACATTTTCTGCAGCGTCTCGGGCTGCGTGAAGTCGGCGCGCAGGTCGCCGCTGTTGCGGCCCACGGTGACGATCTCATGGCGCGGGGCCAGCAGGGCGTGGACAGCGCGGCCAATGGTGCCGGTGGCACCGATGAGCAGGATCTTCATGCGGTTTTCTTTCGGAAGGAGTGAACAGGCCTCCAGTGTTTTGCAAATCGCTCATGCCATAAAGTAGCGAAATCTTTTTGTACTACTAAGCATTGGTTAGCAATCCATGGACAAGCTGCGCAATATGGAGGTCTTCATGGCCGTGGTCGAGGACGGCAGCTTTGCCCAGGCCGCGCGGCGCCTGGATATCTCGGCCGTGATGGTGGGCAAGCATGTGCAGCAACTGGAAGCCCACCTGGGCGCGCGCCTGCTGCAGCGCACCACGCGGCGCCACAGCCTGACCGAGGTGGGCCGCAGCTTCTACGAGGACAGCCGCCAGGTCTTCGAGCAGTTGCGCTGGGCCGAGTCTGCCGTGGAGCGCAGCCGCAGCGCACCCCAGGGCCTGCTGCGCATCAGCGCGCCGACCACGCTGGGCAACCATGTGATCGCGCCGCTGGTGGCCGACTACCAGCTGGCCAATCCGCTGGTGCGCGTGGACCTGCAACTGAGCGACAGCATGGTCGACCTGGTGGGCGAGAACATCGACGTGGCCGTGCGCATCGGCCCCGTGGGCGGCGAAGGCCTGGTGGCGCGGCCGCTGCAGCCCTATCGCATGGTGATCGCGGCGGCGCCTTCGTACCTGCGGCGGCGCGGTCATCCGCGTGGCGTGGGCGATCTGGCGCGCCATGACTGCCTGAGCTACGCGGTCTGGCAGCGCCGCTCGGAATGGATTCTGCGCGGCGACGGCTCGGCGCCGGTGCAGTGGCCCGACGATGCCCGCCTGCGCTGCAACAGCGGCGACGGGCTGCGCCATGCGGCGCTGCGCGGCCTGGGCCTGATCCTGCAGCCCGAGGTGCTGCTGGCCGCCGACATGGCCGCGGGCCGGCTGGTGCCCGTGCTGCAGGACTGCGTGCCACTGCCGCGCCCGGTGCACCTGGTCTATCTGCCGGACCGCCGCCAACTGCCCAAGCTGGCGCAGTTCGTGGACCACATGGTGCAGGCGCTGGGCGCGTCCTGAGGCCCGGTTTTCAGGGGGCGGGCGGGGGCGGGGTTTCCTGCGGCGCCTGGTCCTTCTCCTGCTGCGCCTGGGCCTCCTGCCGCTCCTTGGCCATCTGCTCGACCAGCTGCTGGCGGCCCTGCTTGGCCACGGCGATGAGCTGGGCCTGGTCCTTGTGGTGGGGGTACATGCGCTCGATCAGCTGCAGGTTGTGCTCCCGAAAGCGCGCGGTGGTGCGCCGGGCCTCGGCAGGGCTGTGGCCAGCGAGCTCCAGCACGGTGCATGCCGAGACCAGGCTGGACTCGAAGACTTCGCGCTCGACATGGTGCACGCCCAGGTCGCGCAACTGGTACCAGTGGGCCATGTCGCGCGCGCGGGCCACGATCTCCAGGTGCGGAAAGCGCTTGCGCACGCGGGCGGCGATCTTCAGCGATTGCTCGGAAGAGTCCACGGCAATGACCAGCACCCGCGCCTTGTCCGCGCCAGCAATGCGCAGCAGGTCCATGCGCGTGGCATCGCCGAAGAACACGCGGTAGCCGAAGGTGTGTGCCACTTCCAGCATCTCCACGCTGTGGTCGAGGATGGTGGCCGGCACGCCCTGGGTCAGCAGCACGCGCGCCACGATCTGGCCGTAGCGGCCAAAGCCCGCAATGATGATCTGCGCGTCCTGCGGCTCCGAGATTTCATGGGCCCTGGCAGCCTGGCCCGCGCCTTCGACCTGGCAATCCTTCATGTCGGCAAAGCGCTTGAGCAGCAGCTTGTCCATCAGCACCAAGACCAGCGGGCCGATCAGCATGGACAGGGCCACGGCGGCCACCAGCATGGACGAGATGCTGTGGTGGAACACCTTGTACTGCGCCGCCGTCTGGAACACCACGAAGGCGAACTCGCCGCCCTGGGCCAGCAGCAGGGTGAACACCGGGCGCTCGCGCCAGGGCAGCTTCAGCACGCGGGCCAGGGTGTAGAGCACGGCGCCCTTGAGCGCCAGAAAGCCCAGCACCATGGCCGCCATGGCCCAGGGCGCGCGCAGCAGCACGCCGAAGTCGATGCTCATGCCCACGGCCATGAAGAACAGGCCCAGCAGCAGGCCCTTGAAGGGCTCGATGTTGGTCTCCAGCTCGCTGCGGTACTCGCTGTCGGCCAGCAGCACGCCGGCCAGGAAGGCTCCCAGCGCCATGGACAGGCCCACCTGCACCATCAGCATGGCAATGCCCACCACCAGCAGCAGCGAGGTGGCCGTGAAGATCTCGGGCGTGCGGCTGCGGGCGATCCAGCGCAGCAGGGGGCGCAGCAGCAGGCGGCCGCCCACCACCACGGCGGCGATGGTGCCCACGGTCTTGAGCACCTGCAGCCACAGGTGGCTGTCTGTGTGCGTGGCATTGGCGGCCTTGACCGCGCCCAGGATGGGGATCAGTGCCAGGATGGGAATGGCGGCCACGTCCTGGAACAGCAGGATGGAAAAGCCGGCCTGGCCGCTGGGCGTGCGCATGAGGTTGCGCTCGGCCATGACCTGCAGGCAGATGGCCGTGGACGACAGGGCCAGGCCCATGCCCGCGATCAGGCTCACGCGCCAGGAAAAGCCGAAGGCCCAGGCCGCCAGGAACAGCACGCCCGTGCAGGCCAGCATCTGCGCGAGCCCCCATCCCAGGATGGGCCGGCGCAGCTCCCACAGGCGGCTGGGCTGCAGCTCCAGCCCGATCACGAAGAGCATCAGCACCACGCCGAACTCGGCAAAGTGAAGAATGTCATCCACATTGCTGACAAGCGACAGTCCCCAGGGGCCCATGGCAATGCCGGCACCCAGGTAGCCAATGATGGCGCCCAGGCCCAGGGCACGCGCAATGGGCACAGCCAGCACGGCGGCGGTGAGATAGAGAAAGCCGTAGGTCAGCCAGATGGGGGCGCTGTGTTCCATGGAAGCTCGGGATCTTGGAGTTGGTGTTTACCCTGGGGTGATTGATTGTGTCACTCTCACAGCTGGGTCAGCTTTTTGACAGGGTTGAAAATGCCCCCCACGCTCCCTTTGCTGCGCTAGGTCCGCTGCCCCTGGCCGGGCGCCCCCCGAGGGGGCCGTTTTCATCTTGGGGCGGCCCGGCGATGAAAAATGCCACCGAATGCTTCACCGCCCCATCCGGCTTTGCCGCGGCAGTGCGCCAGATCGGCTGCACGGTTTTAAGATGCCGGCCTGCTCCGTATTTTTAAGGTGTTTGGCATGGATTGGCACACTTGGATCGCCTACTTTGTGGCCTGCTGGATCATTGCGGTCTCCCCGGGCTCGGGCGCCGTGCTGTCCATGAGCCATGGCCTGTCGTATGGCGTGCGCAAGAGCAGCGCCACCATCTTCGGGCTGCAGCTGGGGCTGCTGACCATCTTGCTGATCGCCGGCGCGGGCGTGGGCTCGCTGCTGCTGGCCTCCGAATGGGCGTTCAACGCCGTGAAGATCGTCGGCGCCTGCTATCTGATCTACCTGGGCATCAGCCAATGGCGCTCGGGTGCCGCACCCCTGGCCACCCAGGAATCCATGCCCGAGCTCAGCGTGCGCCGCCGCGTGCTCACGGGCTTCCTGACCAACGCCACCAATCCCAAGGGCATCATCTTCATGGTGGCCGTGCTGCCCCAGTTCATGACCACCAGCCGCCCGCTGTGGCTGCAGTTGCTGATCCTGGCCGCCACCATGCTGGCCGTGGACACCATGGTCATGCACGGCTATGCGGCCAGCGCCAGCGCGCTGCGCGGCTTCATGCGCAGCGCGCGTGCCGTGCGCAGCCAGAACCGGGTCTTCGGCGCGCTGCTGATGGCCGTGGGCACGGGGCTGTTCTTCGTGCAGCGCGCCTCGCGCTGAGCCCCTCCCTGGGCTAACCCTAGCCTGTCGCGCGCCCGACATGGAGCGCGCGGCACCGGCCCCTACCATTTGGGGCATGAAAACCTTCCATTCCTATTCCGAAGTGCGTGCCTGCGTGGGGCAGGAAGTCGCCGTCAGCGACTGGATCACCATCACCCAGCAGCAGGTGCAGCTGTTCGCCGATGCCACGGGCGACCAGCAGTGGATCCATGTGGACCCCGAGCGTGCGTCCAAGGGCCCCTTCGGCGCGCCGATCGCGCATGGCTTTCTGACGCTGTCGCTGATTCCCCAGTTTTTCCAGAGCTGCTTTCACATCGAAGGCGCGCAAATGGGCGTGAACTACGGCCTCAACCGCGTGCGCTTCACCTCGCCCGTGCCCGTGGGCAGCCGCCTGCGCGCGCGCCTGACGCTGCAGGCCGCCGAGCCCATCGAGCCCGGCGGCCTGCAGATGACCTGGCTGGTGACCGTGGAGCGCGAAGGCGCGGACAAGCCCGCCTGCGTGGCCGAGTCCGTGGCCCGCAACTACGGCGCCAAGGCCTGAATGAAAACTGACCCCCACGCTGCCCTCCCAAGAGGGAGCTTTTCATCTTGGGGCGGCCCGGCGATGAAAAAAGCCCGCAGGCGGCACCTGCGGGCTGGCTGCATGGTGGCAGCGGTTGCGGGGTCTGGGGCTCAGGCGCCGAAGTTCAGCTGGCCCGAACGCTCGGCAGCGGCGGCCTCGCGGCGCACTTCCTCGCGGCTCACGCCAGCGGTGGCGGTGTTCTGGATGGGCAGGTAGCCTTCGGCGACGGAGGGCATGGTGCCGTTGGCCTGGGCGGCCTTCAGGTCGGCCATGACCTGGGCACGTGTCAGCGTGCTTTGGGTCTTCACTTCGGGCGGGTAGCTGCTGTTGTCGGCGTAGTCGAAGCCGGCGGCCTGGGCGGCGAAGGCGGAAACGGTGAGGGCGGCCAGGACGGCAAAACGGCGGGTGTTCTTCATGATTCAAGTCCTTTGTTTTGTTTCTGGGACAGGGCGTTCCTTGCGGAAATCGCTTGGTAACGTAGAGCCCATGACTCAAATGTAGGACGGTGTGGAATCGGGATAAACCCTTGGATTGGCAATGCGCTTTTTCAGCGGTTGAAACAATCGGCGGGGAACTTTCCGCCGACCCAGGCCGGTTGCTCAGGCCGCACCGGGCGCGCCCTCGGCCAGTGCGGCGCCGGCAAACTGCTGCTGGCGCCAGGCTTCAAACACCGTCACGGCCACGGCGTTGGACAGGTTCAGGCTGCGCTGCTGCGGCAGCATGGGCAGGCGCAGGCGCTGCTGCGGCGGGAACTGCTCGCGCACCTCGGCGGGCAGGCCCTTGCTTTCGGAGCCGAACACCAGCCAGTCGCCGGGCTGGAAGCCGATGGCGTGGGCGGGACTGCTGCTGTGCGTGGTCATGGCGAACATGCGCTGGCGGTCCGGCCGGCAGTCCTGCAGGAAGGCCTGCCAGTCGGCATGGCGGCGCACGGGCGCGTACTCGTGGTAGTCGAGGCCGGCGCGGCGCATCAGGCGGTCTTCCATGGAAAAGCCCAGCGGCTCGATCAGGTGCAGGCTGCAGCCGGTGTTGGCGGCCAGACGGATCACATTGCCGGTATTGGGCGGGATCTCCGGCGCGACGAGAACGATATGGAACATGGCCCGTATTGTCTCGCGGCGGCAGATGCCCCCGGGCCCCGGTCCCCTGCGGTCAGGGCGTGCGCGCCAGCACCAGGGCGCTGACCTCGGCCGCGCCTGCGCGGCGCAGGCAGGTGGCCAGCGCATGCAGGCTGGCGCCCGTGGTCATCACATCGTCGATCAACAGGATCTTGCGGCCGCGCACGTGGGCCAGCTGCGCAGGTGGCACGGCAAAGACCGTGCGCAGCTGGCGCAGGCGCAGGGCGCGCGGCAGGTCATGCTGGGCCTGTGCCGTGTGGGCGCGCTGCACGGCCTGGTGCCGCAGCTTGCCCCGGGTGGATGCGCTGCAGAGCGCGCGGGCCAGCACCAGGGTCTGGTGAAAGCCGCGCTCTCGCAGGCGCTGCGGCGACAGCGGCATGGGCAGCAGCAGGTCGCATTGCTGCAGTTGCTCGCGCGCCTGAGGCAACTCCAGCAGCAGATCGGCCAGGCTGCGTGCCAGGCCGGTATCTCCCCGGAACTTGAAGTCGCCGATCACCGTGTGCCACGGGTAGGCATAGTCCAGCGCGGCCAGGCAGTGCGTCAGCGGCGGCGGCTTGACCAGGCAGGCGCCGCAGGTGCGGGGACCATCGGCGCCGGTGCAGGCCGGCAGCGGCATGGCGCAGCGCCCGCATCGCGCCATGGGTCCGGCCCAGCGTGCGCGGCAGTCCTGGCACAGGCGCCGCGCAGGCCAGCGGTGGCAGACGGCGCACTGGCTGGGCAGCAGGCCGGGCAGGCCGGCATGCCAGCGCGAAAGCCATGACGCAGGCAGGTTGGGCATGGAGTCAATATACTCGCGCCGCGTCCGCCACCCCTTTGCTCCGGGGCCGGGCGCCTGTCTTTTGAGGAGCACCGATTCCCCGCCCAGCCATGTCCCACGAATTGCCTCCCACCATCGATCCGGCCGCCGCATTGCGCTGGCAGCAGGGCGCGCCTGCGGCCTCGCCGTGGCTGCATGAGGAGGTGGCGCGCCGCATGCAGGAGCGGCTGGACTGGATCGTCAAGCCGCCCCAGCGCTGGTGCCACTGGCAGCCCGTGCGCGGCGGCCTGCAGGCCCATGCGCTGCTGCGCCAGCGCTATGCGCAGTCCGAATGCCTGGTCTATGAAGCCTCGCCGCTGCATGAGGCCGCCGCCCGCGAGCAGCTGGGCACGCGCTGGTGGCAGCCCGCGCGCTGGACCGGGGGCGCCACGCGCTTCGGCGAGCCCGAGCCCGCCGGCGTGGACATGCTGTGGGCCAACATGGCCCTGCACCAGCAGGCCGACCCGCAGGCGCTGATCACGCGCTGGCACCAGGCGCTGTCCGTGGACGGCTATGTGATGTTCTCCTGCCTGGGGCCCGATACGCTGCGCGAGCTGCATGCCCTCTACGCCCAGCTGGGCTGGCCGCCCGCCGGCCAGGCCTTCACCGACATGCATGACTGGGGCGACATGCTGGTGCACGCAGGCTTCAGCGAGCCGGTGATGGACATGGAGCACATCACGCTGACCTTTGCCACGCCCGAGCGGCTGCTGCAAGAGCTGCGCGAGCTCGGCCGCAACTTCCATCCGCAACGCTTTGCCGCGCTGCGCGGCCGCCGCTGGCAGCAGTGCCTGCACGACGCCTTGCGCGAACGGTTGGCCGGCCCCGACGGACAGCTGGCGCTGACCTTCGAGATCGTCTACGGCCATGCCTACAAGCCGCAGCCGCGCGTGCGCCTGGAGTCCAGCAGCGCCGTGTCGCTGGAGGACATGCGCAGCATGCTGCGCCAGCCGCGCAACACGGGTTTGCGATAGCCTGAATGTCGCTTTCCGGTCATTGATCGAAAACAAAAACGTCTACACTTTTCCCGAGCTGACAGAGACAACAGCTTTTCCCTGGGCTCGCTCTCCCGGGCCGGGAAAAGACCAGCGGTCCGCAGGCCGAAAGGGGAGACGATTTGGTGTTTCGCTTTGCCACGGGAACGAGAACGGGCCGGCGCATTCAAGAGTGGCCCGCCCGCAAGTTTGATCATCACCGGCTGCAGCAGTGCCTGCTCCTCTGGGAGCGGGCACTGGTCTTTCTGTCACTGTGTTCCCTGCTGCCCGCACTGCTGGGCCGCATGCGCTGCCTTCTTCCATCCGCTCCCGGCACACACGGCACACACGGCACACATGCCCTGAAGGGCCGGCGCGCGCGCATCCTCCCATCCACTTTGCTGCTGTCCCCCGAGTTCATGCGCCTGCAGGCGCAGGCGGGGATGGCGGCCCGCCCCCATCCTGGTCCCACGTCCGAGCTGCCGTTGATGCCGGCTGGCACGCTATTGGTGATTGCGCGCAGGCACATCTGCTGCGCTTTCATGCATGCTCGGACAGTTGAGGCCGGGAGTTGCCCTTTGGGCAGGCGTTGAACGGTCTGGCTGCGCGGCCCCCACGCCGGCGCAGCGGAGCGAGTGGATAACCCGAGGCTTAGATGTAAGTGAAAACTATGAAAAGCATTTCCACCAGGCTGGTTCTCTGGGGCTTGATGAGTGTGGCAGGGGCAGGCTCCCTTGCACATGCGGCGACAGATCTGCCAGGCGGCCCGGCCGTCAATCAGCTCAACCTTCATCCGGCGGTCACGCGCATCGCGCATGAGCAGCATTACCTGCACTGGATGATGCTGATCATCTGCACGGTGATCTTCATCGGCGTGTTCGCCGTGATGTTCTATTCGATCTGGAAGCACCGCAAATCGCGCGGCGCCAAGGCCGCGAACTTCCACGAATCGGCCACGGTCGAGGTGGTCTGGACCGTCGTGCCCTTCATCATCGTCGTGCTCATGGCGCTGCCGGCCACCAAGGTGCTGGTGGCGCAGAAGGACACCACCAACGCCGATGTCACGATCAAGGCCACGGGCTACCAGTGGAAATGGGGCTACGACTACATCAACGGCGAAGGCGAGGGCCTGAGCTTCATCTCCACGCTGGACAGCAGCCACCGCGTGCTGTCCGACAGCGGCGATGTGTCCAAGGCACCCAACGACTACCTGCTCAAGGTGGACAACCCGCTGGTCGTGCCCGTGGACCGCAAGGTGCGCATCATCACTACGGCCAACGACGTGATCCACTCCTTCATGGTGCCGTCCTTCGGCATCAAGCAGGATGCGATTCCGGGCTTCGTGCGCGACACCTGGTTCCGCGCCGAGAAGACCGGCGACTACTACGGCCAGTGCGCCGAGCTGTGCGGCAAGGAGCATGCCTACATGCCCATCCACGTGAAGGTGCTGTCCAATGACGGCTACAAGGCCTGGGTGGACGAGCAAAAGAAGATCGCCGCCGCCAAGAAGGACGACCCCAGCAAGGTCTGGTCCCTGCAAGACCTGATCGCACGCGGCGAGAAGGTCTATGCGGCCAACTGCGCGGCCTGCCACCAGGCCAACGGCAAGGGCGCCGGTCCCATCAAGGCGCTGGACGGCAGCCCCGTGGTCCTGGGTCCCACGGCCGAGATGATGCATGTGGTGCTGGAAGGCCGTGCCAACGGCGCCATGCCCGCCTGGAAGCAGCTGAGCGATACCGAGCTGGCCGCCGTGGTCACCTTTGCCAAGAACCACTGGTCCAACAAGACCGGCCAGCTGGTGCAGCCGGCCGAGTTCGTGGCCGCCCGCACCGGCAAGTTCCCTGCGCAGTGAGCACGCAAGACAGATGAGCGATTGGAGATAACAGCATGAGCGCCGTACTTCCCCCCATCCACAGCCCTGCGGGCGAGGGCCACGAACATGCGCATGAGCACGAGCATGGACACGGGCATGACGACCATCACCACCACGCCACGCCCACGGGCTGGCGGCGCTGGATGTTCGCCACCAACCACAAGGACATCGGCACGCTGTACCTGCTGTTCTCGTTCACCATGCTGATGGTGGGCGGGGTGCTGGCGCTGCTGATCCGCGCCGAGCTGTTCCAGCCCGGGCTGCAGATCGTCAACCCCGAGCTGTTCAACCAGCTGACCACCATGCACGGCCTGATCATGGTGTTCGGCGCCATCATGCCGGCCTTCGTGGGCTTTGCGAACTGGATGCTGCCGCTGCAGATCGGCGCCTCCGACATGGCCTTCGCGCGCATGAACAACTTCAGCTTCTGGCTGCTGATCCCGGCCGGCCTGATGCTGGTGGGCTCGTTCTTCATGCCCGGCGGCGCACCCGCCGCAGGCTGGACGCTGTATGCGCCGCTGACGCTGCAGATGGGGCCGTCCATGGACACCTCCATCCTGGCCATGCACATCATGGGCGCCAGTTCCATCATGGGCGCCATCAACATCATTGTCACCGTGCTCAACATGCGCGCGCCCGGCATGACGCTGATGAAGATGCCCATGTTCGCCTGGACCTGGCTGATCACGGCCTACCTGCTGATCGCCGTCATGCCCGTGCTGGCCGGCGCCATCACCATGACGCTGACGGACCGCCATTTCGGCACCAGCTTCTTCAACCCCGCAGGCGGCGGCGATCCGGTGATGTACCAGCACATCTTCTGGTTCTTCGGCCACCCCGAGGTCTACATCATGATCCTGCCGGCCTTCGGCATCATCAGCCAGATCGTGCCGGCCTTCAGCCGCAAGAAGCTGTTCGGCTATGCGTCCATGGTGTATGCGACCTCGTCCATCGCCATCCTGTCCTTCATCGTGTGGGCGCACCACATGTTCACGACCGGCATGCCCGTCACGGGCCAGCTGTTCTTCATGTACGCCACCATGCTGATCTCGGTGCCCACGGCCGTGAAGATCTTCAACTGGGTGGCCACCATGTGGCGTGGCTCCATGACCTTCGAGACGCCCATGCTGTTCTCGGTGGGCTTCATCTTCGTGTTCACCATGGGCGGCTTCACGGGCCTGATCCTGTCGATGGCGCCCATCGACATCCAGCTGCAGGACACCTACTACGTGGTGGCCCACTTCCACTATGTGCTGGTGGCCGGATCGCTGTTCTCCATGTTCGCGGCCTACTACTACTGGGCGCCCAAGTGGACGGGCGTGATGTATTCGGAGACGCGCGGCCAGATCCACTTCTGGGGCTCGCTGATCTTCTTCAACATCACCTTCTTCCCCATGCACTTCCTGGGCCTGGCGGGCATGCCACGCCGCTATGCCGACTACCCCATGCAGTTCGCCGACTTCAACATGGTGGCCTCGCTGGGCGCGCTGGGCTTTGGCCTGATGCAGGTGTATTTCTTCCTCTTCGTCGTCGTGCCCGCCATGCGCGGCAAGGGCGAGAAGGCGCCGCAAAAGCCCTGGGAGGCTGCCGAAGGCCTGGAGTGGGAAGTGCCCTCGCCGGCGCCGTTCCATACCTTCGAGACGCCGCCCAAGCTGGATGCGACGGCGACCCGCGTCATAGGCTGAAATGAACCACCGCCTGGGTCGCTTCGCGCCTTCCCCCTTCCTCGGTGCCCCTGGGGTGGGGCGCGACAGTCTCAGAGATTGCCAGTAGTCATGGAGATCAGAAAAATGGATGCACAGCAACGAAAAGCCAACGTGCGGCTGGCGCTGATCCTGGTATCGGTGGCGCTGGTCTTTCTGGCCGGCTTCGTGATCAAGATCACCGTGCTCCATTGAGCGCTTGAAGGCAACAGGAGGGCAATCCGTGAGCGTGCGCAGTGAAAACGCGAAGATGGTGGGCAAGCTGGCCGTGGTGGCGCTGGGCATGTTTGCCTTCGGCTACGTGCTGATTCCCATCTACAAGCACATCTGCGAGCTCACGGGCATCAACATCCTGTCGCTGTCCGAGCGGCAGGTGCCGGGCAACGGCACGGCCGGGCGCGATGTGAAGCTGCCGGCCAACTCGCAGGTGGACAAGAGCCGCACCATCACCGTGGAGTTCGACGCCAATGCGCGCGGGCCCTGGGACTTCAAGCCGGCGCAGCGCTCCATGCAGGTCCATCCGGGCGAGCTGGCCACGGTCATGTACGAATTCCAGAATGTGCAGAACCGCCGCATGGCGGCCCAGGCGATACCGAGCTATGCGCCACGCCAGGCGGCTGCGCATTTCAACAAGCTCGAGTGCTTCTGCTTTTCGCAGTACACGCTGGAGCCAGGGGAAAAGCGCGAGTGGCCGGTGGCCTTCGTGATCGATCCGCGCATCTCCAAGGACGTGACCACGATCACGCTGTCCTATACCTTCTTCGAGGTGGGCGGCAGGACGCCGGCCGCGCCCACGGGCGATGCGCCGGTGGCCGCAGGGCCGAAGCAGGAGCCGGCCTCATGAATGCGCCGCAACCCGGGGACAAGCGCCGCCCGCCCAGCGTGTGGCGCACGGTGCGCGCCGTGGCGTGGTCCCTGTTCGGCGTGCGCAGGGCTAGCGAGTACCAGCAGGACGGGGAGCGCATCACGCCGCTGCATGTGATTGCAGTGGGGCTGGCGGCCATCTTCCTGCTGGTGCTGGGATTGATCGCGCTGGTCAAGCTCGTGGTCTGAGCGGCGCGGCCATCGGGGACAGAGAGTGATCGACGGGAAACACAGAACCAAGAATGTCAGGAGCTGAGCAATGAGTGCAACCACCCACGGCAAAACGCCTTACTACTACGTGCCGGCAGAGTCCAGCCATCCCGTCATGGCGGCGGCGGGGCTGTTCTTCGTGATCCTGGGCGCGGGCAACTGGATCAACGGCCATGAATGGGGCATGTACAGCCTGGGCCTGGGCCTGGTCTGGTGGCTGGCCGTGCTCTTTTTCTGGTTCCGGGAGGCCGCGCATGAAAGCGAGTCCGGCAAGTACGGTCGCAAGATCGACCTGTCCTTCCGCTGGAGCATGAGCTGGTTCATCTTCTCCGAGGTGATGTTCTTCGGCGCCTTCTTCACCGCCCTGTGGTGGGCGCGCTCGCACTCGGTGCCCGCGCTGGGCAGCCTGGACAACGCCTTGCTGTGGCCCGACTTCAAGGCCGTCTGGCCCAGCATGGCAGCGGGTGCCACGGCCTCGCCGGCCAACAGTGTCGAGCCCTTCCAGACCGTGGGCCCGTTCTGGCTGCCCACCATCAACACGGCGCTGCTGCTGACTTCGGGCGTGACGCTGACCATTGCCCACCATGCGCTGCAGGCCGGCCACCGCGCCCGCACCATCGCCTTCATGTGGATGACGGTGATCCTGGGCTTCGTCTTCCTGTGCGTGCAGGGCTACGAGTACTACCACCTGTACACGGATCTGAACCTCAAGCTGTCCTCGGGCGTGTTCGGCTCGACCTTCTTCCTGCTCACGGGATTCCACGGCTTCCACGTCTTCGTGGGCATGCTGATGCTTTTCTTCATCACCATGCGCCTGCATGCCGGGCACTTCACGGCCGAGCGGCATTTCGGCTTCGAGGGCGCGGCATGGTACTGGCACTTCGTGGACGTGGTGTGGCTGTTCCTCTACGTGCTGGTCTACTGGATGTAGTCTGTATCCGGCCCCATGCAAAAAGAAGCGCCAGGGCGCTTCTTTTTGTTTGTGGTGGCAGGGGGCTTGTCTATTGCCCGGCGGTCCAGCCGGTGGGATGGATGTAGCCCAGCTTGGCCGCCAGCAGCACGCACAGGAACAGCGCGATGGACAGGCCCACGCGCAGCGCCAGTGCACGGAACATGGCGCGGCTGCGGCGCTTGTCGTCGCCCGCACCCTGCTGGTCTTCGGGATTGCGGCGCATCATGAAGAACAGGGCGCTGCCCAGACTGGCGACAATGGCCAGCAGGGCGAGAACGATCACGAATTTCATGGGTGGATTATCCGGTGCGTGTTTCCAGAATGCCAGAGCGCTGGCGGTTTGTACTGATCACCTTGGCCGCGCTGATCGGCGTGGCCGTCACGCTGTCCCTGGGCCGCTGGCAGCTGCAGCGCGCGGCCTACAAGCAGGAACTGTTCGACGCCGTGCAGCGCCAGCAGGGCCTGCCGCCGTGGAGCAACGCCCAGCTGGCAGCCGTGCAGCCCGGTGCGGTGCCGAACCCCGAAGCCGCGCCCTGGCTGCACCGTCCCGTGCAATTGCAGGGCCACTGGATTGCGGGGCAGACGCTGTACCTGGACAACCGCCAGATGCAGGGCCAGCCGGGCTTCTTCGTGCTCACGCCGCTGCGGCTGGCTGCGCCGCATGAGGACGTGGTGATCGCCGTGCAGCGCGGCTGGGTGCCGCGCAACTTCCTGGACCGCACGGCCCTGCCCGAGGTGCAGACGCCCGAAGGGCTGGTGACCGTCCAGGGGCGCATGGAGGCCGCGCCGTCCCGGCTCTACGAATTCGGCCGTGCAGGGGCAGACCCTGATGGGCAAAAGTCGCGCATCCGACAGAATGTGGACATTGCCGAATGGGCCGTGGCCTCCGGGCTGCCGCTGCGCGAATGGAGCCTGCTGCAGACCGGCGAAGCCAGCGAAGGCCTGCGGCGCGACTGGCCCGTTGTGACGGCCGGTGTCGAGAAACACCATGGCTATGCGTTCCAATGGTTTGGACTTGCGGCCCTGATCACGCTTTTGTATGTCTGGTTCCAAATCGTCCGACGCTTTGTCCGCCCGCGCCATGCCCGCTCCTGAGACTCCCCTGGAGATGACTGTCCATGGCCTGCCACCCTTGCAGCCGAGCCTTGCCGGCGCGCAACGCACGCGCAGCGGCCGCTGGAAGATGCTGGCCGTGTTCGCGGTCTGCGCCGCGCCCGTGGTGGCCTCCTATTTCACCTACTACGTGCTGCGGCCTGGCCAGCAGCGCAGCTTTGGCGAGCTGATCGCGGACCAGCCAGCCTTGCCACCGGCCACGGCCACCACGCTGGACGGCGCCCCTGTACCGCTGCAGTCGCTCAAGGGCCAATGGCTGCTGCTGAGCGTGGCGGGCGGGGCCTGCGGCAGCGCCTGCGAAAGCCATCTCTATCTGCAGCGCCAGCTGCGCGAAACCCTGGGCCGCGAAAAGGACCGGCTGGACCGGGTCTGGCTCATCTCCGACGACGCACCCGTGCCCGCCCACCTGCGCCCCGCGCTGGCCCAGGCCACGGTGCTGCGCGTGCCCGAGGCCGTGCTGCACGGCTGGCTGCAGCCGGCGCCCGGCCATGCGCTGCAGGACCACCTGTACGTGGTGGACCCGCAGGGCCACTGGATGATGCGCATGCCCGCAGGCCTGGGCATGGCCGATGCCGGCAAGGCCAAGCGCGACCTGGACCGGCTGCTGCGTGCATCGGCTTCCTGGGACACGGCAGGGCGTCCGGGCGACGGCGAGTAAGGCTGGCCGGCCCCGGTAGGCCGGCAGGCAGGCCCCGCAGCGCCGGGGTCTTGCGGTTATGGGTTATGGTTTGCGGCTGTGCGAAAGCGCCTTCAGCGGACGCTTTCGCCTTTTCCCTTTCCAGCCCGGGCCGGCGCGCAGCCTTTGCGGCCACGCAGCCTGCGGCAACTACCTTGTTGAGGAAGCATGAACAAACGGACAGCGCTGCGCGTTCTGGGCTTGACCGCCATGGCATGGGGCGCCCTGGCGCTGAGCGGATGCTCGCGCGAGGCAAAGACCAGTTTCCAGGGTGTCGATGTCACGGGCGCCGAGTACGCCAAGGACATTCCCCTGCGCGATGTGGACGGCAAGCAGCGCAGCATCAAGGACTTCGCGGGCAAGGTCGTCGTGGTCTTCTTCGGCTACACGCAATGCCCCGATGTCTGCCCCACCACCCTGCAGGAGCTGGTCGAGGTCAAGCAGCAGCTGGGCGCCGATGGCGACAGGCTGCAGGGCGTCTTCGTCACCCTGGACCCCGAGCGCGACACGCCCGAGGTGCTCAAGGCCTACCTGGGCAACTTCGACCCCGGCTTCGTCGGCCTGCACGGCACGCCGGACGAGACGGCGGCCGTGGCCAAGGACTTCAAGCTCTTCTACAAGAAAGTGCCCGGCAAGACCGAAGGCACCTACACGCTGGACCATTCGGCCGGCAGCTATGTCTATGACACGGCCGGCCGCCTGCGCGTGTATGAGCGA
The DNA here is from genome assembly GCF_043104415.1 of Delftia sp. WSY_16. Taxonomy (NCBI): domain Bacteria; kingdom Pseudomonadati; phylum Pseudomonadota; class Betaproteobacteria; order Burkholderiales; family Comamonadaceae; genus Delftia; species Delftia sp. WSY_16. The sequence continues at coordinate 16,306 of NZ_JBICKS010000042.1, read as the reverse complement.
TACGGCGGCGGCCCGCAGGTGCTGGGCGCCGACGTCAAGGCCCTGCTGCAGGAAAAACGCTCCTGATCCTGCGCGCGCCGCAGCCAATGTGACCCCCGTCACATTGACTGCGTTTAGGTGCGCTGCAGCACACCATCCCTGATGTGCATCGCCTCAGGACTGCTTAGAGTGGGCCCCGCCTGGGGGTGTCATGCCGACGCCCCGCCCATCTCCGAGAGACCTGATCCATGCGGCGAAACGTGTACGTCACCCAGCGTGAGTACCCTCTGAGCGAAGGAGAGACGCTTCTTTCCGTCACCGACCTGAAGGGGCGCATCGTCTATGCCAACGATGCCTTCATCCGCGTCAGCGGCTTCGAGGCCGCCGAGCTCTACGGCAAGGCCCACAGCATCGTGCGCCATCCCGACATGCCGGCGGCCGCCTTTGCCGACATGTGGTCCACCATCCAGCGCGGGCTGCCCTGGAGCGCCCTGGTCAAGAACCGGCGCAAGAATGGCGACCACTACTGGGTGCGCGCCAACGCCAGTCCCATACGTCATGCGGGCACCGTGGTCGGCTACCTGTCCGTGCGCACCCGGCCGCAGCCGTGCGAGGTGCAGCAGCATGCGGCGCTCTATGAACAGATCAATGCCGGCGTGCGCTCGCTGGGCCTGCACCGGGGCTTCCCAGTGGGGCGTGGCGCCGCGGGCGCGCTGCAGCGCTGGTGGCGCTTCAGGCCGCTGGCCTGGCGGGCGCAGGCCATGGTGGCGGGACTGTGGCTGCTGGGATCGGCCGGGCTGTGGTTGCCGTCGCTGCAGGCCTGGGCCTCGGCTTTGCCCCTGTCCCTGACGCTGGCCGAGATCTGGCCCGCCTGGCTGATCTGGAGCCTGGCTTGCGTGGCGGCCGGGCAGTGGCTGCGCACCAGGCTGCTCATGCCCCTGGCTGCCCTGCGCGGACAGGCCCAGGCCGTGGCCAGCGGGCAGCAGACGGGGGAACTGTTCACGCAGCGCACGGACGAGATCGGCGCCATCGGCGGCGCCGTGCGGCAGACCGGACTCAACCTGGTCTCCCTGGTGGACGACATCCAGGGCAAGAGCGACCAGGTGCGCCGCTGCGCGCTGGCCGTGCAGCAGGGCAGCACCGAACTGAGCGACCGCACCGAGGCTGCCGCCGCCAGCCTGGAGCAATCGGCCCAGGCCATGCGGGCCCTGGCCTGCGCCATAGAGCGCAGCAGCGCCCAGGCCGGCGAGGCCGCCCGCCGCGCGCGGCATGGCGTGGACATGGCCGGGCAGAGCAGCCGCATGGTCGCGCAACTGGACCAGGGCATGCGCGGCGTGGCCCGGACCAGCGACGAGGTCGGGGAGATCAGCTCGCTCATCGACGGCATTGCCTTTCAGACCAATCTGCTGGCGCTCAACGCCGCCGTGGAGGCCGCGCGCGCCGGCGAGCACGGCAAGGGCTTTGCCGTGGTGGCCGACGAGGTGCGCGGCCTGTCCCAGCGCAGCGCCCAAGCTGCGCGCCAGATCAAGGCATTGATCGAGGCATCGCAGCAGCAGGTGGCGCAAAGCTGCGCCATGGCGCGCGAAATGGGCGAGGCCATGCTCGCCGTGCAGGCCGACATGCGCGAGCAGCTGCTGCTGGCCGAAGGCATGCAGGCCGCCAGCCAGGCCCAGGCCGGTGGCGTGCAACAGGTGCAGGCCGCCGTGCAGCAGCTCGAACAGATGACCCAGCACAACGCCACGCTGGCGCGCGACACCATCGGGCACGCGCAGCAGCTGGCCGGGCAGGCTCAGGCGCTGGAGGCTGCGGCATCGGTCTTCCACGGCAAGGGGCCGTCCGCATGATGGCGTCGGTCTGGAGCGCGCAAGCCGGCCATCTGATCGGGCCGTGCGAGGCGCTGGATGAGGAGCTCAAGCGCGTGGCCATGGAGGCCGCGCCCGACGGCATCGTGCTCGTGGATCGCAAGGGCCGCATCCTGCTGGCCAATCCCGCCATGCAGGCCATGAGCGGCTATGGCGCCTCCGAGCTGCTGGGCCGTCCGCTGCAGATGCTGCTGCCGCCCGAGGCGCATGCGGCCCATGGGCCGCAGCTGCAGTCCTACTTCGCCCAGCCCGCGCGCCGGCCCATGGGGCAGGGGCGGGACCTGTGGCTGCTGCGCAAGGACGGCAAGCGCCTGTCCGTGGACATCGCCCTGGGCCATTCCCCGCACGGCGGGGGCGTGGCCGTGGCCTTTGTGCGCGACCTGTCGCAGCTGCGCCAGATGGAGGCCTGCATGCACTACCACGCCACGCACGACACGCTCACCGGCCTGCTCAACCGCTGGCAGTTCGGGTTGCAGCTGGAGCAGGCGATCTCGCAGGCGCAAGTGGGTTCGGGCTCGGGCACCGGGCCCGCGTCCTTTGCGCTGCTGCTGCTCGACCTCGACAACTTCAAGGCCATCAACGACGGCTATGGCCACGACGTGGGCGACCAGGTGCTCAAGGAAGTGGCGCGCCGCCTGCAGGCCGCGCTGGGCACTTCGGCCACGCTGGCGCGCATGGGCGGTGACGAGTTCACCGCCGTGCTGCATCCCTGCAACGGGCCGGACCTGCGCCGGCGCGTCGACGCGCTGCTGGGCGAGCTGTGCCGGCCCTGCGCCATCGGCCACTACGCGCTGAACTTCGGCGCCAGCGTGGGCGTGGCCTTCTACCCGCAGGACGCGGGCGATGCGGCCACCCTCATGCGCTATGCCGACATGGCCATGTACGACGCCAAGCAGCGCGGCCGTGCCTCCTACGCCTGCTATGCCAGCGCCATGGGCGAGGCCATGGCCGAGAAAGTGCTGCTGCACGAACGCCTCAAGCGCGCCCTGGACCGGGGTCTGCTGAGCCTGCATTTCCAGCCCCAGGTGCAGGTGCTGGGCGGCCAGGTCCAGGGCGTGGAGGCCCTGCTGCGCTGGAACGACGAGCAGATGGGCTGGGTCTCGCCGGAGCGCTTCGTGCCCGTGGCCGAGTCCACGGGCCTGATCCTCGCGCTGGGCGAATGGGTGATCGATGCGGCCTGCCGCCAGGCCGGCGACTGGCTGCGCGCAGGCATGCCGCTGCGCGTGGCGGTCAACCTCTCGGCCCAGCAACTGCGCCAGGCCGACCTGCAGCAGCGCCTCATGGGCAGCCTGGCCCGGCATGGCGTGCCGCCGCACCTGCTGGAGCTGGAAGTCACCGAGTCCGCCGCCATGACCGACCCGCAGCAGGCGCGCGAATTGCTGGGCAGCCTGCTTGCCGCAGGTGTCTGCGTGGTGCTGGACGATTTCGGCACCGGCTACTCCTCGCTGGCCCACCTGCGCGATCTGCCCGTCTCGCGCGTGAAGATAGACCGCACCTTCATCGGCCCCATGCTCGACAGCCCGGCCGACGCCAAGATCGTCAAGGCCGTGATCGCGCTGGCCCGCACCCTGGGCCTGCAGGTGGTGGCCGAAGGCGTGGAAACCGCCGAGCAGCTGCGCCTGCTGCGCATCCTGGACTGCGACGCCTACCAGGGCTGGCTCTTCGCCCGCGCCATGCCGGCGGAGCAGATTCCCGCGCTGATTCACAAGCCCGTGGCGACCTTGCTGGCGCAGCAGGAGGAAGAGGCGCTTGAGCATCAAACTGCGGACTGTTGCGATGGGAAGGGAGCGATGGTGAGCAGGGACGGCGGTTCTGCCAAACCTGGCGCTTGATGTTGCAACAGGTCGGCAAGCCTACCGGTCCGCCCGATCAACCGCCACGCCTCTCGCACCCCACCTCCTTCACCCCACCTCCCTCACCCCACCCCCACTGATCCTCAACAACACCGCAGGCTGCAGCACGCAATGCCATCGATCCGGCCGCTCCAGCGCGCCCAGTTGCACCAGGCGCACAAGGCTGCGTGCGATGGTTTCGCGCGTGGTGGCCAGCAGGGCGGCCAGTGCACCCTGGCTGGGCAGGCGCACGAGCAGGCTTGACTGCAGCGCGGCCAGTTGCATCAGGGTGGCGGCCAGCTGGCGCAGCACGCCGGGGATGCGGACGATGTGGGCCCATTCCGCCAGCAGGGCGTTGTTGCAGGTGTAGCTGGTGGCCAGCGCGCGCACGAAGGCGGCATCGACCAAGCCCCGGCGCGTGATGGTGGCGATATCCACGCAGCAGATGCGCCCCGGGCCCAGGGCCTCGAAGTGCATGGCCGAGGGCTGCTGCAGCCAGCCCGGGCTGCCCAGCGCGTGGCCGTTGCCGAACAGTGCCACGGGCCGCTGCACGCCGTCGCCGCCACGGCGGATAGCCAGGACGAAACCGAGCTTGATCACCTGGAATTCATGGGCAACGCAGCCTTGCGCCTGGAGCTTCTGGCCCTTGGCCAGGCCGCGTTCGCGGATGTGCGGCAGCCATTGCAGGAAGGCGGGTTCGGGCAGTTGCCCCAGCAGGCAGTGCGACGAACGCATGCATTCGCTGCAGCGTACGGCTGAAGGCGCAAAGGACGACGATGGCATGGCACGGACGGTTCGAAGGCGCCGCAAGCCAGGGCAGGAGGCGCCCTGGCGCTGGCAGGGACCCGGGCGTGCGGCCAGGGCGAAGCCGTGCAGGCTAGCGGGCCCTGCGGCTGAATGCAACGTGATGTAACCGTTTTCGCGCCAGATGGCGTCAATCCGCCGCTGTTCCTTGACCTGGGTCAGACGGCTGCCGTGCTGCTGGCGCTGCTGGCATGGTCGGCACCGCTGGCCGTTTCGCTGCCGTGGGCGCGGGCGGCTTCGCGCATGCGTGCCAGCTCGCGTGCGGGCAGGGGGATGTCGCCGCTGGCGACCTTCATCAGCAGGCAGTGCAGCATTTCGGTGGACAGTCCGTGCAGCACCAGGCGGTGGCCGGCGCGCAGGGTGGACAGGGGCACCAGCGGGTGCTTGTTGTTGAGCATGACCAGGTGCTCGGGCGAGGCGAGGATCTTGGCCGCATAGATGGCCACGGTCTCGTCCAGCTGCAGCGAGTTGCTGGCGCGCCAGAAGTCGTTGTCGGTCAGCAGCAGCTGGTAGACGGGCGTGTAGACCTCGATGGCGCTTTGCAGGTCCAGCAGGTTCAGGCGCCCGCGCGGCATGTCCTCCAGGCGCAGGGGCGGGTTGCGCAGCATGGAGAAGTCGGGCTCGGCCACGGGCTGCAGTTCCTGGCCTGCGGCGCGCAGCGCGTTGTTCAGGCGGATGACGAAGTTGAACAGGTTCAGGTCGTGCCTGAGGAACAGGTCGTCCTTGATGTCGTCGATGCTGTCCGGCTCCAGCGGTGTGGTGGACACGGGCGTGGGCGCATTGGCCGCGACAAAGGCCAGGATCTGCGAGCCCAGGTGGAAATGGCGCAGGATGAGCCAGTTGGCCTCGGGCGAGACGAAGCGGTTCATGCTGAAGGCGAGCAGCCGGTGCAGCAGCCTGGAGTGGGCCCAGTTGCGCGGCAGCAGCACCTTGAGGATCTGGATGAGGACGATGCTGGTGCGCGCCAGCGGCCGCAGGAAGGGCAGCAGGTACTGGCGCGAGCCGCTGCTGCAGTCGCGCAGCCAGGCGGCCTTGACGTCGTCGGGCAGCGGCGTGCTCTGGTCCAGGTACAGGGCACGCCAGGGGCTGGGGTCGCGCTCGTCGTGGGGCTGGTCGATGAAGTCTGGCGGTGGCATCAGTGCTCCTCGGTCAGGACATGCTCGAACTGCATCAGGTACAGCGCCGCCGTGTGGCGCGCGGTGCGCACGATGGCCTGCGCCGCCGTACCCCCGCTGCCGTCTGTGCCGTCCAGCGCCATCACCATCTGCACGGCCATGAGCCAGCGTTCCAGGTGGTGTTCGTCGTTGGCGCCGTGGTATTCCAGGAAGCGGAAGGCATCGGGCGGCAGCGGCAGGCTGGCGCGCAGCAGCGGCAGCAGGCTGGGCACGATGCGCTGGCCCGTGCCTTCGATGATGTAGATGGCGCCCAGCAGGCCCACGGGATTGGGCGTGGCGGCCAGGCCGTGCAGATAGGCGTTGAGCGCCTCGCCGCCGGGGTTGCGGCGCAGGCGGGTGAGGTCGGTCTCGGTGCCGCCAGCCTTCAGGTAGTCCTCGTGCAGGATGCGGAAGTCGTTCTGCTCCTCGCCCGCATGCACGTCGATCAGCGCAGCCAGCGCCGCGTGCTCGCCGGTGAGCGAGGCCGCGCCCTCGCGCATCCACAGGCTGCCCTCGCGCACCTGGGGAACCCAGTGGCTCATCCAGCGCACGTAGTCGGCGGTCTGCAGCCTGCCTGTGCGTATGCGCTGCAGCAGCGGCGTGCGCCACACGCGCGAGCGGTAGTCCTGCCAGAGGCTGGCCAGTTCGGTCAGCAGCGGCGCCAGCGTGGCCGGGGCCTGGTTCGGGTCGTGGGGCGGGGCGATGGTGGAGACATCGGGCAGCAGGTCCGGGGCAGCGGAAGCTTCGGCGGTCGCACTGCGTGCTGCGGCCGTGGCCGGGGTGGCGGTGGGCGCCTGGGCCGCATCCTCCACTTCCAGCAGCATGTAGCCGGCCGTGAAGCGGCCCGATTCGGGAATGAAGCACAGCACGGTGTCGCCGTGCTTCAGGCGTGCCGATTCCGTGCGCAGGAACTCGGACATCATCACGAAGATGGAGGCCGCGCCCGTGTTGCCGCGCCAGGCCAGGTTGCTCCACCAGCGCTCGCGCGGGATGCCGAGCTGGGCCTTGCCCAGCAGCTCATCGACCACGGGGATGAAGCGCTCCGACGAGTAGTGGCACAGGAAGTGGTCTATGCCGCGCCCGGGCACCCAGCCCGTGTGCGCCAGGTGGGCGTATTCGTGGATGCAGACATCGAACAGGTGCGGCAGCAGGCGGATGTCCTGGCGCAGCGACAGCGCGCCTGCGGCCTCGGCCTCGCCCCAGGCGGCAAAGTCCAGGTGGCTGGTGGCGCGGTCGGGCGTCAGGCCCAGCTGCATGCAGACCGGGTAGTCGCCCGCAAAGCTGCGCAGGTGCGTCCAGCGCAGCTTCAGGCGCAGGCCGGGCGCGTCGGGCAGGGCCTGCGGGCCGCCCAGCAGCACGGCGCCCGCGCCATCGGACAGCATCCAGCGCAGGAAGTGGGCGTCGAAATCCGTGTTGTATCCCTGGGCCGCGAAGCGCGAGCGCTTGAACAGGCGCGAGGGCATTTCGCTGGCCACGGCCAGGGCCAGCGAGTCGGGCGCGCGGTCCACGGCCTGGGCCGCTGCCTGCAGCGCGCCCACGCTGGCGGCGCAGACGCCGTGCACGGACAGGGTCTCCATGGGCGGCGCGGCCATCTCGCCCTGGATCATGCTGGCAAAGCCGGGCATGAGCGCATCGCCGCCCGAGGAACCGCTGGCCAGGAAGCCCACATCGCCCAGCGCGCGCCCGGCCTGCGCCAGGCAGTCCTGGATGGCCTGGGCGGCCATGGCCGTGTTGCTGTGCACGGTGCGGCCTTCGGCGTCGATGGCGTAGTGGCGCTGGACAATGCCGTTCTCGGCCAGGATGCGGCGCTTGAGGCGCTCGGACAGGCGGTTGAGCGGCGCCACGTAGGCATCCATGCCTGCGTTGTCCACGGGTTCACCGGGCAGGAACATGCCTGCGGCATGCAGATAGACGTTGGAATAGGCGACGGGCATGGGTTCTGGGACGTATCAGTCGTATGTTCCGGGAGGCATTTGCGCGCGCGTGCGCGCCGGCGGCCAGACCGTGCCGAGCACGAAGACGCGGGCCATGTAGGGTAGCAGTCCGCCTTCGTTGAGCGCAGGGGCCACGCGCTGGCGGTAGTGTTCGCTGTGCAGGCGCGTGAGCTCGGACCAGTGGGCCTGGGGCCGCTCGTGGTGGGCCGTGTGCAGGCCGATGTTGAACAGCAGCGGATTGACCCAGCCCTCGAAATTGCGCGCGTAGTTCAGTGGCGTGGCGCTGTCCAGCCGCTGGCCGCGCGTCAGTGGCCGGCCATCGGCATGGGCGTGCTGCAGGTAGTTGGTGGCCAGCAGCCAGTGCAGGCCATGCAACTGGGGAACGATCACCAGCAGCAAGGCCTTTTGCCAATCCAGCGACAGCAGCAGCGCCCAGCTGCCCAGCCACAGCAGGTACTGGCCCATGCAGTAGCGAAAGGCGCCGGGCCAATGCCGCCGCAGCTGGCCCAGCCAGCGCAGGAACAGCGGGTACAGCACCCAGCCGGCCTGCAGCGGGTGGAGCAGGTAGCCCAGCAGATGGTTGTGGTCGCCGCCGAAGCGGTAGGTGCGTGCCATGTCGCGCGGGCCGTGGCGGAAGCGGTGGTGGTTGGCCACATGGGCGGGCCAGAACACAAAGGTCGGGTGGCCTTGCAGCAGGGTCAGCCAGTAGTCGGTGAAGCGGTTGGCCCAGCGCCCGCGCCACATGCGCAAATGCGTGTGGTTGTGGTGGATGACGCCCACGCCCAGCGTGAGGAACAGCTCGATCCCGTAGAGCCACAGGTTCCAGCCATGCTGCCACTGCCACCACACGATCAGCGGCAGCGCCACCAGATAGGCCAGCGACTGCAGGTCGCGCCCGTGGCGCAGCCGGGGCAGCCATGGCTGGACGTGGCGAGCAGGCGGTCGGCTCATTCCGTCCTGGGCCGGGCCGTGGCGGGCAGTGCCACGCGCGTGCGCATCAGCCGGTCCATGAAGGCCAGCGCAAAGCCGTAGTTGCCATTGGGCCGGGCATGGTGCAGATGGTGGCGCCGGCTGGCGGCCAGCGCATGCGTGTCGGACACCCTGGGAAAGAAGTCGTAGTTGGAGTGGCCTATGACGTTCAGCAGCAGGCTGAGCACGGGCACCGAGGCCAGCGACCAGAAACTGAAGTCATGCACCACCATGGGCAACAGGATGACGTTGCCCAGCATCAGCGCCTCGATGGGATGGAAGCTGTAGGTGGACCACGGCGTGGTGACGATGGAGCGGTGGTGGTCGCCATGAAAGCGCCCCAGCAGCCGCGTGTGCAGCAGGCGGTGGTTGATCCAGAAATGCACATCGTTCCAGATCAGCAGCACCACGACTTCGATGGCAATGCGCCAGGGGCCTGCATCGGGCTCCAGCCGCGCCCACCCCAATTGCAGAAGGCCCCAGGGCACGATCATGCCGATGCCGAAGATCAGCACCGAATGCAGCGACTGGCGCCATTCGCGCTGCAACTGGTCGGGCTTGAGCGGGCGCGTGTCCAGCACGCGGCCCACGCCGCGCCGCTGCAGCCAGCGCGTGAGCGCCGACATGCCCCAGCCACCGGCCAGGTAGAGCACGCCAAAGAAGGCCAGGCCCCAGGCCATGACCTGCCAGGCGTTGAGTTCGGTAAAGGCTTGGGCTGCGGTCATGGGGGTGTCAAAGAGGGCACGTCACTGGGCGCATCATTGTGCGCGTATGCCCTGTTCGCGGATGATGCGGCCCAGCGTCGCCACGTCCTGGCGCATGCGCAGGGCCAGGCCTTCGGGCGAGCTGCCCACGGCCTGCCAGCCCTGGGCGGCCAGGCGCGCGCGCATCTCGGGCGAGCGCACGATCTCGCTCACGGCCTCGGCCAGCTTGTGCACATGGGCGGCGGGCATGGCCTTGGGCGCCGCCACGGCGTTCCAGATCTCCAGGTCGAAATCGCCCACGCCCAGCTCCTTGAGGCTGGGCAGGCCCGGCGCCAGCGGGCTGCGCGCGGCCGAGGTCACGGCCACGCCGCGCAGCTTGCCGGCCTGGACCTGGGCCATGGCCAGCGCGGGCGGCAGCATGGACAGCTGCAGGTCGCCGCCCTGGATGGCGTTGAACACCTGCGGGTAGCCGGGATAGGGAATGTGCTCGGGCCTGAGCGCGGAGCGGCTCTTGAGCAGCTCCATGCCCAGGTGGCCCACGGTGCCCACGCCGGGCGAGCCGTAGCTCCAGCGGCTGCCGGCCTGGGCAGCGGCCTCCAGGAAGGCCCGGCCCTCGGGCGCGCCGGCCGGCGCCACCAGCACCAGGGGTGCCACGCCGATCAGGCTGACGGGCTGCAGGTCCTTGACGGGGTCGTAGCGCACGGCGGGGTTGAGCAGGCGGGCAATCGTCAGGTTGCCGTTGATCATCACGCTGAAGGTATGGCCATCGCGCGCACGGGCCACCTGCTCGCCTGCAATGTTGCCGCCTGCTCCCACCTTGTTCTCGACGATGACGGGCTGGCCCAGGCGCTTTTCCAGCGGCTCGGCCAGTGCGCGCGCCGTGAGGTCCGGGGAAGATCCTGCGGGAAAGCCGACGATCAGGTGCAGCGGCTTGCTGGGCCAGTTGTCGCCCGCCACGGCAGCGCAAGGCAGCAGGGCCGAAGCCAGGGCGGTGGCCAAGGCATTGGCGAAGAGGCGGCGTAGTGGCGAGATGGCGCGGGCGGGCATGGGTGCGTGGGGGCCGCAAAGGCTGCGGGCAATAAAAAACCCGGAGATTATCCGGGTTTGTCTTGAAGCAGCCTGTCAGCCCAGGCCGTCAGGCCATCAGGCGAACTCGGCCAGGGCCTTCTTCATCTTCTTCATGGCAGCCACCTCGATCTGGCGAATGCGCTCGGCGCTCACGCCATACACGGCGGCCAGTTCATGCAGCGTCATGCCGCCCGAGCCGTCATCGTTGACTTTGAGCCAGCGCTCCTCGACGATGCGGCGGCTGCGGTCGTCCAGCGAATCCAGCGCCATGGCAATGCCGTCGGTGGCCAGATGGTCACGCTGGCGCGACTCGATCATGGCCGTGGGCTCATGTGCGCCGTCGGCCAGATAGGCGATGGGGCCGAAGGCCTGCTCGCCATCATCGCTGGGCGAGGGGTCCAGCAGCACGTCGCCACCGGCCAAGCGCGTTTCCATCTCCATGACTTCTTCGCGCTTGACGTTGAGCTTCTCGGCCATGGCGTCGATCTCGCCGGAGGTCAGCGTGTCGCGCAGCATGGCGCCGTCCTCGGCCATGGCGGCGTCGGACTTCAGGCCCTGCTTCATGGAGCGCAGGTTGAAGAACAGCTTGCGCTGGGCCTTGGTCGTGGCGACCTTGACCATGCGCCAGTTCTTGAGGATGTACTCGTGGATCTCGGCCTTGATCCAGTGCATGGCGTAGCTCACCAGGCGCACGTTCTGATCGGGATCGAAGCGCTTGACGGCCTTCATCAGGCCGACATTGCCTTCCTGGATCAGGTCGCCGTGGGGCAGGCCGTAACCCAGGTACTGGCGCGAGATGGACACCACCAGGCGCAGGTGGGACATCACCAGACGCCCTGCGGCGTCCAGGTCACTGTGTTCCTTGAGCTTGCGGGCGTAGTCCTGCTCTTCCTCGAGGGTGAGCATGGGCAGGCGGTTGACCGCGGAAATGTAGGCATCCAGATTGCCCAGAGGCGGCACCAGGGCCCAGGGGTTAGCGGGCGCCAAGGTGGTCGCAATGGAGCCGGAGGCGTTTGTCATTGCAGAGTTCCTTTCTTCCATTCCTTCATATTAGCACTCGTTAGGATTGAGTGCTAAAGCCGAAGTTCCGCGGGTTTTTCAGTCGGTTGCAGAAATCTTCGGCACTGCAAAAGTCGCTTCTGGCTAGTCTGAGCGATTTTTGGAAACCCTGCTTGCCGGCGGGAGGCATGTGTCGGCCCCCGCCGGGTTTTGACCCCTTTGCGCCCGGCTCCGCCGGCGACCGGGCGACCGGCACGAAAGATGCAGGTTCGTGCAGTCGCGGTGCCCAGCGGCTATTTGAACCGTGGCTGCACGATGATCTTCACCGCCGACTCGTTGTTGTGGATCAGCGTGTCAAATCCCTGGGCCACCAGGTCATCGAGCTGGATGCGCTGGGTGATGAAGGGCTCGAGGTTGATCTTGCCCTCCTCGACCAGCTTGATGGTTTCCTGGTGGTCGTTGCAGTAGGCGATGGTGCCGCGCACGTCCAGCTCCTTCATGACCACGCTGTGCACGTTGATGGTGGCCGGATGGCTCCAGATGGACACGATCACCACCACGCCCGTGGCCTTCGTCGCGGCCACCAGCGTGTCCAGCACCTTGTTCACGCTGGAGCATTCGAACGACACATCCACGCCCTTGCCGCCGGTGAGCTTCATCACCTCGGCCACCACGTCCACCTCGGAGGGGTCCAGGATGTGATCGGCCACGCCCGATTCACGCGCCTTTTGCTTGCGCTTGGCACTGAGCTCGGTGATGACGACGGTCAGGCCCTTGGCCTTGAGGATGGCCGACAGCAGCAGACCGATGGGGCCGGCGCCGCCCACCAGTGCCACATCGCCGGCCTTCGCTCCGCTGCGGGTGTAGGCATGGTGGCCCACGGACAGCGGCTCGATCAGCGCGGCCTGGTCCAGTGGAATGGCATCGGAGATGGGATGCACCCAGCGGCGCTTGACGGCAATCCGCTCGGACAGCCCGCCACCGCGCCCGCCCAGGCCGATGAAGTTCATGTCCTTGGACAGGTGGTAGTTGTCGCCCGGCCCCGTGGGCACATCGTCGGCCACGATGTAGGGCTCCACCACCACATGCTGGCCGACCTGGATATCGTCCACCCCTGCGCCCACGGCGTACACCACGCCCGAGAACTCATGCCCCATGGTGATGGGTGCGGACTCGCCCGAGATGGGATGCGGGTGGCCGCAGGGCGGGATGAAGATCGGCCCTTCCATGAACTCATGCAGATCCGTGCCGCAGATGCCGCACCAGGCCACTTCGATGCCCACGGTGCCGGGCTCCACCACGGGTTCGGGGATGTCCTCGATGCGGATGTCGCCCCGGTCGTGGAAACGTGCTGCTTTCATGATTGAACTTTCTGTTTTGCAAGGCTGGGTTGGCGGGCGGCACAGCCGCCCCATGGCGATTATTCGGCCTTACCGCAGGTGATGAACTTGCTGCAGGTCATAGACACGCACCGGCAGGCCTTCCTGCCGCGCCTTGAGCTGCAGCGCCAGGTACAGCGAGTAGTGGCGCGACTGGTGCAGGTTGCCGCCGTGGAACCACAGCGCCTCTTGCTGCGTGGGCTTCCACATGTTGCGCTGCTCGCCCTCCCACGGTCCCGGGTCCTTGGTGGTGTCCGAGCCCAGGCCCCAGACCTTGCCTACCTTGTCCGCCACCTCCTGGCTGATCAGGTCGGCCACCCAGCCGTTCATGGAGCCATAGCCGGTCGCGTAGACCACCAGGTCCGCCGGCAGCTCGGTGCCATCGGCCAGCACCACCGCGTTTTCCGACAGGTGGCTGATCTGCTTGCCCGCCTGCAGCTTGATGCTGCCGTCGATCACCAGATCGCAGGCCCCCACGTCGATGTAGTAGCCCGAGGCGCGGCGCAGGTACTTCATGAAAAGGCCCGAGTCGTCATCCCCGAAGTCCAGCATGAAGCCGGTCGCCTCCAGCTGGCGGTAGAACTGAGCGTCGCGCTCGCGGATGCGGTTGTACACCGGCACCTGGAAGTCGGCCATGATGCGGTAGGGCAGCGAGGCAAAGATCAGGTCCGCCTTCCTGGTCGTCACGCCGCTGGCCACGGCGCGCTCCGAGTACAGGTCGCCCAGGCCGATGTCCATCAGCGAATCGGAGCGCACGATGTGCGTGGACGAGCGCTGCACCATGGTCACATCGGCGCCGTGCTCCCACAGGGCCGCGCAGATGTCGTGGGCGGAATTGTTGGCGCCGATCACCACCACCTTCTTGCCCGCGTAGGCGTCCGGGCCATGGTGCTGGGACGAGTGCTGCTGCTCGCCCTTGAAGATGTCCTGGCCCTTGATCTTGGGCACATTCGCCTTGCCCGACATGCCGGTGGCGAACACCACATGCCTGGGGCGCAGCACCTGCGTCTCGCCATTGCGCTCCACGGTGACTTCCCATTCCTGCCGGTCCTCATCGAAGCGGGCGTTCAGGCAGTTGGTGGACGGCCAGTAGTTGACCTCCATCACCTTGGTGTACATCTCCAGCCAGTCGCCGATCTTGTCCTTGGGCGCGAACACGGGCCAGTTGTCCGGGAAAGGCATGTACGGCAGGTGGTCGTACCAGACCGGGTCGTGCAGGCACAGCGATTTATAGCGGTTGCGCCACTGGTCGCCAGGGCGCGCCTGGCGGTCGATGACGATGTGCGATACCCCCAGCTGGCGCAGCCGCGCGCCCAGCGCAATGCCGCCCTGGCCGCCGCCGATGACGAGCACGAAAGGCTGCCTGTCGCGGCCCAGTTCCTGGGCCTCCTGCTGGCGGCGCTCCAACCAGGTCTGGCGGCCACGCCGGATGCCGTGCTCGGCCCCCATCGGGCGGCGCGTGCCCATGGGTTCCTCATGGCCCTTGAGCTCCTGGGCGGCCGTCAGCAGCGTCCAGATGCGCCCGTCCCTGATGCGGACATGGCCGCCGCCGCGCGCATGGCGCGTGTCGATCACGATCCAGGCGGACACCACGCCATCGGCCTCCTCCACCGACTCGCGCTCGTCCAGCGAAAAGCGCACGGGCGCCGCGGCGTCCAGCTGCGCAGCCAGCATGTCGGCGATCTGGCTGCGCCCTTCCATGGTCTTGATGTTCCAGGTCAGCAGCACCAGGTCGCGCCAGTAGCATTCGTCGGCGAACAGGCGGCTGGCGGCCGCGAAGTCGCGGTCTCCCAGGGCATGGTTGAGTTGGTCAAGCATCGCCTTGGCGCGGGCGTTGGGCGTCGTATCGGTCATGGTTGTCTCCTTGATGCGGTCATGCCCGCTGGTTTTTCTTCGGGCAGGCGCTCTTACGCAATCACCATGCCAGGCAGGCCCGGCGGCAGGATGCGCCAGGCAAATCAAGGGGTTGCCTGCGCGCCTCCGGTACAAACCCTGCGCCTTGCAACCCGCTGCCCGGCATTGCCGCCCGCCACAGGTGGGGCAGCCCTGCGACACCTGTCGCACCAGGCGTGCTGCAGCGCAGCAGGGGCAGTGGGTAAGTCTTGATTGGCGCTGCGCCGCACAGGGCACAGAATCGTCTGCGGCACGTTCAAAGCCCGCATCGACTCCACGCCATGCCCCTGCAGTCCTACGCCTCGCACATCCAGGAAATCGAAGCCTTCGGCCTGGGCTACTCCCACCGCGGGCAGGAGCGCGACCGCGCCGTGCTGCGCAGCTGGCGCCGCTGCATCGACTCCCACCGGCTCGACCCGGCGCATACCAGCGAAGCCCACATCGTCACCGAAGGCCAGCTGCGCGCGCACCGCGAGGAGTCCGAGCCGCTGATCCACATCGCCCGCCATGCGCTGGAGCGGCTGTACCAGCAGCTCAAGGGACTGGACTACGTGCTGCTGCTGGCGGACCGGCATGGCGTGGCCGTGGACTTTCTGGGGCATGAGGCCGACAAGGGCGACCTGCGCCGCGCGGGCCTGTATCTGGGCGCGCAATGGCGCGAGGACCACTCGGGCACCTCGGCCGTGGGTGCCTGCCTTGAGACGGGCGAGGCGCTGACGGTGCACCAGAGCGACCATTTCGACTTCACCCACACCGGCCTGTCCTGCACGGCCGCGCCCATCTACGACATGCGCGGCGAACTCGCGGCGGTGCTGGACCTGTCGCTGCTGCGCTCACCTGCCGAGCGGGCCAGCCAGAACCTGGCGCTCAACCTCGTCATGGCCGCGGCGCGGCGCGTGGAGCAGGCCAACCTGATGGCGCAGTCCGGCCAGGACTGGGTGGTGCGCCTGGCCCAGTCGCCCGATTTCCTCGACGTCGATCCCGACGCCTCCATCAGCGTCGATGCACGTGGCCGCATCCGCGCCATGACCCACGCGGGCGCGCGGCTGTTGGCAGCGGCCGCGCAACTGGACTGGCGCCAGCGCAAGAGCCTCATCGGCCAGCCGCTGGAGCGCTTCTTCGACGTGGACCTGCGCCACCTGTCCGAGCTGCGCCGCAATCGCCCGGCGCAGGAGCGCATCATCCGCGCCCGCGACGGCAGCATCCTCTTCGCCCATGCCATGGAGCCGCAGCGCCGGACACGCCGCCTGCAAGCGCAGGCAAGGCCGGCGCAGCCCCCGCTGCCTGCTGCGCTGCAGGCGCTGGACACGGGTGATGCCGCACTGCAGACGCTGCTGCGCAAGGCCGCGCGGCTCGCACCGCAAGAGCTGCCCGTGCTGGTGCAGGGAGAGACCGGCGCGGGCAAGGAATACCTGGCCCGCGGGCTGCATGCATCCAGCGGCCGCAGCGGCGCCTTCATTGCCATCAACTGCGCAGCCATTCCCGAGGCACTGTTGGAGAGCGAGCTGTTCGGCTACCTGCCCGGCACCTGGACCGGCGGCGCCAGCAAGGGCCGCGAAGGGCTGATTGCTGCGGCACACGAGGGCACGCTGTTCCTTGACGAGATCGGCGATATGCCCCTGGCCCTGCAGGCCAAGCTGCTGCGGGTGCTGTCCGAATCCGAAATCACTCCCTTGGGGGCGCGCGCGCCACGGGCGGTGGCGGTGCGCTTCATCTCGGCCTCGCACCA